>JBDLIL010000030.1:0-11551 GCA_039714855.1 Patescibacteria group bacterium
AATACTATACGAGTAATGGTAAATATGGAGATATCGAAGCAATGGTGGAGTCAATCCAGGGAGGATTGCCCTCTGACCCTAAGCCATCACCCTATCCTGGGTATTATATTCAGGTTAATCCTTCAACAGGCAGATACTGTGCTTGTGCAAAATTAGAAATAGAAGGAATGGGCAATTCTGATGGTCCTCCTTTTCAATGGGGTGCTACCTGTGAGTTTGATGACGATGGGGATTATTTTTGCGCAAGTTATTTGCAATGAACACGTATTAAATTTATTTTTTTGAAAAAATTATGAAAGATATTATTCAGTACGCAGATTTTGAAAAAATATTTCTACTTCTTCTTTTTAACTTCCAATTTTTGAAACCAGCCTCTGCCATAGAGCACTGCAATGACGCCATAAGTAGCAATATCCAGCCAAGTTTCTTCTATAGATTCATTCGTAACCCCATCATTTTGTAAATATAAATTCTTTAATCTTTCAATTTTTTCGGCTACACGAAAAGAAATTCCCAATTCTTTGATGCTTAAAATATTACCTTTGCCGTAATCATGATGCTTTTTGAGAAACATCTCTAAAAGCTCTTCTAAAACCACTTCGTAGGCTTCATCTAGTGTTTTGGGTTGTTTTTTCTTGGCAGTCATAATTTCCTTGTTATATAACAGTTTGCTACAGTTTGGCAATTGCCTACGTTTACATCAAGCCCTGTGTTAGAATAGCTAGATTATGAAGCAAAATAAATCGAAAAAGATAGGTAAAAATAAGCTCCCCAAAAATATTTCAAGCAAAAACCGACCAAACTCTGGCTGGAAAAAAATCGAGATGAACGCAAATCTTAATAAGATTCTTAGTCAAGGTATCGTTTACTTAATAATTGGCCTACTTTTTGTACCATTAATTCTAAACTTGATAAATGGCAACATTAAAGAAGAATTGTCATTATCAGAATTGGTTAAAGATGTTAGGGAAGAAAAAGTGGAGAGATTGGAAATCGCGGGGCCTGAAGTTCGTATTTATTATAAAGACCTAAGTCAAAGAGTAGCTAGAAAAGAAGATGGGCAAGATTTGACTACAATTCTAAATCAATCCGATATTGATTTGGCAGCAGTCAACGTTAAAATTCGCAATTTGTCTTTTAGCGAAATGGCTTGGGATTTATTTTTAAATATTGCTCCCATATTTTTAGCAGTGATAGTATTTTTCTTTTTGTTCAGACAGATGAGGGGTGGTGCTGGCGATATTATGGGAATTGGTAGAAGTAAGGCTAAGATTTTTATCAAAGGCAAGCAATCTACCAAATTTGCCAACGTGGGTGGTATGGACGAAGCCAAAAAAGAATTGGAAGAAATTGTTGACTTTTTAAAACATCCCAAAAAATATAAAAAAGTGGGAGCTAGAACTCCCAAAGGTGTACTTTTGGTTGGACCATCAGGAACAGGTAAGACTTTACTTGCTAGAGCAGTGGCAGGTGAGGCCAATGTGCAATTTCTTTCCATTGCGGGAAGTGAATTTATGGAAATGTTGGTGGGTGTGGGTGCTTCTCGAGCTAGAGATTTGTTTAAAACAGCAAAAAAATTAGCTCCTGCTATTATTTTTATTGATGAAATTGATGCCATTGGTCGTATCAGAGGCCATGGCAGCATGGGTGGTCATGATGAAAGAGAGCAGACTTTAAATCAGATTTTAGTTGAAATGGATGGTTTTACCCAAAATGATAATGTGGTTGTAATGGCAGCTACTAATAGGGGCGACATGTTGGATCCGGCGTTGGTACGACCCGGTAGATTTGATCGCAGAGTAGTGGTTAATTTACCCGATCTAAAAGAACGCAAGTTTATCATTAAGATCCATGCCAAGGGTAAGCCTTTTGCTAAAGATGTGAATTGGGATAAAGTGTCCAAGCGTACAGTTGGGTTTAGCGGTGCTGACATAGAAAACATGCTTAATGAGGCTGCTATCGCTGTGGCTATAGCTAGTAAATCTGAAATTAGCATGCCGGATATAGAAGAAGCTTCGCTTAAGGTTAAATTGGGTAGAAGTAAAAAAAGATTACATGATGATTTTGAGAGAAAAATGACAGCTTACCATGAAGCGGGTCACGCAGTAATTGCTCATGTTTTACCCCATGCTGATCCGGTGCACAGGGTATCAATAGTGTCTCGCGGTCATGCATTGGGCTTCACTCTGACGCCTCCGGAAAAAGATAAGGTCCAAACTACCAAAAAAGATTTACTCGACGAAATAGCAGTGTTATTGGGAGGTAGAGCAGCTGAGGAAATGATCTTTGATGAACAAACTGCAGGTGCTAGTAATGATATTCAACGAGCTACTAAAATTGCTAGAGCCATGGTAATAGATTACGGAATGAGTGATTTAGGTCCTATGAATTTTGCTCCGCAGGTGGAAAACAGTAATTATCGCAGGGCCGTTTTAGAGCCGCAAAAAATTTCTGATAGGTTGCAAGAAAAAGTAGATAATGCTGTGACCAAAATAGTCAAAGCTGGTGAGAAGCAAGCAGCATTGCTTTTGAAAAAGTATAAAAAGGAATTAGAAAAAGTTGCCGAGCAACTATTGGATGTTGAAACATTGGATAGTGATGATTTTGAAAAATTGATGGGGATGGAGAAGGCAAAGAGAATGTCTAATTCCTAATTGCTCTAATTACTAAGTTTCACTAGTATTAGATACATGAATCATATTGCTCCGCGGAAATTGCTTGAACAGCGCAAATTTCGTTTTTTACTTATAGCCATGTTTGTTATAGCTTTGGGCCTAGGTTTATTAATAGTGCCATTGGAGAACAATCAGGGAAACATCAAAACCCCATTTGATGGACTTTGGTGGGCAGTAACTACCCTTACCACTGTGGGTTATGGGGACTATGTGCCAGTAACTTTTCCAGGAAAAATTCTAGGAATTGTGTTGCAGCTCATAGGTGCCATCATGTTTGGTCTTTTAATTGCCATGATGGGTAGTACTGTCAATAGAGTTCAAGATGAGTTTTATTGGCGTCGGCTTTTTGAAAGGTTTGACAGGATGGAAAAAATTATTGACGATCTTATGAAGCGTTCAGATTTTTTAGTCAAAAGTGAAGAAGAAAAAAGTGACAGATAATAAAGATATTCTCCTATTGGTAGACGCTCATGCTTTAATTTACAGGGCTTTCTATGCTTTTCCAGAGCTTAATATGAAAGATGGCATTTTGGTAAATGCCGTTTATGGTTTTTCTAGAATACTTTTGAAAGTATTAAAAGATTTTGATCCTAAATATGTGGCTATTTGTTTTGACCATAAAGAAAAAACTTTTAGAGCTAAATCTTATGAAGGTTACAAGGCTAACAGAAAAGAAATGCCCGATGAGCTTAAACCACAGATAGATTTAGTTAAGCAAGTGGTGGATGCACTAAATATTCCTAGATTTGAAATAGCTGGCTATGAGGCTGATGATCTTATAGGCTCGCTTTCTGCGCAAGCGAGTAAATTTCAAGCAGCAAATAACAAGCTGCGAACTATTATAGTTACCGGCGATAAGGATATGTTGCAATTAGTGACAGACAAAGTTCATGTATTTATTCCGTCGCGCAGTAAAAAAAGAGCTGACACAGAATATGATCCAGCAATAGTTGAGCAAGAGCTGAGTATTACTCCAGAGCAAGTGATAGACATGAAGGCTCTGATGGGAGATCCTTCTGATAATGTACCTGGTATAAAAGGCATTGGGCAAAAAACTGCTACCAAATTAATCCAAGAATTTAGCAGTATAGAGAATTTATATAAGAATATAAATTCAGAAAATAAATTGCTAAGAGGCAGTGTTTTAGAAAAATTAAAATCTAGTAAACAAGATGCAATCATGAGTAAGGAGCTAGTAACTATAAATAGAGGTGCTCCAATAAAGTTAGATTTAGAAAAATGTAGGATTAATGGCTATGACAAAGAGGAAGCAGCAGCACTATTTGAAGAATTTGAATTTGAATCACTCATCAAAATGCTGCCCAAAGATGATTTTGAAATAGGTTTACAAGAGGCATTATTCTAGTTTAATCAGGCACTCTGAGTTATTATATAGATTATGCGTATAGCTTTAGCGCACGACTACTTGCGAGAATATGGTGGAGCTGAAAGAGTGCTAGAGGCTCTGCATGAAATCTACCCAGAGGCTCCAGTTTATACTGCATTTGTAGATAAAAAATCTTTGGGAATTCACTATAAAAAATTTAAAAAGTGGAATATCAAGACGACTTGGATGGCGGACATTCCATTTATAAAAAAATTATATTCACCATTGCGTTTTTTAGCTCCCCATGCTTTTGCAGATTTAGATTTATCAAAATTTGATTTAGTAATTTCTTCTTCTAATGCTTATTATGCCAAAGCCGTTAAAGTAAGAAATGGCAAGCATCTTTGTTATTGTCATACGCCTCCACGTTCACTCTATGGCTATAGTACTAGCACTAGCTGGAAAAAAAATATTTTTGTTCGTATCTTTGGAGAATTAATTAATTTCTATTTGCGACAAATAGATTTTAAAATTGCCCAAAAAGTAGATGTTTTTATAGCTAATTCAGAAGAGACCAAAAGAAGAATAGAGAAGTTCTATAGAAGAGACAGTGTGGTAGTTTTTCCACCAGTGAGTGTTAAAGATGCTATGGATCCCGGCCTTCGCCGGGATGACAGTGGTGGTGAATATTATCTTTACGTAAACAGACTAGCGTTGGCTAAGCATCCGGAGATCGCTGTACAAGTTTGTAACAAATTAAATCTACCACTTAAGGTAGTTGGTACTGGAAAAATGCTTAATCAGCTTAAAGAAATGGTGGGGAATACAGTAGAAATATTAGGTAGTGTTGATGATAAAAAATTAAATAATTTATACTCAGCTGCCAAAGCTTTAATCTACCCAGTAGAAGACGAAGATTTTGGCATGATTCCGGTAGAAGCGATGATGCATGGTGTGCCAGTAATAGCACATGCCTCTGGCGGCCCATTAGAAACTGTTTTAGACAAAAAAACTGGCATCTTTTTTGAAGATTTAAATTTTAAAGGCTTAGAGGAAGCAATTAAAAAATTTGAGAAACAAAAATTTGATAAAAATAAAATTAAAAAACATGCAGGGAAGTTTAGTAAGAAAGAGTTTGAGAGGAAGATAAAGAAATTAGTTCTTTTTTAACTTCACAAGTGCCACATTTATTTATCTATTGACACATTTATTCTAAAGCATATAATAAATGTATTATGAATCAAATTTTAAGTACCTCGGGCAATATAAGTTCTCAATATCAGGTAACCCTACCTAAGTTAGTAAGGGACGCATTAGAGCTCCAGGCTGGTGACGTTGTTAGTTGGGTTGTAGATAAGGGCAAAGTTATCCTTACACCATTGTCTAGAAAAGAAATTGACCCTGTTAAGGAGATGAGTGGGAGTGCTAGTGATATATATAAAAAGAGTGGAGGAGCAAAAAAGATTATTAAACAAAATGCTCAAGATTGGATTTAATGAAAAAAATATTTTTGGACAGCAATATATTTATATATTTTTTTGAAGGAAATAAGAAATACAAAGCTAAATTAGAAAAATTATTTCATAATGCTTTGGAGAAAAAAATAAAACTTACTTGCTCCGTTATAGTATGGTCGGAAATTTTGCATTTACCTTTCAAAAAATCTAGAGAAGATCTGTTGGCTAAGTATTCCAATTTAGATAACAAGCCTTTTGCAATAGATTTTATTCCAGTAAATAGAAAAATTGCCATAGACGCTGCTAGAATAAGAGCTTTTTATAGTGTTAAAACACCTGATGCTATTCATTTAGCAACTGCTTTATCTGAAAATATAGATGAGTTTTGGACGAATGACAAAAGACTAAATAAGTTTAAAGAGCTTAAAATAACAACTCTTAGTTAAGGAATTTTAATTTTTTACTAACTCCACAAACGCTACGTTATTTGCCCGCATGGGGATGAAGGTTTGCAATACTGCAGAAGTAGTGGCCACTTCTTCACTAGTTTTCTGACCACTTAAAAATTCTTTATTAATGGTGTAAGTACCAGGAGTAATGTTTTGAAAAGTTAGCGGCACTGTTTCTGCATGTCTACCTTTCATATCATAATTACTGATTACCACTTCGGTGTTGCCTTCATCATCTCTGGCTGCCAGAGCTTTTACCCACGAGCCCTTGCCCAAAAGTTGCAATCTTTGATCGCCAATCCTGTCTAGCATACGCAAGCCCCAGTATCTTGGCTTAGCTTTAGCCCCATGGTCATTGTGTTGCAATAAACCCCAACGCCCCCAAGCTGCAGCTCCAGCAGGATCTTTGCCGTCTTGGATTTCAAAGACAAAAGCATTTTTAACTACACCCACCATTTCTATGGCTCCTGCTACGGTGTGGGCTGCAGAAAAGAGCGAATCATAGCCAGCATTGTTTTCGCTGTCGTGACCCCATTCAGTAATATGAAATTCCAAAGTAGGTTCTAGCATAGGAAATTCTCTGATCCACTCTCTGACTTCCAGCATGTCTTTTTTATAAGCATCCAAATCATAGGTATAGTGGTGCCAGGAAAAGAAATCAAAACGTAAATTATTACTCACAGCATGTTTTGCTAGAGCATTGAACCAGTTTTTGTACAGTGCTGTAGTGGCTGGTCCGCCAAATTTGTAGGGCAGGGTACCACGCGCATTGGCAGCACCATAAGCAGCGTAGCTATACATAGTGAGATAATTTTTATCACCGTAATATTTCCAGCCGCCAAAAAGATCTGGCTCGTTCCAAACCTCGTAGTAAACGTCTGGAGTTTTTCTAGTTCCGCTGATATGTTCAATAGTTTTTTGGATAGTTAATTGCCAATCGGCCCAATTAACGGGAGCATCGGTGATGTCTCCACTGGAAATTGTTGGCGGCATGTAAGACAAGGCAATGTAAGGCTTGGCACCTGTTGCCTGGATGTCATTTAGAACTAAATCTAGTTTGGAAAAATCAAAAGTCAGATTGCCAGAGCTGCCCTGAACAATGTCATAAAAATCATAAATGTGGTCAAGTCTAATATATCTAGGATGAAGGGCATTGACTTGAGATTGTATAGGTTGAAGTCGCCAAGCAAAATCTTCGCCACCTTGAGCGAGATTTCTCCAAGGTCGTGGCATGGGGCCAATGATTCCTAAAGTATCTACTTTTAAGTTGGCCGGCTCACCACTGGCTCGACCAAAAAAATCTCTCACTACTTTTAATTGAGCCACACTTATTAACACAATAACCACAACCACTAATAACGGACTAACTTTAAGAAGAAGTTTTAATTTACTTTGTTTTCTTGCCCTGAGCATAGTCGAAGAGTTTCTTAAACGCAATTGAGGCATGACATTAATATAACATGTTGACAGCTTAGCAGTCATGATCTATGATTGCTAAATATGATCAATCTATCAGCCAGACAGATCCAGATATTAAGAGCTATTATTGAAGAATTCATAGAAACAGCTGCTTCTGTTGGTTCTGATACTATTGATAAAAAATTTCAAATTGGAGTATCGCCGGCAACTATTCGTAACGAAATGGTTGTTTTGACTCAAAAAGGTTATTTAAAAAAATCTCACTCTAGTGCAGGTAGGTTGCCTACTCCTCAGGCCTTGAAGTTGTATGTTAATGAGCTTATGAAGGAAAAAGAGTTGTCAGTGGCTGATGAAGTAAGTGCTAAAGAGAAAATTTGGAGCTCTAGAGATGAGCTTTCTCATTTGCTCAAAGAAGCTACTGCGGTGTTAGCTGATAGGACAAACTCGCTAGGTATTGCTATGACTAGTGACAGGAGACTTTACCATTCCGGTTACGCCAATCTTTTGCAAATGCCAGAATTTTATGACATCGATGTTATGAGAACTGTCTTAAGTCTTATTGAAGAAGCATCACTTTTAGAGGAGATTTTCGATTTTGGAAAAAGTGAAAACCAAATTCACATGGTATATGGATCAGAACTCGGCAACAAAAATTTAGATTCTGTGGGTGTGATATATACCCGTTTAGATTTTGGTGACAATGTTTGCCGTTTGGGGGTTATTGGGTCATCTAGATTTGAGTATCGCTATGTAATTCCACTGATGAAATATTTTAGAGCTTTGCTTTTAGAAATGGGGGCAGGGGCGTAGGGGAGAATTTCAAACTTTAAATAAAAATGCAAAATAAAATAAAAAATAAAAAGATTAGTTTAAAAATTAGCTTACAAGAATCCCAAGAACGGGAAAAACGTGCAGTCGCAGATTATCAAAACCTAATCAGACGACAACAGCAAGAAAGATTGGAAATTATTAAATTATCAGTGAGTGAACTAATCGCAGATTTAATACAGCCATTAGACCACTTGTTTTTAGCAGCAGCACAAATTAACGATCAAGGTTTAGATATGGTGATAAGTCAACTTTGGGAAGTTTTAAAAGATCACGGTTTGGAGGAAATTAATCCAGAGTCAGGAGATAAGTTTGATTTAGAGTTGATGGAAGCAGTTGAGAGTGAGCAAGGTGGTAAGCGACAGGTAGGAACGCAGCATACTGCGTCTGTACAAAAATTAGCTAGCAAAGGTTACAAATTAAATAACAAAGTAATTCGTCACGCAAAAGTGATAGTCTCGTAGAGACAGATAATTTTGTGTCTATTACAAAATAGGAGAATAATATGTCAAATTCAGGCAAAATCATTGGTATTGATCTAGGAACTACCAATAGTGCGGTAGCTGTAATGGAAGGTGGCTCGCCAAAAGTAATTCCTACAGCCGAAGGAAAAAATACATTTCCATCCATTGTTGGTTTTAAAGGTGATGAGGTGTTAGTTGGTGACACAGCCAAAAGGCAGATGGTTTTGAATCCAGAAAATACTGTCAATTCAGTGAAGCGGTTCATGGGGCGAAAACTTAAAGATAAAGCTATTTCGGCTGCTGTGAAGCATGTTAGCTATGAAATAGTAGAAGGCAAAGACGGTATGGCAGTAGCCAAAGTAAATGGCAAGAAACTTACACCACAAGAAGTTTCAGCCAAAATTCTGGCTAAAGCAAAAGCAGATGCTGAGAGTTATTTGGGAGGTACTGTCAGTAGTGCTGTAATTACGGTGCCGGCCTACTTTGATGACAGTCAGCGTCAGGCTACTAAGCAGGCGGGGGAAATTGCTGGGCTCAAAGTTGAGCGCATAGTTAATGAACCTACGGCTGCAGCTCTAGCCTATGGTTTGGATAAAAAGGGCAACCAAACTATTGCGGTTTATGATCTTGGTGGTGGTACCTTTGATATCTCAATTTTAGAAATTGGCGATGGTGTCTTTGAAGTTAAATCTACCAACGGTGACACCTTTTTAGGTGGTGATGATTTTGACAGTAAGTTAATTGAATACATAGTGGCAGAATTTAAAAAAGCGCAGGGCAAAGATTTGTCAAAAGATCCTCAAGCACTTCAACGTATTAAAGACGCTGCAGAAAAAGCCAAAATAGAATTATCTAGCGCTCAAGCTTCCGAAATTAATCAACCATTTATTACTCAAGGAGATGACGGGCAACCTTTGCATCTAACAATGACTGTTACTAGAGCAAAATTAGAGGAGTTGGTTGATGATTTGATTAAAGGCAGTTTCAAACCTGTTGAAAAAGCTCTAAAAGATGCGGGCAAGAAAAAAACTGAAATAGACGAAGTAATTTTGGTAGGTGGTCAAACTAGAATGCCAAGAATTCAAGAAGAGGTTAAAAAATTCTTTGGCAAGGAAGCACATAAGGGAGTTAATCCTGATGAAGTTGTGGCCATCGGAGCTGCTATTCAAGCTGGTGTAATAGGTGGTGATGTTAGTGATGTAGTGCTCTTAGATGTTACTCCACTGACATTGGGGTTGGAAACTTTGGGTGGGGTGCGTACGCCATTAATAGAGCGAAACACTACTATTCCTACTAGTAAATCTCAGGTGTTTTCTACAGCTGCAGACAATCAGACTCAAGTAGAAATTAATGTTCTGCAGGGTGAGAGAGAGATGGCAGCTGATAATAAGACTTTGGGTAGATTTATTTTAGACGGTATTCCGCCAGCTCGCAGAGGTATGCCACAGGTAGAGGTTACTTTTGACATAGACAGTAATGGAATTCTCAATGTCACTGCCAAAGATAAGAATACTAATAAAGAGCAAAAAATTACCATTCAGAATTCTACAAATTTGAGTGACGAAGAAGTAGAAAAAATGAAGCAGGATGCTGAGAAGCATGCTGATGATGATAAGAAAAAGAAAAAATTAGTTGAAGCTAAAAATCAGGCCACCAGTGTAGCTTTTGAATTAGAAAAGCAACTAGCTGATTATGGTGACAAGCTGGATAAAAAAGATAAAGATTCCATAGAAGAAAACGTCAAAAAGCTTAAAGAATTAGCTGCCAAAGAAGATGCTAGTACTGAAGATTTGAAAAAAGCTACCGAGGAAACTCTTAATGAGGCTCAAAAAATGGCGGCTGCATTTTCCTCCGCCGCTAAAGCTAAGGAGGACGAACAGAAAGCTGACCCTTCGACAGCTTCCGCCAAAGGCGGACAGGCAGGGACCGCTAAGGATAGAAAAGATGGTAAGCCTGATGATAAGAAAGATGCTGAAGAGGGTGAAGTGGTAAAAGAATAAAATAATGTAAAGACGTTGTAATGCAACGTCTGTAACTTGCCGAATGGAAAAATATAATTAATAATAAGAAATAGCCCTGCCGTTAGCGGGGTTATTTTTTACCTATGAAATTGTCAGTAATAGTTCCCGTCTACAATGAAGAAGCTACAGTGGCTGTCATGTTAGCCAAGCTTATTAAGGTAAGAGATGTAAGAGAAGTGCTAGTAGTCAACGATGGGAGTACTGATAAAACTGAGAAAAAGATAATGAAGATCTCTCGACTTCGCTCGAGACAGGCAAGAAAAATAAAATATTTCAAAAAAACTAATGGTGGTAAAGGATCTGCAGTACGTTTTGGACTCAAAAAAGTTACCGGAGATTTTGTTTTAATACAAGATGCAGATCTAGAGTACGATCCAGATGATATTCCCAAATTATTAGAGCCAATAAAAAAAGGCAGAGTCAAAGTGGTTTACGGTTCGCGGTTTACAGGTCCTCATTCTAATTTGCTTTTTTGGCACAAGGTAGGAAATACAGTTTTGAATCTTATTCTTAATGTGTTGTTTAATACCACACTTTCAGACATGGAAACTTGCTATAAGGTGATGCCCGCGCGACTAATGAGATCTCTAAATCTGAAATCAAATAGTTTTGATTTGGAGCCAGAAATTACTTGCAAGATTTTAAAGATGGGAATTCATATTTACGAAGTGCCGATTAGTTATGTGGGTAGAGACTTTTCCGAAGGCAAAAAAATAAATTGGGTTGATGGTATAGAGGCTTTGGGTGTTATATTTAAGCTAAGATTTACTTAATTAAATCCCTCTTTAAGGGGGCAGGCTGAAAGCCTGGGGGATGTTCTATGAATGTGGATGTTTGAATTGGGGAAACATACCCCGATTCCCGCCGTCGGCGGGATCTGCCCCTCTCAAGAGGGGAATTTTAGCAGTCTC
>JBDLIL010000031.1:0-10915 GCA_039714855.1 Patescibacteria group bacterium
CTCAATTTAGAAAACGCATCTTCTTCCAAATCCAACCTCAAGTCTGCTTTACGTGTATTCTTATCAGGTCCGTGACAGGCATAGCATCGATCGGACAAAATTGGTTTTACATGAAAGTTGCCCTGACTCCAGTGCTTGGACTTCCTGAGTATTCAGGGTGGTCACAGGTTTTTCACAGTCCCCAAAAGAGGGTAGTTTGTGTAGTGACAGTAGTCGGTAGTGATGCTGCCAATGTTGGATTAGAATTGCTAGAGACGCTTCAAAACTCTTCTTTAGAAACTGCAGCAGAATTCCACCAGGTTCTTGAGCTTCTTTTGAAAAGAGCTGAGGAAAAAGATAGTAATTTGCAATTATCTTGTTCGTTTCGAGAGCGAGAAAAAGAAGCTGTGATTTTTGCCACTTATCATTCTTTAGTCTTGTTGAAAAGAGACCAAAAAGTAGGTGTGCTTTTACAATCTCAAGATAAGTTAACTCTAATAGAAGGATCGATATCACTAGGAGATAGAGTGGTTTTACTTAGCAATGGAGCATCTGCATTTGCTCAAGAGATAGAGCAGAAATTAAAATTTGGTTATGATACCGATAGTATAGTTACTTCCTTGATTCCTCAAATTCATCGTTTAGAAAATTCATCTTTATGTGGTATTGCTTTTTTACAAATTGATCAAAGGGAGGAAGTTAAAGAGGAAAAATTTGATCCAAAACCAAAATTAAAAATTAGTGATGATGAAAGTGAAGAGGATGATTCATTTGATAAATTATTCAATCTGGAGACAAAAGACTTAGAAATTGACGGAAATCTAGATAAATCTGAAAAAAATAAAATTAACTTTTTAGCCAAATTGCCAAAATTTAAATCTCAAAAACTACTTTCTGTTTTTGGATTACTAGTAAGATTAATCAAAAGACTAATTTATTTTGTTCTGGATTCGCTTAAGAAACTTGTTTCTAAAGATGGAGCATATCTGGGACAGGAAGAAAGAAAGAAAAAAATTATTAGAGTTGCTTTATTAGTTTTGTTGGTAGTTGTTCCCATCTCTGGATTTTTTGTTATTAACTGGCAGAATAAAAAAACTCAAAGCAGAGATTTAGATGAATATATGCTTCCTCTATTGGAGAGAGTTGAGTCTGCCAAGCAGGTAGTGCAAGATGATCCCATTCAGGCTCGCAGCGACATAGAAATTAGCTTGGAAGAAATCGAGGTATTGAAAAAGAAATTTGAAAGCAAAAAGTATGCTCAGAAGATTATTCTTGAAGAAGAGGGGAAGATTAAGGTTTTTTTCGAAGAGATATCTGGTAAGGAGGAATTTAGTGAACTAGTAACTTTTTTTGATTTGCGATTAATAGACGCAGGAAGTGATTTTATTAGCAACAGTGTTGATTTGTTTGGAGACACAGCAGTATTTTTAGATAAAGATAAAAATGATCTTTTGACACTCAATCTAGAAAGCAAGGAAGGTAAAAAAATAGATCTTGCTGAAGAGTTGAAACCTAGAGTAATTAGTTTTGATGGTGAAGATATTTTTATTTTAGGATCTGGTATTTTTAGTTATGATCTCAATTCAGACGAAAGTAGAAATCTTCGAGATGAGGGTGATTCTAATAGAGAGGCTAAATTTATTAACTATTTTGCTGATTTTGTTTATGTTTTTAACGTTAGTAAGCGAAATATATATAGGTATTCTCCTGGTGAGAATGCTAATTATTCTGATCCTATTGGTTGGTTGAAGGATAAGCAGGGTTTAGACTTCGAAACTGTTAACGGCATGCAAATAGATGGAGATGTTTGGCTGAGCACCAATGTGGGGGAAATAAAACGATATGTAAGGGGAAATATAGGAGAGTTCGAAATTAGAGGTTTAAAGGAAGCTTTTTCATCGTCAATTTATCTTTTTACCAAGGAGGGTTTAGAAAATTTATATGTGTTGGAGCCTGAGAAAAATCGTTTGGTGGTGATTACAAAGGATGGAGATTTTGTTAAAGAAATTAAAAGCTCAACTCTCGCTTCAGCTACTATGATCATAGTGAGCGAAGCTCGGGCAAAAGCTTATGCTGTAAGTGGATCTTTGTTGTATGAAATTGAGTTGTGAAGCATTTTGTAGAGACATGCTAAAGCATGTCTTCTTGGCGTCGTAATATAGACACGCTATAGCGTGTCTCTACGAACTTCCCTCTCCAAATCTCTTTTCTTAATGGCTTCTCTTTTTTCGTGTACTTTTTTGCCTTTTCCAAGCCCAATGTCAACCTTGATGTTTCTGCCTTTTAGAAATATTGATAGAGGGATAATCATCCAACCTTTATTATTAGTAGCCTGATCAAGATCAGCAATTTCTTTTTTTGTAAGCAATAGCTTTCTGGTTCTTTTGGGATTGTAGTCATCATTTTTAGCGAAGGCATAGGGGTTGATTTGAGCGTTAAGTAAAAATGCTTCTGAATTGATAATTTTTACAAAGCTGCCTGTCAAGCTAGCATGTTTAGCTCGCAGGCTTTTCACCTCTCTGCCCTCTAGAACAATACCGGCAGTATAGGTTTTACTAATCTCGTAATCGTATCTGGCTTTTTTATTAATAATTAACTTCATTGCCTTATTATAACCTGTTACCACTTGATAGCTTATAAGTAATGCCTCATAGTATTGTTTAGAAATTATTAATTAAAAATTAGAATTTTCCTGTTCTTGGCAGGGATTTGGAGGAATATCATGCCCAAACGAGTATTTTGGCCCCTAGCATTAGTAATTATGGGGTTAATCTTTTTAGCTTCTAATGTTGGTTTATTGCCCAAGAAATTTTGGGATCTTTGGCCACTAATCCTTATAGTAGTTGGTTTAGGGGGGCTAGTTACTTCTGATAAAGAAGAATGGGATGGCCAGCCCAAATCTACTCTCAAGAGAAAGAAAAGAGCCAGCAAAAAACGCTCAAAGAGAAAATAGGTTTTGGTAGGAAATTTTTTTAACTAGATAATGGCCTGGTTTGCAATAGATAAATTTTTTCGTTTTCAATTGCCCATTCTATATCCTGAGCTTCTTTGAGTTGGTTTTCTAGTTTATTAGAGATATCTAGTAATTTTTGTATTTCATCACGGGATAAAGAGCCTTTTTTATCTGCAATTTCTCTTTCTACAACTTCTGAGGTTTTTTTATTTACCTTATATCTATTCGGTGTTTTTGTTCCTGCAACCACTATTTCTCCCGTTCCATTGTGAGATTCAATAACAACCAGAGAATCTTGTTTTTGCCAAATGTCTTGAGTAAACAAGACTCCAGCCTTTTTTGTTTTAAGCATTCCTTGCAAGATAACCGCCATTTTGATTTTACTGGGATTGAAATTCATTTTTTCCGCGTACAAAAGAGGTCCGAATTTATAAGTAGATATCCAGACTTTTTTAATAGCGTTTAAAATTTCTTTTTCAGTTTTTATATTCAAATATGATTCAAATTGTCCAGCAAAAGAAGCTTGCTTAGAATCTTCACAAGTAGCTGACGATCGAATGGCAATGTGCTGATATTTATTTTTGAGAGTTATTATTGTCTGTAAAATTTCTTGTTTTAAGTTTTTTGGGAATTTAGCTTCTAAAATCTTTTTTTCAAACTTATTCTCAAGATCTTCAAATTTATCTTGATTTCTTAAATTTCTAACTAATTCTTTTGCTAGAGTGTCTAACTTATTCTTTTCTAGAAAATATTCAAAGGCAGTTGTAGTAATAACTAGTCCGTTTGGACTGGGGTAGTTTAACTGCGAAATTTTTTGTAAATTTTTTGCTTTACCTCCAACAAGATTTGTATCTTCAGCTTTATTGATTTGGGTAATAAAACTAACGCTCTGCTTATCCAAAAAGCTTTTTGGTTTTCTTAGAAATATTTCTCCACTATTAGCATCGACAAATATTTTCTGTTCTTGTTTCAAAATCTTAGTGGCATTTTTTGCACTTACAATACAAGGTACTTGAAACTCTTTGGCCACCGTTGCTAAATGTGAAGTAATACCCCCAGAATCTGTGACAATGGCGGCTGCTTTACTAACTATGGGCAAAACTGTTCTCATCATAATTGGGTGAACCACAGCAATTTCACCTGTTTTAATCTTCTTTAAGTCACTTTGTCTTGTGATTAATCTAACTTGTCCTGCAGATTGGCCGTTAAAAGCAGTTATGCCTTTTAAGATAGCGTCTTTGTGCGATGGGGAAGAGCTGGAGCTTATAAGTTTAAATCCTGGTTTTACTTGTATCTCATACATTTCTAATCTTCCGTTTGCGTTGATCATAAATTCGATTTCTAGATTAGATTTGTGAAATTTTGCTGCTTTAAAAGCTTTTTTTGAAATTTGTTCAACTTCTTTATCGTTAAGGCTTTGTTGCATTTGAGATTTTTTAGATATTTGTATTTTTTTTCTCTCGATTCCTTTATAAAAAAATCCTGATTCTTGTCTGCGAATAGTTTTTTCTTGAATTTTGTTTTTATCATTTGTCCAAAAGCTATCATAGCCAGGTTCACCATTGGCAATATAAATGGCATCTCCCCAGCAGGCATCAATCATACATTGCTTAGTGTTTTCAACATCAACAACACAGATACCCCCTTTATTAGCATTAACTCTGCCCATTATTAATAGTCCCAGCTCAAACTTAGATATGTCATTGTCTCTGGCTACTTGTTCTCCAGCCTTATATGCGGCTGAAATATGCTTTAATATTTCTCTGTGAGAAGTTATGTTTCTCCAAGATGGTAGGGCACGAGGATTCTCAAAACCTTCAAATTTAAAACAAGTTCTCAGTGTTATTGATGGAAATTTTTTTAGTATATTTTTGCATGATCTTTCAAGTTGTTTTTGGAATGTTTTTGCCAACTTTTTATCCTTTTTCCATTTTTGATATAGTTCTGGTCCAATTAAATAGGTATCGGCTATTGGTAGACCCGTTTGATTAATGGTCACAATACCTTCAAGCTTATTAGTTTTAAAGCTATTAAATGAAGAATATTTGTAATTTTTAGTTATTTTTCTTATATAAATCATTTTATTTTACTCAATAAATTTTATTATTTTTAACTTTTTTATTAATAATGTTATTAGAATAAGCGGAAATTATATAGCTGATATGCATATTTGTAAAGCGTATGTAGTTAATCGAGTTGCACCAATCTCACACGCAACTCTTGATTTTGTTCGCCAAACTCGGGTAGGCTGTTCTAATGAAGAAATCTTTTCATGTTGCGGTGGATGGTCCGGTGGCTGCTGGTAAGGGTACGGTTTCTAGATTGGTGGCTGATAGACTGGGTTTTTTATATGTGGATACTGGTGCCATGTATAGAGTGGCTGCTCTAGTAGCCAAAAGAAATAAATTAAATGCCAAAGAACATAAAAAAATAAACCCTCTTTTGAAAAAAATCCAAATAGATTTAAGAATTCCCAAAGAATCTGAAAAAGATGGCAGACTGATTACAGTACTTTTAGACGATGAAGATGTGTCATGGAAGATTCGTACAGAGGAGATGGGTCAAGGAGCTTCGGTGGTTTCGCAATTTCCCGATATTAGAAAAATTTTGGTAAAAAAGCAACAAGACATTGCTAAGGGTAAAAATGTAGTTATGGAAGGCAGAGACATTACTCATAATGTTTTGCCAGAAGCACAATTAAAAATTTTTCTTACAGCTAATGAAATGATCAGAGTGAAACGGCGTTATGTGCAGTTATTGGAAAGGGGCGAAGATATTACTTTTGCTCAGGTGTATGATATTTTGCATGATAGAGATACTCGCGAAAAAACACGAAAAACTAACCCATTAAAAATTGTTAAAGGTGCTTGGGTAATAGATACCAGTGATATTTTGATTGAAAAGGTGGTGGAATTGATTGTTGAAAGAGTTAAAATGATGCAAAGTTTGGATATCTAAAATATGAATAACAAATTTCAAATTGCTGTAGACGGTCCGGTAGCTGCTGGCAAAGGCACAGTTTGTCGTTTAGTGGCCGAACGCTTGGGAATTTTATATGTTGATACTGGTGCTATGTACAGAGTAGCAGCAATGGTAGCCATGTCAGCAGGAGTTGATTTTCAAGACGAAGAAAAATTAGTCCCTCTGATTAAGTCAGCGGATATCCAGCTCAAAATTCCCCAAGAAAATGAAAAAGACGGTAGATTATTAACTATTCTTTTGGATGGCAAAGATGTGTCCTGGCAAATTCGCACTGAGATTGTAGGTCATGGATCTTCGCAAGTAGCTAAACTAGCAGGAGTGAGACAAGCTTTGGTAAAAAAACAACAGGATATAGCAGAAAATCAAAGCGTTGTTATGGAAGGCAGAGACATTACTTATAGAGTACTACCAGATGCAAAATTAAAAATCTATTTGACGGGTTCGGATTTGGTAAGGGCCAAGCGCAGACATCAACAATTATTAGGCAAAGGAAGAGACCTGAGTTTTGAAGAAGTAAGAAAAGATTTATTACAGCGGGATCATGATGATACCACCAGAGAACACGATCCATTAC
This sequence comes from Patescibacteria group bacterium, assembly GCA_039714855.1. Classification (GTDB taxonomy): domain Bacteria; phylum Patescibacteriota; class Microgenomatia; order UBA1400; family PJMF01; genus JBDLIL01. Next base: position 6,489 of record JBDLIL010000031.1, read on the forward strand.
AGATTGTTAGTGATGCTTGGGTAATAGATACTAGTGATATGCCTATTGGCAAAGTAGTAAGCATGATAATCGATCGTGTGAAGGCAATAATAAGTTCAAATAAACATGAATAATAAAATAGACACTTCTTCTATTTTTAGTAAAGCGGATGCTAGATTAGCCAAACAAAAAGCTGAAGAGATTGAGAAGCTCAAGCAAGAAAAAAAACTAGAGAGATTGGCAAAGAAAAGAGCTAAAGAAAGAAAAAAGAATGCCGAATTAAAAGCCAAAATAGTTGCGCCTCTTATTTTAATTATTACTTTAATAATTTCTTATTTAATTTGGAAAAGTTAATAATTTGTGTCATGATTTGGTATCTTATGTTTGGTCCTTATTTTTTTAAATCAAAATTATTTTCTCGGAAGTTTGCACTCAGATTATCTAGGCAGTGGAAGAAATTTGATCTCGTAGTTCAAAAGCTTAAAGACAAGCATTATTTGCCCAAGAAAATTACTACTACAATGCTAGTAGGATTAGTAGTAAGTACTTTTTTGTGTTTGGGTGTTGTTTCAGCTTTTGTTTTAGTGCAAAAAAATGCCGATATTAGACAACAGGCATCAGCATGCAATGATTCTTCTTGTTGTCAATTTTGGTGCGGTGGTTGTGGAGGATTTTGCGGCGATGATGGAGTTTATGGTGCCGGGAAAACCTGCGATGTACAAATCGAAGACAGGTGTGGTCAAAAGCCCTGTTATGTGACAAATACTTGTGATACTTGTGACAATCCAGGTGGATATAGGTGTGTAAATACAACTAGGCAACAATGCACCAATGATGGAGTATGGAATACTATTCAAACTGATAGCCCTGATTGTGGGGGGGGTGGTGCTGGAATAGTGCAAGACCCCGTAGGTAAAGTTAGTTATAAGAGTTGTCAATCTCCCTTGGGAGAGATCAAGCATGCTGGAGTCAAGCAAGATAAAAGTTGTGGATCCGGAGGCTGTATTAAGTCTAAAGTATTGAAATATAGTTGTAATAATGGCAAATTAAGTAAAACATGTGTAGCTAGTCAGTTGTGTGTAGGCAAATGCAAGGCTGGGCAAACAACTTATGCCAATACTAGTAAGTGTCAACAAAGCTGCAATGGAGACTGTGTATCAGACAGCATGGGGGCGAAGCGTTGCTGTGTGACTCTAGAAAAAGAAAAAGAAGAAGTCAAAGAGGAGATAGGGACTGGAGGTGAAGCTTGTAAAGCTGTGGGCACTTGTGTAGCACTAAAAGATGACTGTTGTAGTAACAAATCTAGTTATTCTGGTGATTGTTTGAGAAGAAATTCAGCTAAACCGCAAATTTGTGTAGTCGACAATACTCCTAGAGAAAATATTGCAGCTGGAGGTGATTGCAGTGGAAATGCCAAGTGTGCAGTAGGTTTGATTTGTGATACTAATATTTATCGTTGTATCAAAGATAGCGAAATTAAAAAAAGCTGTCTTACTCCGGGTAGTGATTGTTCTGCAAATCCAAACAATTGCTGCCAAGGATATTCTTGTAGTAGAGAGGCAAATTTTAGATGTGTCGAGACTATAACACTAGCTGGTCAAAGAGATGACAATTCTGATTCTGATGGAGATAGCGAAATTGAGATAGCAAATGACGAAGAACAACCCGATAATTTCCAAGATTTGTCTCAGACAATATCAGATGTCCAACAAAGAGTAATTGATGATGTTGCGGACAGGAGAAATGCCGATGTCGATACTATCAATTTAGCAGAAACTGCTGATCAAGTTACAGAATCTCTTCAAGAGACTGCGACTACAGTAGTCGCTACAATTAATCAGGTAAATGAAGTAGTGCAAGAAAACTTATCTTGCCCAGAAAATTATTCTAGTAAAACTAGTGTCGCGTCAATTCATGCTGCTTGCGGTAGTTTTTACATTGACAAGATGCTCTCCAACGGAGACTATTGTTATTATTGTCAACAAAATGCAGGGGAGCCATGCAGTGGCTCTAACCCCTGCAAGTGTCTAAATGGGCCAGATGCAGGCAATTTTATATCTGCAGGAGAAACATGTGCAGAAAAGCCAGTGGCGACTGCAGTAGAGAAAATAACAAGCTTTGTAAAAGCTAGCCGTGAGGTAAGCAAGATAGCTGAGATTGTAAAAATCAATCATGAGTGTGAATTGGGAGATGCAGCGCGATGTGAAGATAAGAGAGAATTGACTTGCAAAAAAACAGGCTTTTTAGGGTTGGGAGCTAGAAAGTGGAAAGTGACAGGTGCTTGCAGTATAGATGTTAGTCTCCCCACTTGCGATCATGGTTTAGAATGTTCAGGTGATTATAATGAAGTTAGAGGATGGGACTCTCACTGTTTATCTTCTGGGCACACAAAAGAGTATTACTGCTGTCCGCAGGGTGATAATTTTTCAGATGGAAAGTGTGATTCATTCGACGAGGAAGCCAACGAGAGCGCAAATAACAATCAAGAACCAATTCCCCAAGAAAATCAAGTCAGAGCCAAGACGCTTGTTAGCAAGGCCGTTGATAAAACGCTTGAAGTAATTAGAAAAGTTCCGGTGCTTGGGCGGCTGATTTCAACCACTAGCATTACTTGTCACAAGCCAAATAAACAGTATAGCTTTGACTCTGATGACTACTATTATTATAGTGGTTGTATCGAAGAAACACTAACTGTTAACAAAGATGGGGGGTGCCCAATAGGTTCTTATATTGAAGCTGATGATTGTGACTATGTAGTGCAATATCTGAGAGATAATAAGGGAGATACAGGATCAAGACTTGAAGATGAAACTCTTTTGAGAACTATGGCTAGAGGAAAGAGCAAGATATGTTACAAGCCTAAAAAGTATCTGTCATATAGTTGTTATTCACCCTCTGTAATTATTATTTCAGAAGAAAAAGCTTGCCCATTCGGATATCACGACAACATACAAGATTGCAGAGATGCAGCCAATTATTTGAATGATAATAAAAATGAAGATGGAGGTGCTGAAGCTGATGATATCACCCAACTAAAAACTTTAAGTAGTGGTAAAAAAATATGTCATCGACCAGTTGACGTGGGAATTTTTCCTCCATCTTATAGTTGTAGCTCTGAATATCCTAATACAATTGATCTCGTGTTAGAAAATGAAGATTGTCCCTTGGGTACGTACGCAAGTGTAGAAGAGTGCAATAAAGCTAAGGATAGCCCTGAAGATGGGTGTTATACTGATTTTAGTCAATACACAGAAGATAAAAATAAACGGTGTATTTGTGATAGAGATAATGGTAAAGATTATTCTCCTTTCACAAGCAAAGAGGAGGCAAAAGAAACTTGTGGGGTGAGAGAGATAGAGGTGAAAGATGAAGAGGTGGCCAAAGCCAAGACTGATGAAGTTGCGATCGAAGAGACGGTGACCGCAGCTTCTAGTTTTTTCACTAAAAGTTCGAACGTTTGTCAGGAGTTTATAAGTCAAGATACTTGTACTGAAAATAATTGTGGTTGGGATGAAATTAATAAAAAGTGCATGCCCAAATGCGCTAAAGGTCTTCATTGTTCAGAAGAATCTAGCGAGGCTATAGGGTGGTCTTCATATTGTTACTCAATATATGCTTATGCTTTCAATGATGTTAATGATGTATTTTGTTGCTCACTGGGTAGTGAGCTTATTGATAATAAATGCACTCAGAAAGACTCGTTTAGCGATAGTGGTGGAGTTGTGACGGAATCTATAAACAGTGATGATGGCGCAAGATTTACTTTATCTGCTACTAATGAAGCTTGTTTTGATCTAGATGGTTGTATGTTTGAAAATTTTGAAGTGAGTTTTAATCATAAGGTCTTATATTTTAGAGACAATGCTCAAAATTGTCATCTTACAATGGTTGAATACAATCAGCAGGAAGATGAATCATACTTTTCTGATAGAAGCAAGTGTTTAGACAATGAACAAGCAAAGAGCGACCAAAGCTTGAACAGTTTCGAGGTGGTCAAAGCCAAGACAAATATTGAAAAACTTTTTGATTATCTAAATGATGTGCCCGTAATTGGCTGGTTAATTCCAGACAAAGAAGAGGAGCCTGATTAAGAATTAACACAGGAGACTAAATACTTGTTCCCTCTAGAATCTTATCTCTATTACTATCTTCTTTTTTTTCTTTGGGTTTAAACCATGCTGGATTACAAGCTTTGCTGGGTTCTGTGCCAGGTACAAACAATTCTTCGCTAGTTCTGGGGCAGCCTTGGCAAGTTAGAGTGCCAGTACTAGTACAGATTTTTACCTTAATAAATCCGTCTGGTGTTTTAAATTTGTGAGGATTATCTCTATCTAGAGTTAGTCGCATAAGATCATTCCAAATAGGAGAAGCACCAGTGATACCAGAGGCAATATAACTCATAGGAGTATTATCATTATTTCCCACCCAGACGCTAACTACTCTGTCAC
>JBDLIL010000032.1:0-10767 GCA_039714855.1 Patescibacteria group bacterium
AATATTTTGGTTGGAAGCCCCAGTTACAGTACCTAGTACTAATAACTGTTGTCCAACATTAGTGTAAGTGGTGTCATAGTCGACTATGAGGCCAGAATTAGCTGAAAGACCACTGCCATTGCCCACTGCCATATAGCCTTCCACATCAACATTGCCACTAACAGTAGTAATATCGGCCGCATTAAAAGAAATAGTATTATCGCCGAAGGTAATACTAGGATCTGTGCCACCAGTAGAGTCAAATGTCCAAGTAAAAGCTGAACCACTGCCCCAAGTGGTAGTATCACCAACTTCTGTTGAGTCAAAAGAAAGAGTGTAAGTGTCACCAGAAAGAGAACTGTCTATTCCAGAGTTGTCGCCATTTATAGCTAAGGTATCTCCATGATTCAGGGTGCTGGTGCCAGAGTCAGCCGCAGTGTTAATTAGCGTTCCAGCAACAGTGCCGTAAATGCTACCATCGACCTCCAGATCATCATAGACATATAGGTCATCAGTGCCGTCTATACTACCTGGTGTGCCAGTACTACCTACATGGAGGAGGGATTGGGGGGTGGTGGTGCCGATACCTACATTACCATCATCTTTTACATAAAATGCACTTGTACCATTATCTTGAATATCAAAATCACCAGTGGAGGTTAGGTTATATGTAATATTACCTGTACCTGTGTTGGCAAAATCAAGTGTTTCTGTACTATCTAGCGTAATGGTAGTGTTTTCAGTAAGCGCTCCTCCCCACCTTACTGTTTGTGAGCTTTCTGTGAGGCCGTTGGTGAACGTTAATGGTCCTTCATAATCAGTACCCTCTGAAGCTGCACTTAATACTCCACTGGTTGATTTTACTAATCCGTCTGAGATGCCAGCGAAGGTAATCGTGCCATCAGCGTCTAAGTTACTACTTCCTATGTCTATGTTCCCAAACCCACTTGTAATACTACCGCTATTTAAAACCCCAACTGTAGTTAGAGAAGAAGTAACTACGCTGCTTCCTAATGTAGTGCTAGAAAGAACATCGGTGTTGTTAATCTGGTAAGTATTACCACTACTGATATCTATTGTTCCAACTACATCTAAAACATCGTCAGGAGAGGTGCTGCCGATGCCGATTCTGTTAGTGTCACCATCGACGAAGAAAATAGCTTCTTGATCATTGCTTTCGATTCTAAAATCAACACTATTTGATTGCTCGTTGAAAATCGCTGACCCATCTGAGCCCAAGACAATATCAGCTGCTGCCAGAGTAGTACCTCCTACTCCAAGAGTGTCATTAGTTTCATCTGGATGTAGGTATGTGCCAGCATCTGTCCATTCTGTACTACCGCCAGTAGCTAGGTCAGTCCAGTTAGTGCCATCGAATTGCTGAAACTTATCTCCATCAGTAGACCACGCTAAATATCCTTCTCCACCTCCAGATATTGCAGCTAAAGAAGCAGATGTGTTCTGGGGAAATTTAACTCCTTGAGGAGAGGTATCATCTTGAGCAATATTTGAAAAATCAACTAAACCACCATCAGATACATAAATACCGGTGGCTACTTCTAAATCTCCTGCGATATAAACATCATCGGCGCCATCTGCGTTACTAGGTGTGCCAGCACCTATCTGAAGCTGGGCAGTAGGGGAAGCAGTGCCAATACCAACTTTGTCTGTTGCAGTTAGTAAGCTGACTGTAGTGCCAGTATCTGTCCAACCAAAAACATTATCGGCTCCAAAAGTAATGGTATCACCTGAGCCTGTAATAGTAATATTATCGGCTACAGCTAATTCTAAAGTGTCATCATTAGAGCCAGCCGTTAGCTCAGTACCATTGGCATCTATAGTCGACCAAACTTCTAGGTTAGCAGCATTAGCAGCTGATGTTACGGATATAGTTGGGGTTTGATCGCTAGTAACAGTGATGCCAGTACCAGCAGTGAGCGAATAAATTACATTGCCGGCTGTAAGTTCACCGTCACCTAAATCAATATCAATCCCATCAGCACTGATATCTTGAGTTAAAGTGAGTACACCGTTGATGGTGGTAGCGTTCAGGGTAGTGTCGCCTGTCAACACAGTAGTGCCAGCTACGGTTAGGTTGCCATCGACATTAGTGTCACCATCTACTTGCAAATTACTTTGCAGACTAGTGTCGCCAGCTAGAGTAGTATCACCATCCACAGTCAGATCTCCTCCCAGATCACTGTCTCCTGTTACATCGAGAGTTTCTGCGATGCTCAAATTTAAAACCTCGACGGCAGCATTAAAATTAGTAGGAATGTGAAATAGTAATTTGCTCTTAGTTAAGTCTTCTTTGGCACCCAAGATATTTCCTCTTTTAGCCTGAGTTAAGTAATTTTTATCAGATTCGTTTTGTTTATTAGTAAGCCAGTTCCAGGGTTGAGAAATGTTTTCGATTGTTCTGCTGATAAAATTACCGGTTTTTGTTTGGGTTAATTGGGTATTAGCAAAATCTGTCATAGATTGGAAAGAAAACAAAAATAAGACTACAAGGCTCAAGATCGCTGCTTTAAAAAAGTTGGCTTTTTTAAGTTGTTTTATTTGAGCAGCTTGAGCCTGGGTAATTTTGGCTTTAGAGTTCAAAGTTTCATGACTTATTCTTGATTTTTTAAAATCTTCTCCAGTAGAAAGGTTTGTGAGGGGGAGTTCGTCCAGTGTCATTCCAGGTGTTGTATTGGATCTCTTTCCAGAAGTGGAGAGAAACTCTAGTCCCGCCGTTGGCGGGACGAGAGAAGTGAGGCCGAAGGTTTTTACCTTACCCGCCGTGGCCTCACCCTCCCTGGCAGAAGCCAGGGGTCCCTCTCCACTAAATGGAGAGGGTTTAACTGAAGTTTTTATCTGTAGGGGTTTGTACTTATGTCCTGTTAACCAAGAAAGATCATTTTTTACTATTAACTCTTCTTCGATAAATTGGGCAAATCTGGTTATACTGGAAAGTTTGCGGTTAATACTTGAAGACTTCAGGCCTTTTTTTACTTGAGCTTCTACAAATTTGTCTAATTTTTCTCTAGTAAGTAGTTTGGCAACAGCTGTGCTTTTGGCTGATCTAATAAATTGTTTGATATCAGATCTATAATTCCTAATAGTTTTTTTAGTTGTTTTTTTAGCTGCTAAATTGTCTAAAAACTCGAGTAAAAAAACTTGAATCTCATCAAAACTTGAATGACGAATATAATTTTTTAAGTGTTGGCTGAGATTGGGGCTAATTTTATCTCGTCTAGTAGAAATAAAATCGTCCACCTCTGATTCACTCCAGGCTCCAAAGTTGTGTTTCCAGGCGATGAAGTCTTCAAATAATTCAAAAAGACGTTTTTTTTCGGCAATGCCCAGTTTCAATTCTTTAATTTGAGAATTGAATTGTTTAGTGATACTAGTTTTTAGCCTGGTGTTAGACATTATTTTTTAGTTTTTTAATTCAGACTTAGACATGTTTTAGATTTTGATTAGATGAATAAAATCCTTGTTAATCAGTTTCGCTCACGATTTATCTTCGTGAGCGATGTTTTTTTACAGCTTCTCTAGTTTAGAGCTAAGTGAGTTTTCGGGTCAATACTCGAGAAAGAAAACCCAAAACCAGTAATTGAGTCTGATTTTTATCTGACTACTATATAGGGAGGCGAAGCTTCACTGTTTTCATGAAAATCAAAAAAGATCAAACTTATGCGAAAAGAGTAGGTCAAAAAATAGAAATGAAAAATATCATGTACTGACCGCTATTTTTTAACACTTTTTTAAGTATTAAAAATTGTGCTAAGATTAGATCTTAAGTGAAGTAAAAAAAGCACAATTAAAATAAATAGCCATATATAGGCATTTATATATCACAGCTTACTTAGTTTACTAATAATTTATTTTTCGGTATATAAAATGTGGAAAACTAAATACTAAAGGTTGAAGATAGGATGTTAAAGACTATTTATATTCGCTTAAATTTTACAATAAATAGGAATTCGGGTTAAATATGAAAGAATCTTCTTTGAAGACTTTATTGGTTTTGTATACAACGACAGAAAAACCACTATGGTTGGATTATTTTCAGTTGCAATTTGTTTTGCAAGAACTTAGTTATGCCGGTCTAAGATCGCTAATTTCCCAGATGAAAAAAAGAAATTTACTTCACACTGAGTTGTTAATGAAAAAGACAAGGATTTGTATTACCGATATCGGGAAAAGGAAGTTAGAGGCAGAATTTCCGGCTTTTTCTCCCAGACTAGGATCATGGAAAGGGGAATTGAGTTGCGTGGTCTTTTTGACTGCGCCCAAAACTGATAAGCAATTTAGATATTTAAGAAATGTTCTTGTTTCGATTGGTTGTTTGCAAATTAGTAGAGGCATTTACGCTTACCCTGGAAAACTCCCAGAAATGCTTATAAATGAATGTAAGAATTCTTATCAAAAATCAGTAATTGCATTTACTATAAACAAATATATCTTTGGGGATCTACAAGGATTAATCATGGGGCAGTTCTCAATTAGTGAACTTGTGCAATCTTACTCTGGAATTGGCAAAGAAATAGATCGTTTGCTAAATCTAAATAAACCATTAGCTAGTTTTAACGATCAGCAAAAAAAGCATTTTTATTCGGTCTTTGATCGGTTCTTTAAAAATCTGCAAAGTGATATGGGCTTGATAAATTATTATTTTCCTCAAGTATCTTCAGCACAGCAATTACTTGCTCATCTGCAACAAATTATCACTCAAATTTAAAATTTGAAGCAAATTTGGTTTTGGGTGTTTTTTACAGGATGTTTTTCTTTATCTTTATTTATTTTCTCTTTCGTGTCTTTTCAGTATAAATTTTCGGGTATTGTATTTTATTAAAAATCAGTTTTAGTAAAAGTAATATTTAATCATATTAATAAGCAAAACAAACAATTTGCGTGAATAATTTACCAGGCTTTGCATTAATAATACTAGAATAATGCAAAAATAATTTATTCGTATAAATTAGCATAAAATAAGCGAAGTCATTGTGAATAAGTCATAAAATTTTTGTTTTTAGTTTAGAAACGGCTTTCTTATAAATCTATGAACTGCGAGTTATAAGAAGCAGTATAAAAAGTTAATTTAAAATATTATGGGGAATAGTTATGGGCCCTGGCCTTCCCGCTAAAGGCGGACAGGCGCCGGAGTAACAGCACGAGCTTACTGTGGAGGCACGCTATAGCGTGTCTCAAAAAAAATAAATAAGCATCAAGTGTTACAATAATCTCATATGAAATCTAGTGTTTATGATCATAAAAAAATAGAAGAGAAGTGGTTAAAAATTTTTTCTTCAAAATTACCCTCTCCACTTGATGGAGAGGGAACCCCGGTGAATACCGGGGAGGGTGAGGCCAGAGATAAACTTTACCTCTTATTTGCTTTTCCTTATCCTTCTGGCAGTGGTTTACATGTTGGTCATGTAGAAAGCAAGACGGCCCTAGACATTTTAGCCAGGTATTACAGGATGAATGGCAAAGATGTTTTTTTTCCTGTGGGTTGGGATGCTTTTGGTTTGCCAGCAGAAAACTATGCTATTAAGACAGGCATTCATCCTGCCGAGACAACCAAAAATGCTATCAATACTTTCAAACGCCAAATTAAGCGCATAGGTATTTCTTACGATTGGGAGAGAGAGATAGCAGCTTCGCATCCTGGCTACTACAAGTGGACACAATGGCTTTTTTTGCAGCTACATAAAAAAGGTTTAGCTTATCAGGCTATGGGATCTGTGAATTGGTGTCCTAGTTGCCAGACTGTCTTGGCGAATGAGCAAGTAGTGGATGGCCACTGTGAGCGTTGCGATACCGAGGTAATTCAAAAAGAAATGAAACAGTGGTATTTCAAGATTACGGACTATGCTGAGGTACTTATGTCTGGGTTAGAGCAAGTTGATTGGCCTAAGCCTACTGTACAGCAGCAATTATCTTGGATCGGTAAGAAAACCGGAATAAATATTAATTATCAGGTACTTGGTTTGAAAAATGACGGAGAAAAAGAAATTATAACTTGTTTTACTACCAGACCTGATACAAATTTTGGGGCTACTTTCATTGTTTTGGGTCCAGAACACAAGTTGGTTAGTAAAATTTTAGATCAAGTTCAGAATGACAAAAAGACAGAAATATCTAAGTATATTGAAATAGCCAGGAATAAAAAGGAAATTGAGAGACTGGCAGAAGGTAAAAAGAAAACAGGAATATTCACTGGGCTTTATTGTGATCACCCAGAGACAGGTAAGAAATTGCCATTATTTATTTCAGACTTTGTCTTAGGAAATGTTGGTACTGGAGCCGTAGTTGGTGTTCCTGGTCATGATGTTCGTGATTTTGAATTCGCTCAATTTGCAAATCGAGAGTTGGGAGAAAAAGTCGAAATAATTAGGGTGGTGGTGGCCAGTGATGGTGATAAATCCCCGATTACTAGAGTTGAGCAAGTTCAAGAAGAAGAGGGGACCATGGTTAATTCTGGATTTTTAGATGGTTTAGATATTCATGAGGCTACTCAGAAAATTATGGATTATTACGAGAAAGAAGGATATGGAGATAGAGTAGTTAATTACAAACTCCGAGATTGGCTCATCTCCAGACAACGCTACTGGGGAGCACCAATTCCTATTGTTTATGATCCAGAAGGTAAAGCCCATCCAGTTAAGGAAGAGCATCTGCCTTGGAAATTACCAGACGACGTAGATTTTAAACCTACTGGTGAGTCTCCGCTTAGATCTAGTAAAGAATTACAGGAGAGGACAGAGAAGTTATATGGCAAAGGCTGGACGCCAGAGTACGACACCATGGACACTTTTGTTTGTTCCAGTTGGTATTACTTGAGGTTTACTGACCCTAGAAACGAAAAAGAATTTGCCAGCAAAGAAAATCTGCAAAAGTGGATGCCAGTAGATTTTTACATGATTGGCCCAGAGCACATAGTATTACACCTCTTGTATTCAAGATTCTTTACTAAATTTTTGCGAGAGGAAGGTTATTTGGATTTTGACGAGCCTTTCTTGAAAATGCGACATCAGGGTATGATCTTGGGCCCAAATGGTAAGAAGATGAGCAAGAGCAAGGGCAATGTGATTAGTCCAGACGACATAGTAGAAAAATTTGGTGCAGATACCTTGCGTATCTATGAAATGTTTATGGGGCCAATAGAGGCAGACAAGCCTTGGAGCACTTCTGCAGTGGCAGGCATTTATAGATTCCTTGGGCGAATTCATAATCTGACAATTTCTACTTCTAAATCTGAAATCCTAAATTCTAAAATAGGATTGCAAAGAAAACTGCATCAGACCATAAAAAAAGTTTCTCAGGATATTCCCAAGTTAAAATTCAATACAGCTATTGCAACTATGATGGAATTTGTGAATGTATGGGAAAAGGCATCCAAAGATGCTGTAGAGACACGCAATGGCGTGTCTCAAAATACATTGTTCGTAACGTCTATACGAGACTTTATTAAATTATTAGCACCTTTTGCGCCATTTTTAGCCGAGGAATTAAATTTTATCGTAGAGGCGCGATTAATCACGTCTGTACGTGATAAAAATGCTGTGTCTATTCATGATCAAGATTGGCCCAAGTGGGACGAAAAATTAGCCCAAGAAGAAGAAATAACTATTCCGGTGCAAGTGAATGGTAAGCTGCGAGATCAGTTAGTTGTAGAGACACGCCACAGCGTGTCTCAAGATGAGATTTTACAAAAAGCCAAAAAATTACCAAAAATCCAAAAATGGCTTGAGGGCAAAAAAATCATTAAAGAAATATATGTGCCGGGTAAAATAATCAACTTTGTTGTGAAATAAAGACACGCCATGGCGTGTCTTTACAAAATCAGCTAAACTAAATTCATGGCTTTGATTCCGCAACCTACTCGCGAACAACAACCTTGGATATTAAGCACCATTCCCCAAACATTCGTTTTACGAATTTTAAATCCTACTCAAGTTTTATTTGTTGGTAAGGTAAAAGCGTTTGCTTCACAAAACAGAATGGGCCAATTTGATGTTTTACCTGGTCACACAAATATAATCTCTATTATTTATAAGCGCTTGATTATTTATCCCGAAAATGGTCAACCTAGAGAATTTGATATCGATACTGGCATTTTAAGATTTATGAATAATTCCTGCGAGCTCTATTTGGGTATAGAAACTACTAAGGTGATGAAGGATTTGCCTCAGTTTGATTTTGCCCAGATTGCTCAGGAGACGCAGGAGAAGATTGATCAGCGTGAGGTACAGCAGCGGGCTTTGAAGCAGTAACATGAGTCTTAGTCTTTGTTTGCTTGGAGGCTGGTAGTTCCCCCGAAAACATTAATTCTTCAGGATCGGTTTTATCATGTGCTCCTCTTAGTATAGAATTCACATCTTCAAGCGTTTTTTCTATAGGTACGTGTTGTCCGGCTCTGCCGGTTTGTTTTTCAACTACAAAAAAACTTTGAGTCATGTAGCTTTTTAAGAGTTGGGAGCGAATATAGATAGTTTGATCTTCTCCTGATAATTCACTCATTCCTACCAAAGAGACTATTCTGTCTATAGTTATCGATCTTTCCAATATTAGCTTAGATTGTAAGTATAATTCGTAGTGTTTTTCACCTACTACCTGAGGATTCAGTGCCGAGGAGCTAGAAGCCAAAAGGTCAATGGCGGGCAATCTTCCTTCCTGATAAACTTGGCGAGAAAAAACCACACTGCTATCTAAGAATGGAAAAAGTGAACGTACTGCATAATCTGTTAAATCGTCCGAGGGTATATATATAGCCTCTACAGTTGTGATGTTGGCATCTTGAGTTGAGGTTAATCTCTCGTGAATATTACCAATTTCAGAATTAAGTGTAGGTTGATATCCATCTTCTGAGGGTATGGTGCTCATTTGAGTTGAGAGCTCGTATCCAGCTTGTGCAAAACGATACATGTTATCCATAAAAAAGAGTACATTTGTTTTTCTTTCATCTCTAAAGTACTCAGCAAGCCTGGTACTGGCATAAGCTGTACGAAATCTAATAGCTGGATTTTCTCCCATTTGTCCCACAAATAAAGTGGTTTTTTGTAGAACGCTCGCTTCGTCTAAAGCCCTGATAAGTTCCTCAGCTTCTCTAGATCTTTCACCAACGGCGCTAAAAACTGATACGCTATTTTTGGCAGTATCACCTCTAATGATGATGTTATTAATTAATTCAGTCAGTAATACCGTTTTTCCTACACCTGCGCCTCCGAAGAGACCCATTTTTCCTCCTCGTATTAGTGGCGCGAAAAAATCTATCAGTTTAATACCAGTTTCCAAAATTTCCATTCCTGAAATTACATTGGGAAGATTCAGTCTTGTATCTTGAAAAATTGACCTTTTTTCTTTGCTAGAAAAATCTTTTCCGTCTTGAGGGTTACCAAAGACATCTATTGTTCTTCCCAACACCTCATCACCTACAGGAACAGAGAGACTTTCTTGAGTGTTTATTATTTCATCTCCTCTGGAGATTTCATTTTGCCCAGTCAAGATTAAACAAAAAAAATGATTCTTTTGCTCGGAAGAAGCATAGACTTCCAATTTGACTTCGGGTTTTGATTTTAGGGTCAAAATATCAAATATATTTGGCATTTGGATTGGGAAAAAAATCTCAGCCACTTGACCCTTGATGCTCACAATAGTGCCAATATTTTTGTTTACCATAGTGCAACGCCAGTCATCTGACTCCTTTGCTTTCTATTTTTTAATTGTTTGCTCAGACTCCTATATTGTCTAGTAAGATCCTCATATTCTTTTCTCACACTTTGAGTAGCAGATTCTAGTGTTATTATTCTTGATCCCAAGTTGGCCAAATATGATTCATTTACTGTTTGTTGTAAAAGAGAGGTAAATACCTGCAATTCAAAGAAGCGAATCATGGTGTCAAGTTTCGGCTCAAAAACAAAATCTTTGTCTTCTCTAGTTTTTTCTGAATTAATTTTATTAAGAGACATATTGCCAGTGATATTGGTAGTTACTGGCTTTTGCTTGATTAAAGTGAAAAACCTGGGGTAATAAATATCCACACGATTATAATTTACTAGTTTTTCTATAAGATCTTTCAAATCACCGATTTTATTTTGAGACTGAGGAATATGGAAAGGCGTATATTTTTTTGTTGGGAATTTTTCTCTAAAAATTTGTTCTCCCACTGTGCCAACAATAATTATATCGGTGTTGGCTTTTATTTGAGATAAGCTTTGTTCGAACTGAGTGAATACTTGTCTGTTTACTGCTCCGGAGAATTTTGTGTCTGGAGAAATGAGTACTAAAGCTGATCGTTTATTTTTTTTGAAAGTTGAAAAACTAATTTGAATAAGATCTTTATTTTTGTTTCTATTCAAAATTAGTTGTCTTATTAATCTTTTGTGAGCCTCTTGCACATCTATAAAAACATCTGCTAGGCCATCCATATAGCGACGGGTTTGAACAATATTATCTCTAATTAGTTGCATTTTTATGGCCCCCAACTGCTGATAGGTAAGCATGAAGTTATTAAATGTTTTAAAAAACTCTTGCTCTTCTTTAATAGCCTTTATGTTTGACATAGCTTGATGAGTATTTGTTGTTTCGATTTCACTTTTTCAAGAAATTTCGAAAAATCTTCTGCTGTTATCAACTCTTGAATCATTTTTTGAACTTCTTTCTTCTGATAGTACTGATTACTTATCGCATCTCGATATTGAATCAAAGTTTTATTTTTCACATTCGCCAACCAACCTATCCAGATAATGGCAATAAATACTAACTGTACCTCTAGGGGAATAATAAAATCACTGGTTT
>JBDLIL010000033.1:0-10512 GCA_039714855.1 Patescibacteria group bacterium
GATCATTGCTCAAATAAGTCTGCATATAGACTAGAAGGATCCATCTTTGAGTTAATGGTTATGAGCATAGTTGATGAAATGGTGGAAGTGGGAGGGATTGAATGGTTGCGGGAAAATGGCTTCCAAGTAAGTGATGATGATGGCAGGGGAGCAGTTATTGAAATTTTTGAAAGAGCCTTTTTTCAGAAAGGAAGTCAGGATTATATTAAAAAATTATTTGATCTTCTATATGAAGGAGGATTTGAAGAATTTTCTAAATTGTCTGAAGGAATTGCACTATTTATAGATAGATTGGGAGGAGATCAATACAATAGAGTTCTTATTGAATATGCTAATGCAGACTTTAATTATTTAAGAAATAAAGTTTCATATTCTGTATCTAGCGGAGAGAAAGAGCTTATAGATTTTTTGGGTAATATTGATGCTCAGTCGGCTTTTGAATCCTCAAGATCTTTTTCTTTAGAACATAATCCTGATTCCCTTGAAGAGAAGGATAAAGAAAGCAAATTGAATAGAGTTAATTTGTTTGGCAAGAATCCTTTTATAGAGTCACTTGATGAAGGTCATCCATTGCGAATTGCCTTTGAAACTGGGAATTTTGCTCCAGATATTTGATTCAAATATTTAATATTTGGGTTCGAACTTCCTCCCAGAGTGTCAACAATGATAAAAAAGACCTATAAATAGGTCTTTTTTGTTATGATAGAATATAAAAATGAATGAAAAAAGAAAAGCACCAGAACAATTGCAGGAATACTTTTTTTATAGAGGTGATTTTGGATTAAAAACTCCCATATTGCAATCTGATGTTAACCTTGTTAAATTTTCTGGTAATCCACATTCTCGTGAGTTTCAAAATCAGTTATTGTGGTTAACTCCATTAAAAAATTATGCAGAAAGAGTTGCTGTTGCAAGAGCCATAGCTCAATTATTAATTTCTCCTAATATTGATCCTGAATTGTTTTCTAGGGTATCCCTGACTGAATATAAAGTTGGTAGACAAACTCAGATTTATTCAAGCACTAAAGAATATTTAATGCCTATATCAGGCGATGAAGAGTTGCCATCCCAGGTTATTATTCAAGGTGTTGGTGTTGAAAATGTCCGCTTTATGATTCTTGAAGAAGATTCTATAAAAAAATTGGTTGATTTATTAAATCAATCAATACCTAAAGACAAATTAAAAAATTTTCTTGGAAGAGTTAATATGAGATTGATGGCAAACATATACCCGCCACAAGGTAATGAGTCGCTAACAATGCTTGAATATATTAAAAAGTTTACTGAACAAATATTGGCATCTATGGGTGGTTATATTGAAAGAGTTCACAAAACTGATCCTAGAGCTTATGTTTTGGATATTGTTGCTGAAAGTGTTTTTATCTATTTACTAAACGATATTGACTTGCAATGGAAAGAGGTAAAATAGGTTCGGATATCCTCCCACATTCGCAACAATTTTTTCCAAACCTCATAAATATTCCTATAAATAGGTATAATTTTAAGTTCTGACCAATATTTTTTCTAATTTATTTTTCTCGAGTAGGTTTTATAAGATGAATTGGGAGTCGAACATAATTCAACTTACCTATGTTCGAGTGAATCCACAAAAACTCTGTTAAAATATCCTATGACTCTTCATAAAAATATCAAGTTTATTACTTGGTTTAATTTTTTTCTAGATTTTCGTTTTTATGCTCCTGTAGCAATACTTTATTTCGCAGAGGTGACTGGTTCATATGCTCTTGGCATGAGTATATTTTCCACAGCAATGCTTTCTTCTGCAGTATTTGAAGTACCTACTGGAATTTTTTCGGATATGATTGGTAGAAAAAAAACTATAGTTATTGGGGCATTTGCCACTTTATTTTCAGTTATTTTTTATGCTATTGGTGGTGTTTATGTGGCGCTATTTATTGGAGCAATCTTTGAGGGTTTTGCTAGATCACTTTATAGTGGAAATAACGAAGCGCTTCTGCATGAGACATTATCGGAGGGTAATCAACAAAGCGAATACTCTGAATTTTTAGGAAGGACGAGATCTGCAGAACAAGTAGCCCTAGCCATTGCTTCGGTTTCTGGAGCGATTATTGCTTATTGGTCATTTTCTCTGGTGATGTGGCTTTCCGTGATTCCAGCCGTTTTGGGATTATTGGTTAGCTTTAAAATAGTTGAGCCAAAAATTCTTAAGTCTAAAACCACTAATATTTATTTTCACTTGAAAATTGCGATTAAGGAATTTAGGAGAAACAAAAAGCTGAGAATGTTGAGCATAGCTTCCATTTTAGGGTTTGCTCAAGGTGAGTCTAGTTTTCAATTTCGATCAGCCTTTATTGTTACTCTTTGGCCAATTTGGGCAATTGGAATATCTAAGACTCTTTCGAACATAGGTGCTGCACTTAGTTTCTATTATAGTGGTAGATTGATAAGGCGCTTTGGAGAATATAAGATGGTGATCACGGGTAGAATCTACGCCCTAATCACGGATATTGTTGCGGTTACTTTTCCAAATATTTTCTCTCCTGTTTTATTGTCTTCAAATTCAATATTTTTTGGTGTTAACACTGTTACAACTAGTACACTCAAACAAAGAGAATTTACCAAAGAGCAACGCTCAACTATGGGATCATTAATTTCTTTAGGCAGGAGCATCGCTTTTGCAATAGTGGCTTTTTTACTTGGTTTTGTGGCGGATGTTATTGGACCTGCGAAAGCATATTTATCAGTAAAAATATTAGCTGCCATTTCGTTGGGTATTTATTGGAAATTATTTAGAGGGGAAAGGTGTTTGGAAAATAAAGTTACTTAGAAAGGGTATTTGTTTTCCATCCCCAATACTCAATATTACTGGGAATATTCACCTTTAAATCAGGAAAAACAAAGCATCTATTATCTATAAAATAGGTTCGGCTGCGCCCTGCGAAGCCTTGGCGTAGTAGGGATATCGTCCCACATTCGCAACACTTCGACTTTGCTCAGTGCAAGCACATGTAAAAAAGACCTATAAATAGGTCTTTTTTTAGTATATATTTGCTATTGTATAATTAAGTCATGAATAAAAAACTCCTCAAGCAATTTCTAATTGACTCTAATAACGCTGGCTACGCCACTGGAGAAGAGAAACAATGGATTAAAGAAAAAGATGCTTCTACCACTATTCCTTTTGAACAAGGTAAGTGGAAATCTCATGATAATTTCTTTGGTGGTGAGCCTTATGGCGGCAGAATAGTAGTGTCTTATGAAGGTAAGCCCGTGTGGATGATGGTTTATTATGGTTGGGTGGAAGAAGGCATAGACCCTGATGCTATTTATGCAATTCTAAGATCAGCCCTAAAGCAAATGCCAGAGGATTACCCTTATCGTGGTCCCAAAGAATATAGAGAGGGAGAATACACATACACCAATACTTGGGATGGCGAAGTTGATAGATACTCAGGTAGTGAGCAAATCACTCAAAACGGCAAAGTAATTTATAAAGCAGATTATGTGGGTGGGATGGTGGATCAGAGGAAGGGATTGTAAAATCAATAAAACTATTTATGAAATCAGGCAAAGATTACATTAAACTTAGAACCGGGAAAGTGCGATGAAATAGGTTGGTTTAATATTGAAGAAGCTGAGAAACTACCACTCTCCATCGTTACTCAGCAAGATATTGCTGTTTTGAAAAAAAGAAAACATCAGGAAAATATTGGTTGTGCGGTGATAGTGAAAAATAAAAAGAATCAAGTTTTATTAGGAAAGAGAAAGAATGCATATAGATCTGGTTTATATGGATTGCCAGGTGGAAGAATTGATCGGGATGAAAAAATAGTATCTGCATCTGAAAGAGAATTGCTTGAAGAGACGAACCTAAAAGCCAAAAAATTAAAATATGTTGGTGTAGTCAAAGAGTGGCAAGATAGTTACAACTTTATTCATTTTATTTATGAATGTTTTGATTGGGATGGTGATGTAAATCTTATGGAACCAGAAAAATGTGAGGCTTGGGAATGGTTTGATTTAGATGATTTACCCAAAGATATTTTGCCAGGGCATCTGAAGGCTTTGGAATTGCTAAAAGATAGCAAATTGATGATGGATATTTAATGCGAAGTCACTGAAGTATTCTGCATATTTTTTCTAAAAATATCATATTTGTGGGATTTATATTCCCCCAATTTTGACAAATTGCGGGATTCATGATAAATTATTCTCATGTTAAAAAGGCACTATCAAAATTTAGGAAAATTTCTAAAAGATAATAAAATCAATATTATTTATGGCCCCAGACAAGTGGGAAAAACAACTCTTATTCAAAGTTATCTCCAATCACTAAAAGGTGTTAAATATTTAAATAAAACAGGAGATGAGCTAGATTTAGTTCATATTTTTGAGGAGCTTTCTATAAATACTTTCAGGAGGTTAACTTCAGGCATCGATTTGTTAATAATTGATGAAGCTCAATTGCTTCCTAATATTGGTAGAGGGTTAAAAATTATCAAAGATCATATTCCCAGACTAAAAGTTATTGTTACTGGTTCTGCCTCATTTGATTTAGTGAATAAATTGGGAGAGCCACTAACTGGTCGAGATAATATTCTTTATATGTATCCAATGGCACATTTGGAATTATTAGATGAATTTCCTAAGTATGAGTTGTCACAAAAGCTAAATGACTATTTAATTTTTGGTTCATATCCAGAAATCTTTAGTTATAAATCAGATCAAGAAAAACAGGATTATTTGCTTAGATTGGTTAATTCTTACTTGATAAAAGATGTTTTGGCTTTAGAAAAATTAAAAGGTTCTCAAGTAATCCTTGATTTACTTAGGTTGATGGCTTTTCAAATAGGTCAAGAAGTTTCGACTACAGAATTAGGAGGTAAATTAGGACTGGATCATAAGACAGTGATTCGGTACTTAAATTTGCTTGAAAAATCTTTTGTTTTAATGCAAATAAGAGGTTTTAGTAGAAATTTAAGGAAGGAAATTGTTAAATCAAAAAGATATTATTTTTATGATAATGGTATTCGCAATGCTTTGATTAGGAATTTCAATGAATTAAATTTTCGTGACGATATCGGAATGCTTTGGGAAAATTTTTTAGTAGCAGAGAGAATTAAAAAACAACAATATAAAAAATTCGGAGCCAATAATTATTTTTGGAGAACATACAGTCAAAAAGAAATCGATTGGATAGAAGAAGCCGGAGGTGAGATTAATGCTTTTGAATTTAAATGGAGTAAGGCACAAGTAAAAATTCCTATTGATTTTAAAGAGGCGTATCCCAATAGCAAATTTCAAATTATAAACAGGGATAATTATTTTGAATTTATTATTTAATTTTTGACTTTTGACTACCTCCTTCCACATTCGCAACACTTCGACTCGCTTCGCTCGCTCAGTGCAGGCGTTAAAACAACAATCCCTGCCACTCCTCCCAGGCAGAAAGATGTTTTTCTTCTTCTGCTTCTATTTCTATAAGTTCTATATCTGGTAATTTTAAGATATATTCGCCTTCTTTTTGCATTAAAAACTCATCACGTAGTACTTTTTCTCTGGTATTTGGATTTTTAGCTGAACTTATTTTTGTCTCCAGACTTTGAATTTCTAGAGTTAAATCTGCATTGTGATCCCTAATAGCCTGGGTATCTTTATCTGAACTACGAATTTCTTGAGTAGTTTGATATAAAGATAACCAGAAAACAATGACTAATAATGATATAATAAGGGTCGTTAATGGGTTGAAAAACAGCTTACTCATGAATATTGCTATAAATCCTTATTTGTGTTATTATAAGCCCTATTAATTTTAACTAATCTGGAAATTACTATAAAATTAGTTAAATATAAGTTTATAGAAAGATTATAAAGTATGCAAGCGAGTCTTAGTGACCTACAAGTAAAATATAGGCAAAATTTAGAGGCTGCCGGCAAGGCACATGCCACTGTTATTGCTTACGTCAAAGACATTGAGCAATTGCTTGATTTTCTGGCTAAAAAAGGCAAGTTAGAGGCTACTGATGTTTTGGGTACAGATATTGATGAATTTAAAGAATTGCTTAAAAAGCAGCGATACACTGGTAAATCTATTTCTAGAAAGATTAATTCAATTAAATCATTTTTTAGATTTTTAATTACTGAAGGTTTGTTAGATGAAAATCCAGCTGAAGCTGTGATTCATCCCAAGTATGATCAAGCTCCTCCTAGAGTTTTGAGTAAACTTGAGTACAGAGCTTTACGTGATGCCTGCAGAAGTGATGTCAGAATCTATGCTGTAGTTGAACTATTACTCCAGACCGGTATGAGAATCAGTGAGTTGGCTTCTCTACAATTATCAGATGTTGATTTCGAACGTAATGTAATTACCATTAGGGCTTTAAACTCTAGATCTAGTCGCAAAGTACCTATTAATATTGCTGCTAAAAATTCAATTCAAGACTATTTGCAGATTAGACCAAGAGCTAAAGAAAAAACTATGTTTTTGACCAAGACTTGCAGGCCATTTTTGGTTAGAAATATTCGTACAGCTATTGATAGATATTTTAGATTGGCTGGTATTAAAGATGCCAAGGTTAATGACCTAAGGCACACTTTTATAGTAGAACAATTAAAAGCTGGCACTCCACTGGTTTATATTTCTCAATTGGTAGGTCACAAGAGAATTACTACTACCGAAAAATACCTCAAGCTTATAGAGGCTCCTGACATGAACCCCAGTGTTCAGATAGAGGAGTTGTAAATTTACTTTCCTATATTTTAATGACAGAAATTCCTGTTTTTGATTTAAATAAAATTGGCTCTTGGTTGCAAAACGATGCAATCGTCCAGCTAATTTTTGCTCAACTTCAGCAAGAAAACAAATACTCTCGTTTGATTGGTATTAGTTGGGAGCAGTTTCTTTTAGCGTATGTTTCTTTTAAGCAGGTAATAGCTGAGGTGAATTCAGGATTTGAACTCGCCTTTATCCATCATTTAGAACAAGAAACAAGGCAGATACTAACACTTGAAGATTCTGAAGAAGGTGGATAAAAAAACATTCTAATACATTTTGATGGTAATTGAACAGATTTGAAAAGTTATTTCTGTGGGTGTTAGATATGTAGGTATGGTTGATCAAGAGAAGCTATTTAAGATATATGGTAGAGGAAATGGTCAAAAACCTCATGGAAATCATTGTCTTGCAACAACAAAAGAAATTAGAGCCGCTCAAAATGGCCATCAATCGTGCCAAGATGTTACTCCGGCACAGATCGAAAATGATAGAAAATTAGCATCAGCTAAAGAAGATAAAAAAGAAGAATTTATTGGGGCTGTGATTATAATTTCTAAGGAAATTGAACATTTTGCCATAAATCTTGACGTAGATTCACTTAGACAAATTTGTTTTTTTACTGATGAGTTTTTGGATGATGAAGGGTTATTTAGGTTAAAAGCAATCGAGAACTTTTTAATATGGCTTGAAGATTTTGTCTTACGTTGTCAAAAGAATAATATTACTCCTATCGAGGTTCTTCGAATTTTAGATCCTGAAAACATTAGGAGAAAAGGTGATGTGAGCAGAAATACCACGAATAGTCTTAAGAGAAAATTGATTAAAGCAAAGAAAAATGGAAATTGATTTATAATTAATTATTAATAATTTGTAGAAAGGCATTTATGAGTGAAAACAAAATTGATCTAGAAGTATCAAAAACTTGGTTGCAGAATCCGGGCGGAAAGGAAGCTGAAGAAGTTTTTAATCAATTGAAAGAAATTGACGCAAAATTAAACCCTAATGATCCTCTTTTGGAAGAAAAAGAAAAACTTGCTTTCCAACAAGCTTATTATGATTTTCAACAAGAAATTGCTAAAGACAATATGCAAAAAGGTTTTACGGAAGCTTTTCTTCCTAGGTTAAGAAAAGCGATCACAGACTCTCTTCAGGGAAGAACTGAAGAAACTTCCACGACTTGACATATTTGTAATTATATACTAGTATGCTAGTATATTAATGAAATATTCTAAAAGTAAAAAGGAATTGGTTGAGTTTTTACTTAACATCAAATCTGAAAAAGAGATGTTTTTGTTTTTGCAAGGAATTTTGACGCCGAAAGAACTGGAAGAAATCCCAACAAGATTGCAAATAGTAAAAATGCTAAAAGCAGGCACAGCTCAACATAAAATAGCCGAAAAATTAGGCATAGGAGTGGCTACTGTCACCAGAGGTTCAAAAGAGATACAACTGGGAAGATTTAAAAATGTCAAATAAACAAAAAAATATTGGTCTAACTTGGCGAAACTCTCAAGAAAATGAAGGGAGTTATTGCTATTGATATAAAATTCAAAATTAAAAATGCAAAATAATAGCTCCCGTAAGGGAGTTTTTTGTTGGTAGTAGATCCCGGCTTGCGCCAGGATGACAGATTGGAATATTTATTAATATAAAGGAAAATATGAAAGACATTTTAGTTTTTAACGATGTAGCTGGAAAAAAAAGGGAACTGGAAGTAAAAGACGTGGTGGGATTTGCAGGTGCATTCACAGACAGGTTAGCGATTCTAGTAGAAGGAGTGGAGGGTGTAATAGCAGCGATAATTACTCAAGAAAATGAGAGCGGGAAAGTCTTTGCCCCAACTAACTTGAATATGCTTTTGAATGCTTTGCAAGCATAAGTAAAAGAGGGCAATCAAAATATGTTGAGTTAATAAGCACTGCTTTATTAAATTCGATACTACAAATGCACAAGTAGAAAAAAATGAGGAGGATGCAGATTGCCCTCTGCTAATATCAAATAAATATTGTTTGATGCTAGGAGAGGGAGAAAGGAAGTGTCGACATGAAGAAAAATCGTGTCGAGAATGTGATTCTAGTTCTTTTGCTCATTGTAACCGTTGTTCTAGTGATCTATGTACTTGCAACAACGGAGGAGTTACCAACAAAAGAGGAGCTCATACGAGATCTTCCATACGAGTTGGAAGATTGTATTGAGCTAAAGGAATACGAATGGATATCCACTCACACAGCTTGGCCATCTGCAGTTTTGAAAGTGTATTACTATCTTGAATGTGATGGCAAGCGTTACGAATTCAAAGCTGAGTAAAGCCAAAAGCTAGTAAATACCCTCTCCACACAGAAGAAAATGCATCCTCCTCTGTGTTAGATCTGTATTACAATAGCGCTATGACAAATAAAAATACCAAACATCGCGTATTAGCTGGCATTCGTGCTACCGGCAGACTTCACCTAGGGAATTATCTAGGTGCAGTAAAAGGCATGCTTGAGTTGCAAGATGATCCCAATTACGAAACTTATTACATGGTGGCAGATGTGCATACTATTACTACACCCTATAACGTTGAAGAATTACGCAAAAATCGTCGGGAAGTAATAATTGATTATTTAGCTGCGGGACTTGATCCTGAAAAATCAGTTATTTTTCAACAATCTGAAGTCAAAGAACACCTAGAATTAGCTTTTTATTTTTCTAGTGTCAACACTATTGCTAGAATGCAACACTTACCAACTTTTAAAGAAAAGGTTAAGCAGTATCCTGAGAATACTACAATGGCACTTTTAAATTATCCCGTACTAATGGCCGCTGATATTATGGCATATAAAGCTGACAGTGTGCCGGTAGGTAGAGATCAAGAGCCACATTTGGAAATTACGCGTGAAGTAGCTAAGAAGATGAATGCTAGATATGGTACTGGTTTTCCCGAAGCACATAGTTTTAAAACTACTGGTGAGTATGTACCGTCTCTCACGGGTGTAGGAAAAATGAGCAAAAGTGTTGAGGGTAGTTTTATTAATTTGGTTGATGGTTTAAATACAATTCAGCAGAAAATCGCTAAGATTCCTACCGATGCTGGACAGGGCGATTGTATTCCCAGTTCTGGAGGAGTAGCCAATTTATTACAATTTGTTGAGTTATTCCAGGGAACTAAAAGACGCCGAGAATATGAAGAGCAATATACTAGCTCAGGTCTTCGTTATGGTGATATCAAAAAAGAATTGTCTCAGGCAGTTTACGAAGAATTAAAACCAATCCAAGCTAGGCGCAAAGAGTTGGAAGCAGATACTGCTTATGTAGATAAAGTAATTAGAGAAGGAGCAGAAAAAGCTCGCAAAATTGCATCAGTAACAGTAGAAGAGGTAAGAGAAAAAATGGGATTAAGCTAGTGCAGCGTGTTGGACGATTAAGTTTATTTCAAATTCACGAATTGACCAAGAATAATTTTATATTCATACTGACATAAGAGAGCAGTTGTTATGCAAAAAAATAAGGGTTTTACTTTAGTTGAGTTGTTAGTGGTGGTTTCAATTGTTGGAGTTTTGATGGTGCTTGGGATGACTTCGTATAACACTACCTTAAAAAAGGGAAGAGATGCTACTAGACGAGGCGATATAAAATCAATGCAAACAGCTTTTGAGCAATACTATACGAATAATCGTAAATATGGAGATATCGAAGCAATGGTGGAGTCAATCCAGGGAGGATTGCCCTCTGACCCTAAGCCATCACCCTATCCTGGGTATTATATTCAGGTT
>JBDLIL010000034.1:0-10452 GCA_039714855.1 Patescibacteria group bacterium
TCTTGTCTTTCGACATTGCCCCTATCGACTATTACAGATATGATGCTGGCGTAAGTACTTGGCCTACCAATGCCACGCTTTTCTAATTCTTTCACCAGTGACGCATCATTATATCTAGCTGGCGGCTGAGTAAATTTTTGAGCTGCATGCAAATCTAAATAATATAAACTCTGATCTTTTTCTACGGCTGGCAAAATGTTATCTCCTGCATTGGGAAAGAGCTTCATCCAACCATCAAACTTAAGCACAGATCCCGTTGTCTTCAGTAAAATATTTTTCTTACTTGCTCTGACTAAAATACTCGTTTGATCATATAAGGCAGTTTCCATTTGAGAAGCTAAAAATCTTCTCCAAATCAAATCATAAAGCTTTTCATGTCTGGGGCCAAATTTTGAACTTATCTCTTTTATATTTGAACCTAGCTTCATCACGTCAGTTACACGAATCGCCTCATGAGCCTCTTGCGCGCTCTTTGATTTCTTTTTAAAAACTCTAGGGCTATTAGGAAGATATTTTTTGCCAAATTGAGACTCAACATATCCTCTGGCCATAGAGACTGCCTGAGTTGAAAGATTTACAGAATCTGTCCTGTGATAAGTAATTAGACCCTCTTCATAAAGTTGCTGAGCAAAACGCATGCTCTGTTTGCTTGTCATACCAAGTCTATTGGCGGCTGTCTGTTGCAAAGTACTGGTAGTAAATGGTGGCAAACTTGCTCTTTTTCTCTCTTTCTTCTCCACTGAGTCAACTTTGTAATCTGAATCTTTAAGCGACTCAACTACTCCAGTCACCTGAGATTCTTTCTTGGGCTCATATTTTTTGCCCGCTACTTCTATTACTCTGGCAATCAAAGAATCTTCAGGATTATCCTTTAACCACTCTGGCAATCCATCTTTTTCCAAATCTTTTTTCTTTATTCTTTTTTCTTTATTTTTAATGTCTAACAAAACATCTAATTCCCAATATTCTTCTGCCTTGAAAGCCTGGATTTCCTTTTCTTTCTCCACTATCAAGCGCAAGGCCACGGATTGCACTCTACCAGCAGATAAACCTCGGCGAACTTTCTTCCACAACACAGGAGACAATTTATAACCTACCAACCTGTCCAAAACTCTTCTAGCTTGCTGAGCATCCACTAAATCCATATTTAGCTTGCCCGGATTCTCGATAGCTTTTAATACAGCCGCCTTAGTAATTTCATTGAAAGTGGCTCTTTTAAAATTTGCTTTAGGACCTTTGAGAATAAATTCCAGATGCCAAGCTATGGCTTCTCCTTCTCTGTCTGGATCCATAGCCAATATGATTTCGTCGGATTTTTTGGCTAATCTCTTCAGCAGAGAAACAACTTTTTGTTTATCTTCACTCACTTCATACACTGGTTCAAAAGTTTCTTCGTCTACACTTAGCTTTTTTCTAGGCAAATCCCTCACATGTCCCACAGAAGATTCTACTTCGAACTCTTTACCCAAATATCCTGATAACTTTCTTGCTTTGGTGGGTGATTCGACAATAACGAGTTTCATATTTGCATAGAATACATGAAGAATCATTGTACCTGACAGAGTCAAATGATTAAAAATCACAAGATTTGCCAAGAGTCTCCCTCTCTCTTGAGTTGATTATTTAACTCCATCATAGTAAGTGCTGCTGTCAATTCTGGAATAGATATTTTTAATTCTTTACTTAATTCATCTATAGATAAACTATTGGCCTGCAAGATTTTATAAATTTTCTTTTCCAACTTATCTGCGAACCTGATGTCTGAGTCTAATTTTTTATCCCTAGTATTTAGATATTCTAAATCTTCTAGAATATCCTCTACGCAACTAACCAACTTTGCCCCCTGGTTTACTAAATACTTGGTCCCCTCACTGTAAGGATTACTTATTGGTCCAGGAATAGCACCCACGAATCTACCATATTCCAAAGCATGCAAAGCCGTAATATGACTACCACTCTTGAGAGCTGCTTCTGCAACTAATACTCCTAATGACATTCCGGCCACTATTCTGTTCCTCAGAGGAAAATTCCCTGCTTGAGCCACAATTTGTGGTGCAAACTCAGTAATTAACAAATTTCCAGTCTCGAGAAATTTTTGAGAAAACCTCTTGTTGCTAACCGGATAAAAATTATCAAAACCAAAACCTAGTACACCTATGCTTCGACCTCCAAGCCTCATAGCTTGTAGGTGCGCCTGAGTATCTACTCCATACATAAAACCAGAGTTAATTAAAAACCCTTCTTTTACCAATTGCTCTGTCAGTATTCTAGTAACCTGTTTACCATAGGGTGTAATTTTTCTAGTACCAACCACTGCGAAAGTTTTTTCTTGTTTTAATAATTCTAAATTCCCCTTACAAAAAAGTATGATCGGCCTGTCATCTAAAACCGAAAGAAGCTTGGGGTAAATTTCGTCTCTATCTAAAACTATTTTTATACTTTCCGACTGAATTTTATCTATAAAACTCTCAGTTGTATAAATCTTTTTAAATTTTTCGAGTTCAATTTGTTGACGTTTGTTCAAACCCAGATTTGTACTATATTTACCCGAAAATAGCCATAGCTCTTTTAAACTAAGATCATGTCTATTAGCGAACACTTTTATTTTGTAAAAGGTTTTTCTAGCAATACCATTCACTGATAGCCACAAAATGGTATAGAGTCTGTTTTCAGTCATTATTTGAGACTAACAGCTAATTCTTGTAAATATCTGGGGTTTTATCCTAAGGCGTGAAATTGAATATCTAGCTTCATGTCCAAAGCAGAAACTAGTTTATCTAGAGTACCAATGGTTGCGTTGCGTAAACCAGACTCAATTTTACTAAGAGTAGTTCTATTGATTTTTGCCTTTTTTGCCAACTCTTCTTGAGTCATGCCGCTTTTTTTCCTAGCACCTCTTAGCTTCATAAGCAATCTATAGTGCTCTACTTCCTTATCAATTCTTTTTAATCTCTCCTCACTAAAATCCTTCGTAAGTTCATCTAGCATGATACTTGGCTGTTTTTTTTTCATAAATAACTCCTTAATCTTTTCTCTGCTTTTTGAATTTCTTTTCTTGGCGTTTTTTGTGTTTTCTTATTAAATATGGTGAGAATAATAATTTTACTTTCTTGAGCATAGGCATATAGAGCCCGCCACTCTCCTCTATACTTCACTCTTATTTCAAAACTTTAAACAAACTAAGAAATTTATCTTGCAACTCATCTGAGAACAAATCAAATTTCTTTTTGGCTCTATCATCAATTTCAATAATCTTTTTTACTTTATTCATAATTATTGTTGCATATATGCAACAAAACTGCAATTGCTACTAGCTAGTAAATTAACAAATAATTCTTGTAAATATCTTGGAAATTTTTTACCGTTACACCTGGACTAAAGACAGTTACTCCTCTACCAATGTTCTCCAGCATCCGAGTATCGCTTCCTCCCGTAACTGGCAGGTTCAGTTCATCAGCGAGTTGCTGAGCTTTTCGATTCATTCTTTCAAGAACAGCCGCGTTAAAACTCTCGATACCATCTGCACCTGTTTCTTGAATTAGTCTTTTCCCAAGTGCTCCATACCAATTCACTGCGAGGGCAATGGATGAGCAATGATAGCTAAACCATTCTATTAGATGGCTTGACTATTGTTGGTTTAATATTTGTAATGTTGCTTTAACAGATGGATTATTTGTATTACGCAACTTTACATTATGATTAAAACGAGCATTAAGTGGAGTTAAAAATTCATCTGCCCACGAAGGGGCTAATGTGATTACATCGGAAAAATCGACAACGACCTCCTCGTCTGATTTAACTTGATTAAGCGTTGGTTGAAATGCCAACCAAGCCTCTTTTCCAGAAGGTCGTGATACCAAAGTTGTGCCAAATTTTTTTAGTCGAATGATCATATTATTTCTTAATTTTTATTGTAGCAAAACATCCTTTAATTATAGTACTAACCTCTTGTATGGAGAGCTTTTTATCATTTTGTTTTAAATGTAGAAAAGCATTTCCTGTTTGAAAATCAAGTAAGAATGGATTGTTGACTATTACCGATTTAACAAATTTTAATCCATTTCCTCTCGCCTCTGGATGTCTGCCTGAGATTATTTCGGTGAACGCAACTCTGAGTGCTTTTTTATCACTATCTAATTCTGGTTTAACTCGCTTTAAAGTAGATAAGATTCCTTGACCTCTATCCGCCAAGATTATAGATCTATTCTTTTCATCATAATAGAAAAAAATACCCATCATATCTGACCAGTTTCCTAAATTGTGATCAAAAGAATTATTGCCAATTTCCCCCGCCACAGCAATAACAAGAGAAACTATTTCAATAGGTATAATTCTTACAAGTTGTGACTGTAGAGTTTCTAATCTAGCTTGAAACACATCTCGTGTCCTACAATGTAGTTGAGAGTCCAATAAAAATCCTCCTGGTGATTGCGCCCATTCTCTGGAGAGATTGCGATGATTAGAAACAGAATTTAATTTGAATTCTATATCTGAAAATCGATAGAACCTATATCCCCTGTCTCCAGTTCTAACCGATGGAAATTTTCCAGATCTATCCCATCTCCTAAGAGTGTCGATAGAAACACCCAGTAATTCAGCAGCTTCGCCTATTTTGATAAGTTTTGATTGCATAATCTATGCAAATTCTACCAATCTATGCAAACCTATGCAAGTATTAAAAACTATGCATTACTCCCCCAAGATCCAATCAATAATCTCTTTAGCTGGTTTGGCGGCATCTATGGAGCCTTCTTTGAAAGGATTTTCCTCGTCACTTTCCGCCATCACAGTAATGGTAATTCTCTCTGGAAAGCCATGCTTTTCTATGAGTTTCGACCATCTTTCTCTTTGCACATCACTAATAGTTTTTTCGCTGTTTTCTAAGTTTTCTGATTTATAGATTTTGAATTTTTTGAGATCTATTATTCCCACCCACCAAGCATGAGTATTGCGCTTACCCTGTTCATCTTGACCTCCGAATTCAGCTGTGCCCGTTTTGCAGGCTATAGCACCGTTGTTAATTTGAGAAAAAGCATTAACTCCTTCTTGCAGGCGCGTATCGTTGTGAGGAAAAAATATACTAGCTGTACCACCACTACTGCAAGCAGCTAACATTCCCCTCAATACTAATTCTAAATTTTCTTCTTTGATACCCACTTCATGGCAAAAAGATTCGGTACTTTTAATTAAATGAGGAGAGCAAATACTGGCATTGTTTGCTAGAGCTTGAACTAATTGACTGATCTGCAGTGGTGTAACCAACAAATCTCCTTGACCAATGCCGAAATGATAAGTATTTCCTAAAAACCAACGTTCTCCTATAGTATTCTCTTTCCACGCAGGGCTAGGCACCAATCCTTTTTGTTCACCTAGTAATTCAATCCCTGATTTTGATCCAAAACCAAAACGTTTGGCCATTACAGCAATATTATCTGGTCCAATCCATTCCGCCGCCTTGTAGAAAAAAATGTCATTACTTCTAGCTATAGCTTTGACTAAATCCATTTCACCTTCTGCTCTACCAAGCCAGCTTCTATACTCATAATCACCAACCTTGAGCACTCCTTCATCCACTACTGTAGTGCCAGCATTCAAAGCTCCGTTTTCGAGTCCAGCCAAACTCGTTACCAATTTGAAAATAGATCCAGGAGGATAAACTCCCGCAATGGCTCTGTGAAAAAAGCGCTGTTTGGAATCATTAAGCCAATTGGTGATTTTTTCTTGTCGTTCTTGCTGAGCCGCCTCATCAAGAGATTTGCTTTGTGATATAAAATTGGGATCAAATCCGGGCTTACTAACTAATGCTAAAAGCTCCCCTGTTTTTGCATCGTTTATGATGATGACACCTTTTTGATCTCCTAAAGCATCCCAAGCAAACTGTGAAAGAATGGGGTCTAATGTGGTTTCAATATTATTGCCAGATTGAGGTTTTTTTAGCCATAAGTTACGCCTTTGTTGTGCTAAAGCATTGATTTCCACTGTTTGACTACCCTCAACTCCTCTCAAGGTCTTCTCAAATATTTTTTCTAATCCTAGATGACCAATTAATTGCCCCAAAGCCAATGAACTATCGTTAGCGAGAGACTCTTTATCAGCCTCTGCTACATACCCCAAAGTATGGGATAAAGACTCTGAGGGTAAATAATAACGAGCAAAATCTAGATTTACTCTGGCTTCATCAGTAGCTAAAACAACCATTGCTTCATCTTGAAACAAAAGTTTTTCATCACTATAAAGTGACTCTATGTTCTCGCGATAATAGTAAACTCTTTCATTCCATGAAAGTGGTTGAAAATAACGGTCAAAAATCACTCCTCTATTGGCTGCAATACGAAATGAAAATAGTCTATTGTCTTCAGCTTTATTAAGGAAAAAGTCGCCTTTTAATATTTGTAGATCGAAAAGACGAAAACATAAAATAGCAAATAAAACTATAGAAAAGCCCAAAAAGAATATTATTTTCCAACCAAAAATTATAGATTTTGCAGACATATGTTTATACTACGCGTTTTGATAAACTAAGAGTTTTTCGTCTTCTTCTGAGAAAAAATAAGGTTGCGATTATGACAACCAATACAGTTAAATTATAAATAACGCCAAATATCGAAGAAAACGAAAAATTAATTTTAAACAAAAAGACAAGCGAGATTAAGATTATAGCCAATAATATTCTTATACCCTCACTCTTGATCTTAGAAGCCAAACTCAAAATCATTAATTGGCTAAATAAAATAACAACTACTGCTAAACTTAGTGAAAATTCATAAAAAATACCTAAGAACAACCCTGTTAAGATCAAAAAAACAAGTTGCTTATATCCCTTATAATTCTGAGCTAAAAATAAACTAGAGCTAACGAAAATACTCGGCAAACCCCAGGCCTGCTCCATTGCCAATATAAGTAGTAAAACTAAAGCAAAAATAATGTATTTAAAATTATTGATCATTATTCCAATCTGACTTCTACTAAAGTACTCTCATAAAATGAAGCTATTTGCTCTAAAACGGCGGTTTGCACAGGAGAACTGTTATCCTCAATGATTTGTTGAATTTTACCAATAAACAGATTGCTGGCTACTCCCTCTTGTCCTTGAGTGCTCACTCTATCGCCCACTTGCAATTGCTTGCTCCTGAGAACTTCTGTAAATAAAACTCGCTTTCCATCTCCCTTTATCACTCCGTTAACATCATTTTGTGTTTTAGCCAAAAGTAATGATTCTGGATTATTTTTGGACAAAAGAGAAAGTTTTGCCTGCGAATATTCTAGTTCTGAAATCCGACCAATAATAGCTCCACTTATTAATACAGGATTACCAATTCGCAAAGTTTCGTTTGAAGGCAGCATGATAGCGGGCTGGCCGTATGCTGATACAGATCTGACTATAATTGTCTTACCTGCTTTTATGTCGCTTGACCCAAGCAATGAACGCAGATATTTGTTTTCTTGTTCCATACCCTCCAACTGACTTATTTGCGCCAAACTTTCAGAATAATTTCTCTCTAAATCTTGCACTCGACGATGAGCCTTATGACTAGTTCTCACCACTCTAAAAGGAGTAAGTAATAGTTGAGATAATTCCACACCAACTAATACAAATGGAGATTTTATCCTGTACACATATGGGTATATTATTCTTAATACTCCTAATGATTCAAATATCAATAAAAGAAAACTCAAAAATACAGCTATTAGTAATAAATTAATCTGATCTTTACGACTAACTGATCTCATATTGTTTTCGAGCTAACTCTACACCTCTAATAATAGCTGTATCTGGATGTCGTATGATGGTAACGGGAATTCTTAATTTTCTGATAAGGTAACTATCTAAATGGCGCAATTGACTTCCTCCACCCAACAGAAATAAACCATTTTCTGAAATAGCTTCTACTTGCTCCGAATTAAGTTTGCTAAACACTAGTTCAAACACTTCAATCAACTCTGACAACAATTCTGAAAACAAATGCTCAAAATCACTTGATTGCACTGTAACGGTAGTTGGTAAATTAGAAATCAAATCTTTTGCTCTCACAGTCAGCTCCAACGATTGATTTTTTCCATTGCTTCCCATAGGAAGAGAAGCTATTTCATGTTTTATCTTTTCGGCATTAGCATTACAAAGCAACACTTTATAAACATCTCTTACATATTCAATGATGCTATGAGTAAATAAATCAGCCCCCCAAACTATACTTCTCTCTAGAGGGTCAGAGTCTGAAAACAAAAAAACAATATTGCTGATCTCAGCTCCAATATCTATTGCAAAAATATTGTTTACATTCTTATAAGAAACACGAATCAAATTATGAATTGATTCACTACTCGAAATAAAAATAATAATGCCACCTCCGGCATGTTCTAAACTTTTACGCAAAGCCTCTTCCTGAACTTTGGAAAGATTACTAGGCAAATTACAATAAATAGTAGGTCTTACTATAGGTAAAGAACTAGAGTTTTTCACATATTTTTGTAAAAGTGCCTGGAGAAAAACTGATAATTTCTGAATATCAGCAACCTTTCCTTGCTTAACGGGACAAAATGACTCCAATTGAGAATTGCCTGATAAAGCTGTATGAACTTTGTTACTACCTAAAGCAATTACGTGATCAGTAAATTTCTTTGTGACAAAACAACTTCTATCAAAAAAAACCAATTTACCATCCACAGTCATTCTTGTATGAGCAGAACCCAAATCAAAACACACAACAGGAGCATCTAGTGAAGTTTTCCGTAAAAACTGTTGAGTTAATTTATTAAAACGATTCATATATACAGCAGCAACAATCACATACCACTGTTAGTACATGATAGTACACTTTTGCCATAGTTTGGCAAAGTAAAAAAACAAAGAGGAATTAAATCATTTAATAGCATTCAAAGTATCAGCTGCTTCCCTCCACTTGTCTTGAGACATTAGCTCTTCAGCCCTACTAATACTCTTTAACACATCCGTTTTATTTTTATAAAAATCCTTCATATCTGATATGCGTTCTCTGAACATATCTTCTTTCAATTCCAATGCTTTTTCCAGCATAATCTCTTCCAGGTCGGGGATAAGTTTTTCTAGGTAAGTAACAATTTTTTCTTGTAACTCATTTTCTTTTTTTCCTGCATCAGCTTGTATTTTTCTAAATCCTTCCATTTCTTCTTTGGTGATTAAAAGCTCCAAATCTTTTTCTAAAAAGTCTTCCCAGATCACTTCCTGAAGTTCATCCAAAAAAGACTCCCTTTCTTCTTCTGTTCCGTCCACGACACCCAACATAGAAAAGATATTCTGATCTTCCAATGATTGGCCTTTTGAATTTCCAATTTGGTTATTATCCTGAGCAACAGGTGGAACTTGTAAATCTACTGGTTTATCAGCAACAACATTGTCATCACTCACAGCTGGAACAGCGGTTGAAATATCACCAGCTAAAGCCTGATCTTGAGGTGGTTGATATGCATCAATTCCTGGTGACTGACTTCCAGCTGCACCCGGCATTTGACTTAAAGGACCTGTTACATTTGTTGTGTCGTTATTCATATGTCTCCTTGCCATCAATAATAGCAAGTTTATATAGAGAGCAACACGCGAAAAAAGTACGAATGCTTTATACTAGTGTCCTCATGGCAAAAAAAATAATAAGTTTTTTATTTCACTTCTTACTATTTAGCACTCCTTTTATTTTTACTTGGGTAAATGAAGAACTTTTTGAGTTTCCTAAAATGCTTTTCGTCTATACCCTCACAACTTTGATAGCCTCAGCTTGGATTATAAGAATGATTTTAGAAAAAAGAATTATTTTTAAACGCAGTAAATTCGATTTTTTATTTTTCTTTTTTATTTTTAGCCAGCTTATTTCCACCCTTATCTCTATTCACCCCCAAACCTCCATATTCGGATATTATTCCAGGCTCCATGGAGGATTACTCTCAACCATTAGCTATTTAATTTTATATTTTGCTTTTGTTAGCAATGTTAGTAAAAAACAAATTAAGTATTATTTTTATACTCTGACAGGTTCATCTTTTTTAGTCTCCCTATACTCTATTCCAGAGCATTTTGGTCACTCCCCTAGCTGCTTTTTAATGTTTGGCGAGTTTAACGCCAGTTGTTGGAAACAGGATGTAATAAACAGGGTTTTTGGTAGTTTTGGTCAACCCAATTGGTTGGCTGCCTACACAGTAACTTTAATGCCACTAGTCAGCTCATTGTTCTTAAGCGAGCGCATCAAACATCCAATATTTAATGTCAAAAACCTCAAACCACTTTTTGCCCTAACAACTAGCATCTTATTATTAATAACTCTTTTATTTACGAAATCCCGCTCTGGCTTCTTAGCTTTCGCAGTCAGCATGAGCTTATATTTACTTGGTTTGGTTTATTTAAAAACTAAAAAATTAAAATATCAAATATCTAATATTAAATATCTGTCTCTTTATTCTTTATTTTTTATTCTTATTCTTACT
>JBDLIL010000035.1:0-10421 GCA_039714855.1 Patescibacteria group bacterium
CCAAAGCATGAAAAAAATAATTTAGATGATTTTCCCATGCCAGAGGAAATGCCTCCTCATTTGGGAGATGTTGTTATTTGTTTTCCTGAAGCTGTGAAGCAAGCACAAAAATTTGGTAAATTGGTAGATGATCAGCTATGTTTTTATTTAGAGCATGGTCTTATGCACTTATTGGGTTATCATCATGATTAAAAATAAATCTGTAATTGGATATTAATAACTATGTCTTGGTATAGAAAATATCGACCAACTAAAATAAGTGAATTGGCACTAGATTCTGTTAAATCTGAATTTGTCAAAATGATGGATAAAGGCTCGATTCCTCAAGTTTTACTATTTGCTGGACCGAAAGGCACAGGAAAAACTTCATCAGCTAGGATTATTGCTAGCATGCTCAACGATCCTCAAAATGAAGAAGTAGTTGATCATTTCTTCTTTAGCAAAAAAAGTCCCAAAAAATTAGCCTTAGTCGAACCAGACCATAATCAAGACATTGTTAAGCGCATACATGCTGGCAGTTCTTTTGTGGTGCAAGAAATGGATGCTGCGAGCAATAGAGGTATTGACGACATTAGAGCGTTAAAAGAAAGATTAAGCTTGCCGCCACAGGATGGCAAAATTTCTGTTTATATTCTAGATGAAGCACACATGCTTACCAAAGAAGCTTTTAATGCTCTGTTGAAAATGTTGGAGGAAACTCCATCTCATGTGGTTTTTATTTTAGCAACTACTGAGTTACATAAAATTCCAGATACTGTCAGATCTAGGTGTTCTCTCATAAATTTTCAAAAAGCCAGTCAAGAAGAATTAAGCAAAGTATTAGAGAAAATAATAAAAGAAGAAGAAATAGATATTGATGATGAAAGCAAAGCTTTAAAATTAATAGCTAAAGTTGCAGATGGGAGTTTCCGCGACGCTATTAAATTATTGGAAATGGCAGTGAGTACCGATAAGAAAGTGATGTTTGCTCAGTTGCAAGAAAAATTAAGAACAGTTGATAGGAGTTTGGTGCTTGATTTAGTAGAAGCTTTATTGGCCAAAGACGATCATTTGATTTGCAGGTTATTTCAAGAAATGAGATCAATGCAAGTGGATGAAAGATTTCTATTTAAAAGTTTGTTAGAATATCTACACGAGCAGTTGTTATTAAATATTTCGGGCAATGTTAAAAGTGAAAAACTAAATTCTAGAATCTGTTTATTTTTATTAAAAGAATTAACTACACTAGAAATAGCTAATAATTTACCAGTGCCCCTATTCTCCTTGGAAATTAAGTTTTTAGAACTTATTTTTAGATCTAAAGAGAAGGGTGGCAAAAACAATCCTTCTAAACAAGCTTCTCCAGCAGTGAAGAAGGAATCTACTTTTCGCAATGTGCAAGACCAAGTGGATGAAGCTGATCTTAGCTCTAGTGATTTTGAATCGGATAGCCTGATGTCTGTATCAAAAGGAGATGGGGAAAAATTACTATCTGCTTGGGGGAGTTTTTTGGGAGCAGTAGAAGAAAGACAGGCCGCCATCGCTATGCTTCTAAGATCCAGCAAGCCTATTAAAGCTCTCAATGGTAGTTTGAGTATAGAAGTTTACTACCCATTTCATAAAGAAAAACTGGAGGACGCCAGCACTTTAAATATGCTTAAAGATTGCTCTCTTGCTTTAGCTGGGGGTTCGGTAGACTTAGAATTTGTATTGTCTAATAAAAATTCTTCTAATAGCTCCTCTTCCCGCCTTGGGCGAGACCAGGTGGGTGAAGTTAAGGGCAGTGAGGCAAACAATGTCTTACTTAATCTAGCAGAAGAAGTCTTAGTATAGTAGAATCGCTAATGTATCATAAATACTGGGTCCCGTTTTATTGGGATGACAATTAAAAGGAGCATCATGGCAAATCCACTAAAAGCATTGGGAGATCTAAATAAGTTGCGAACTCAAGCAAAAAAAATGCAGCAAGATTTAGCTGCTGAGGAAATTAGAATTGAAGAAGGCGATATCGTAGTAGTTATTTCTGGAGACCAAAAAATTAAGCACTTTAGTGTTCAGGGTATTACTAGTCAAGATGCTATAGATGCTCTTAACAAAGCTATTAAAAAATCTCAAGAAATGGCTGCTAAAAAACTCCAAGAAATGACAGGTGGATTGGGTGGGATGATGGGTGGCGGTCAAAAATAATGAAGCTATTGTTTGCGACGCAAAACAAGGGTAAGCAAGAAGAAATAAGAGATTTACTTGGAAAGTCGGTTGAATTGCTTTTCCCTAGTGACCTAGCTTTGTCCGATCTAGAAGTTGAAGAATCTGGCAATACTTTTAAAGAAAATGCTTTTTTAAAAGCGAAAACTTTTGCAGATGAGTTTGCTGTAATTACTGCTGCGGATGACTCTGGTCTTAGTGTCGAAATGCTGGATGGCATGCCCGGTGTTTATTCAGACCGTTTTTTTTCTGGCAACGCAAGTGATAAAAATTTAGCTTTGTTAGAAAAGTTGGGCAATAATAAAAATCGCCAAGCTAAGTTTACCACTGCCATATGCTTGTATAATCCAATTTCTAAAGAAGCTAAGTATTTTTTGGGGAAAATTAATGGCCTGATAGCCTTGAGAGTAAAGGGTGAAAGAGGTTTTGGCTATGATCCGATTTTCATTCCTGAGGGTAGTAATAAAACTTGGGGCGAGCTTGGCCCAGAAGAAAAAAGTAAAAATAGCCATAGAGCAAAAGCACTGAATAAATTAAAACAATACTTGCGAAATAAGCTATGAAAATTTATCAAGCACCTAAAAAAATACTCCAAAATTATGCTGATGTCTTAATTAACTTTGCTCTTAATTCCGGTGAAGGTGTGAAAAAGGGTGAAGTAGTTCAATGTGCGGTTCCGGATATCGCCAAAGATTTTGCTTTGGAATTGCAAAATACTCTACTCAGGGCAGGAGCTTATCCAATGTTAAAAATATTGCCCACTGGTTTCGATAAAGATTTTTATTCTCTTGCTAACGAAGATCAGCTTAAGTTTTTTCCCAAAAAATATGTGCAAGAAAGGGTTAATCTTATTGATCACAGCATTGGGATTATTGCTGACCCATTTCCATTCGAATTAAAAGACACCGAGCCTAAAAAAATTGTTTTAGCTAGGGATTCAAAGAAAAAATACAGAGAGTGGTTGAATGACAAAGAGGCTAAGGGAAAATTTACTTGGACCTTGGGTCTTTGGGCGGTGGAGGCAAAAGCCGAGATAGTTGGGTTGAGTATGAAGGAGTATTGGCAACAAATTATAAATGCTTGTTTTTTAGACAAGAAAAATCCTGTTGCAGAATGGAAAAAAATTGCAAAACTCCAGAAAGACATATTGAAAAAGCTGAATAAAATGGAAATAGAATATTTGATAATTAAGGGTAAGGATATTGATATGAAGATCACCCTTGGTAAGACAAGAATTTGGCAAGGGGGCAGTGGTAGAAACATTCCGAGTTTTGAGCTTTTTACTTCTCCAGATTGGCGGGGGG
Organism: Patescibacteria group bacterium; assembly: GCA_039714855.1. Taxonomy (GTDB): domain Bacteria; phylum Patescibacteriota; class Microgenomatia; order UBA1400; family PJMF01; genus JBDLIL01. The sequence goes on from JBDLIL010000035.1 coordinate 3,489, forward strand.
TTGAAGGCTGGGTGCAATTTAATCAGCCGGTTTATAGGTATGGCAACATTATTGAAGATGCTTATCTAAAAATAGAAAAAGGCATAGTAACAAAGTCTAGAGCCAAAAAGGGCGATAGACTTTTGAAGGAAATGCTTAGATCTAAAAATGCTAACAAAATAGGTGAATATTCATTGACAGATAAAAGGATGAGTAGAATTACTCATGTGATGGCAGAAACTCTTTATGATGAAAATATTGGCGGACCATACGGCAATACGCATATGGCCATAGGTATGGCGTACAAGGATTGTTATAGAGGAGATCAGAGTAAGCCAAGTAAAAAAGACTGGGAAGCAATGGGATTTAATATTGATAGCGCTGAGCACACAGATATAGTTTCTACTACGGATAGAACTGCAACAGCATTTTTCTCGGATGGGAGTTCTAGGATAATTTACCAAGACGGCAAATTTGTTATTTAAGATTCTCAAAATTCAAGCTCTATAGATATTGGACAGTGATCAGAGCCCATTACTTGATCGAGTATTTTGGCAGATTTTAGATTTTTTCTTAGGTTTTTGCTGACCAAAAAGTAATCTATTCTCCAACCTACATTTCTATTTCTGGCTCTAGTTCTCATACTCCACCAAGTATATTTACCGGGATTTTTATCAAAAACTCTAAAGCTATCAATAAATCCCAAGCCCAGAAAACTATCAATCCATTTGCGCTCTTGTGGCAAAAATCCAGAGATTTTTTGATTGTCTTTTGGTCTGGCTAGGTCAACTTCTTTGTGAGCTGTATTTATATCTCCACAAACTATGATGTTTTTTTGAGTTTTTAATAATTTCTTAATATATTTGGAGAATTTCTGATAAAATTCCATTTTGTAATCTAATCTTTCCTTCGATCTTTTGCCATTGGGAAAATAAATATTTAATAGGCTGAAATTATCATAATCAGTTTGAATAATTCTGCCTTCAAGGTCAAATTTGGGAACATTCATACCAAAAGAAATATGTTTTGGTTGAGGTTTGCTGTAGGTGACTACTCCGCTATAGCCTTTGCGTTGTGCTGAATTAAAATACGAGTGATACTTATCTATTTGGGTTAATTCGAATCCTAGTTGATTTTCTTGTGCCTTTGTTTCCTGGAGACAGAAAATACTTGGATTAGCTTTTTTAAAAAACTCTAAAAAGCCTTTTTTATAAATAGCTCTAATACCATTTACATTCCAGCTGATTATTTTTATTTTCTTCATAAGTTAAAACTTGCTAGGGAATAACTCTCTGAGTGTTATAGAGTTTTTGTCTCTGTTAGACATAATCATTTTTTCTTTTGCAATTGGCCATTTTATATTTAAGTCAGGATCAAATAAGCTTATAGCTTTATCGTTTTTTTTATCTCTACTGGTATATAGCTCGTCGACACAGTATAGGTAGTTAACGGGACCTTCTAATACTAAAAATGAGTTGGCCACTCCTTTGGGAATAAAAACAGACAGGTTTTCTTTGCTTACTGATGCGTCCAGTGTAATGGTTTGAGTTTGGGAAAAGCTGGGAGAATTCGGACGAAGATCTGCAAAGGCACAAAAAGCTTTGCCTGTAATTACTGTAGCCAGTTTATTCCAATCTTCAGCATGGAAGCCTCTTATCACATTTTTTTTTGAATAAGAAAGGTTTATTTGCTGTGTATAAAATTTATTCTTAGTTTCTTTTTCAATTTCAGGAATAATATTAAGCTCAGTATAGAAACCTCTATCATCAGCATAGGCGCTATGTTCAAAAAGTTTCAGGCCCTTTATCTTATTGTTTTGCATGCTTGCCTCCTATTGTTTATATTTTTTATCTGTCGTTGATGCCCCGTCAGGATTCGAACCTGAAATAAGTGATTCAGAGTCACTGGTGATGCCATTTCACTACAGGGCAGCCATTTATTTTAGCTAGCAAATATTATACCCCTTGAAAAGCTGCTGTAAAAAAGAAGTTAGCACCTTTGTTTTAACAAGACATATTCAATATGCATTGATATATAGCAAATTATAGCTTAGTATACCAACTTTGGAATGAGAAAAGTACTCTTGGTGCTAAAATCCAAAAAATTTGATAAACAATATATCCACAATATTTGTTCACGTTTATTGTTTTCTTACAAATTTTTTTACTCTTATTCTCTAGCTTTAGAGAGAATAAAAAAAACAAGCTATGATGTGGTAATTGTTTTTGATGACTTAAGTAACGAATCTATAGAATTCTTGGAATATCTAAACACCAATCAATACCCAACAAGGGTATTTTTTTTAAGCCAGAGTTGTAAGTACATCGCCAATAAACTCTCGGCTTTGCAATCAGGAGCAGATGATTGTCTGAGTTTGCCTTGTGATCGCGAGGAATTTGATTTAAGACTTAACAAATTAGTATACACACAAAAAATTCACCCCAATGGAATTTTAAGAGTTGGTGAAGTAAACCTTCACCCTCATAACGGCACTGTTGAGTCTGGTGGACAGAGGATTCCTCTGCGAAGAAAAGAATTTCTAATTCTTTTTCATTTATTTCGTCATAAAAATTCTGTAGTGACCCGCGACATGTTATCTGAGCATATTTGGGGAGAACAAATGCCCAGTCCATCAACAATAGACTCCTACATTAGGAGAATAAGAGTCTTGTTATCAGATAAAAGTAAAATTTTGGAAACTGTTTGGGGTTTTGGTTATAGAGTAACTGATAAAGAAAAAAACTAGTTTTTGATCAGGTTCGTAATATTCCAAATTTGCAGAGTGGGAGCAGCGTTGGGTCGGGGATATTCTTTTATCAATTTATTTTGAGCTATAGGAATTTCTAATCTGTGTGAATTTACTATTAGATAAATTTTATCAAAATCTTTAGCTCTATTCATAAATTTTTCTGGGATAGATTTCACCGGATAGCCAATGCCTTCAACATAGATATTATCAACGTTGCTTCTGTGCAAATACATGAGAATGCCGTCTGGCAGTGTTCCAAATGATCCTTCAGTAGCTATAGCTATCTTTTTTGTTTTGGCTTGCAATTTAATAAAATTGCTAGATTCTTTAATCCCATGACCAGAAGACCATTCGTGTAAATATTGCACTTTGTCAGCTGCTACAAAAGGAATGTTATTGGCAGAAAATAGAGAGTAAAGAATAAAAAATGAAGAATTCTGAATAATAACTGCTGAGAAAATTGCCAGCAAAATTGCATATAGAGTTTTGAATTTTATATTTTTCTTGCTTTTAATTTTATTGATTAATTCTTCTAGGGCTAGGGCTGCCGAAATGGTAAAGAAAATACTAATAGGCAAGAAGTAGCGAGGGTAGACTACTCTGCCCATAATAGCGATGGGGAAAATGAAAATAACTGCTGACCAAAAAAGTAGGTGAAAAACCCCTTTATTATTTTTTGAGAATAATCCATAAATGCTAAGTAGTAATACTGGTAGGGTCAAATAACGAGAAAAATAACTCAAATAACTAGGTAGATTTCTGATGGTCATAAGCCATTTGCCCTGTAAAAATATTTCTTTAGCAGGAAACAAAAAATCACTACCTCTAGCAAACAATTGCCCAAAAGCCGGGTGCAGCTTTAAGCTCAAAAAGATTAGTAAGCCAATAAAAATTGCTAAACTAATTTTAACTAAATTTATAAAAATCCTTTTAAAATCAGTAGGGTTAGGGATTAAAGACCAAAATAATAAAACAGGTATGAACAGAACAGCTGGGAGTTTGCTGAGCAGGCTCAGACCAAAAAATAAACCTGCTAATATCAAGTATCTAATATCTAATATCTTATTTTTTCTTGCTTTGATAAGCCGAATTACTCCCAACAAAGTTAGAGATAAAAATAAAGTCAAAAGTCCATCCATAAGTGCCATGCGGTGATGAAAGTACCAAAAGGGTAGAATGGCAGTCAGTAGAGCCGCCAAATATTGAGACTTCTTTTTGCCACCTAGCTCTTTGGCCAAAAGAGCCATAACACCCATCTGTATTAAGCCGACAAAGACAGATGAAACTCTAGCAGCGTAGAGTTGATCTGAAAATAAAAATTGTAGCGGCAACTGCAACCAAATATGTAGAGGTGTCTTGCCGTCATTGAGGGGGAAGAATAAGTACTGTTGCCAATCATCTATGATTAGCTGTGTCCAGCGGATATAAATAGATTCGTCAGCAAAAACTGGCAGAGCAGTCAGATTTAGCAAGTGTATAAATAAATAAAATATAGCGTAGAGACATGCTATAGCATGTCTCTTTAAATAATTAAGTATCTTGATTTTAGTTTTCACTAGTTTATTGTACAGTTTTATCAAAAAATAAAAAAACAGAAATTATTTATTTTCTCTTTTTTCTTTTCTCCACTCCTCTATTCTTTGATGATGGCCGCTGAGAAGCAGCTCTGGCACTTGCCAGCTTTTATAATTTTGCGGTGTTGTATACACAGGGTGAGAAAACTTTAAATTTTCACTATGAGATTCTTGTTTCAAACTAGCTTGGTTTCCCAGTACTCCAGGCAAAAGCCTAGATACCGCGTCACTAATAACTAGCGCAGCTGCTTCACCGCCAGTAAGTACAAAATCCCCTATTCTGATCTCTTCGTCTGCCAGATTTTCTGCTACGCGCTCGTCTACACCCTCATAGTGACCACAGATAATAGTTAATTCATTTAGTTTTGAGTATTCAAGTGCTTTTGGCTGGGTAAAAAGCTTGCCCTTTGCTGAGGTTAATACGACTTTACTAGTTAATGGAGAGGGTTGTTTTGTGAGTGCTTGAAGGGCGCGATCAATAGGTTCAATTTTCATCACCATGCCAGCACCACCACCGTAAGGCCTGTCATCTGTCATTTTGTGCTTGTCTGTGGCAAAATCTCTAATATTAATAATACTAAATTCAATTAAATTTTTTTCTTGGGCGCGTTTTAAAATAGAGCTACTCAAAGTATTTTCAAAGTATTCTGGAAATATAGTCAATATGTTTATCTTCATGAGTTTATTATACAATTTAAACTATGTTATCTATCTTTAAAAAATTTTCTAGTAAAAGTTTTGTGAAAACTAGTAGAAAAACTCCAATTTTGATTACCGGAGGTACAGGATTCGCAGGATCTCATTTGGTAGAACGCTTATCAAGTTTGGGTTATTCGCAAGTTCATGTGACTTCTTTTGCTAACAAGAGTTCTTATGTTCACACTCTGATACCAAAAGAGAATATTCACAAAATAGATTTGACCGACAAAAAAGCAGTTTTCTCTTTAATCAAGAAGATCAAGCCAAGGCAAATCTATCACTTAGCTGCCATCAGTGAGGTAGGGAAGAGTTTTGATCAGGCTAGTAAGATTATTAATAACAACACTGCTTTGCAGTTAAATTTACTCGAAGCAATTAGGCAAATAGTACCAAAAAGCAGAATTCTTGCAGTTGGCAGTGCATTGGAATATGATTTTTTGAGCTTTAAAGCAACAGGTAAAAATCAGGGAATACAAGAAGACCACCCTTTAGGCCCAGCTAATCCTTACGCCGTTTCAAAAGTTTCTCAAGATTTGTTATCTCTTTCGTATTACTACTCATATGCTCTTGACGTGGTTAGAGTTAGACCATTCAATCACATTGGTGAAAGACAAGCTATGGGATTTGTTCTCAGTGATTTTGCTCAGCAAATAATTAAATGTAAAAGTCAAAATGAAAAATGTAAAATATCGGTCGGAAATTTAAAAGCAATTAGAGACTTTACCGATGTTAAGGATGTGGTTAGGGCATATATATTATTAATGGAGAAGGGCAAGTCTGGTGAAGTTTATAATGTTGGCAGTGGTATAGGTAGAAGTATGAGGGAAGTTTTGGACATGCTGATAGATCTATCTGGATCAAAAGTGAAAGTCGAGATAGACAAGAAGAAATTTAGACCCCTTGACGTTCCCAGAGTTATTGCTGACAATAGAAAAATTGCTTCACTGGGTTGGAAGGCGGGCGTCCCTATTCAGGAGACTTTAGTAAGAGTTTTAAATTATTGGAGAAATTTATGAAAAAAGCTTTTATCACTGGAATCACTGGTCAAGATGGTTCTTACTTGGCAGAATTCTTACTGGAAAAAGATTACATGATCTATGGTTTGACTAGGAGAACCAGTACCCAGAACTTTGATCGTATTAAGCACCTGATTCATCATCCTAATTTAACCCTAATATCAGGTGATCTCATCGATCAGCACTCACTCACCAATGCCATAAAAGATATTCAGCCTGATGAGGTTTATAATCTGGCAGCTCAGAGTTTTGTGCAGGCTAGTTGGGAACAACCTGTGCTCACGGGGGAATTTACCGCTATTGGAGTTACTAGAGTACTAGAGGCTCTTCGCTTGGCTTGTCCCAAAGCAAAGTTTTATCAAGCTAGTTCAAGTGAAATGTTTGGTAAAGTGCAAGAAACTCCACAAACAGAAAATACCCCCTTTTACCCTAGATCTCCCTATGGAGTAGCCAAGGTTTATGGTCATTGGATTACTGTTAATTACAGAGAGTCTTTCGATATGTTTGCTGTCTCGGGTATTTTATTTAACCATGAATCTCCTAGAAGAGGCTTGGAATTTGTAACTAGAAAGATTGCTAATGCTGTGGCTAGAGTTAAGTTGGGAAAACAAAGTCATGTTGAATTGGGGAATATCGAATCCAAGCGAGATTGGGGTTATGCCAAAGATTATGTAGAAGCCATGTGGCTAATGTTGCAGCAAGAAAAACCAGAAGATTATGTAATTTCTACAGGTGAAACTCACTCAGTAAAAGAGTTTTTACAGTTGGCTTGTAATGCTGCTGGCATAGAAAACTGGGAAGCAGTTTATAAGCATAATCCTAAATTTGATAGACCGGCTGAAGTTGATTTGCTAATTGGTGATGCCAGTAAGGCAAAAGAAAAATTATCTTGGGAACCCAAAACTAGTTTTGAAGA
>JBDLIL010000036.1:0-10365 GCA_039714855.1 Patescibacteria group bacterium
TATTTCTGCTTCTACCTTTAGTACTCTCTCAAGTAAATTTTGATTTAATTGCTCTTTGGCTAAGTCCCGAAGTTTCGAGCTAAGTAATTCTAAACTCTCTGATTTTGCAGAAAATCCCGCTGCCATAGGATGACCACCCACACTCAATAAGTCGTCTTTCACCTGCCGCAATAACTGAGTAATATTAAAACCCGATATAGATCTAGCTGAACCTTTTGCTAAACCACCACCTAGACTAATTGCGATAGCGGGCTTATAAAACTCATCCACTAATTTGCCAGCTATTAGCCCTATTACACCCTCATGATAATCATCACTGCTAACTACTATCAAACTTTCATCCTGCCAATTTTTAAACTTAGAGCTAGCCGATTCTAATGCTATCTGAGTTACATCTTGTCTTTTCTTATTTACTTCACTAAGTCTTGCAGCTAACTGACTAGCTTTTTCTTGAGATCCAACTACCAATAAACGCAGAGCATCCAATCCATGCTCAAGCCTGCCCATGGCATTTATCCTCGGAGCTATTGCGTAATTGATGTGATAAGTGTCAATTTCTTTTTTATTAATTTGAGCTTCTTTAAATAAGGCCAAAAGTCCAGGCCTATTTGTTTTTCTTAGAACCTCTATACCAAATTTAGCAAAAGATCTGTTAGCATCTTTTAGCCTTACCTGATCAGCAATAGTGGCAATTCCACAGAGATCTAATTGTTTTTCCAAAATTGATTTTTGGTTCATGATTTTTGGTTCATGATTTGCGCGAAAAAGTTCGCGCATAAGTATCCACGCCACAGATGCGCCACAAAGTTTATTGGTCGCCACTACCGCATCAGCGTTGGGGAGCTCTTCTTCAGGCTGATGATGGTCAGTAATTATTACTTGGATTCCTTCATCTGTTAGGCGCTGAACCTCAGCATGAGCTACTATGCCATTATCAACTGTAATTATTAAATCAGGTCTATTCTCTCCAGCCAAAATCTCATCAATAGCTTTATCACTTAATCCGTAACCATGTCTTTCTCTGTGAGGAATAAAAGGTAAAACCTTGCAATCTAAATTATGTAAAATTTGCCAAATAATAGCTGTGGCAGAAATACCATCAGCATCATAGTCGCCAAAAATCAAAATGTTTTTTTTATTTCCTTGGGTTTCTAAAATTAATTTTATGGCTTTTTGAACTTCTTGCTCATCAATTTCTAACTCTTCCAAACTAAAATCAAAAGGATTTTTTAAATTAAAAAAACTATCAAAATTTTTAATTTCTCTAGTTTCTAATAACAACTCTTTTAATTCTGACAGATTTTGAGGAATTTTTTCTGAAATTAGATTCCACTTCATAGTAGCTGTTATACTAACTTAATGAAAATTTCTAAACAAGCTGAATTTATCCTAGAAACTTTAGAAGAAGCGGGATATGAAGCCTACATAGTGGGAGGAGCCGTTCGTGATTTACTTTTAGATGATAATAATCAACGTCGCATGGATTATGATTTTGCAACTAACGCTGAACCTGAAAAAATTTTAGAAATATTCCCAGAAAGTTTTTATGAGAATGATTTTGGAACTGTGATGATCACAGAAGAAGATCTGTGCAAGCAAGCTGGTCTTAATATCCAATATCCAATATCCAATATCCAAAATAAATCGGATCGTCTTATAAATCTGGCCAATGCCAGTAAAATTCATGAGTCTCTGCCTCACCCCTCTGGTCTCGCTAATAGCGAGAACCAGAGTCCCTCTCCACTAAATGGAGAGGGTTTGCCAAACTACGAAATAACTACTTATAGATCAAAAGAGCTTTATTCTAATTTTAGAAAACCAGAAAAGCTAGAATGGGGCGAAACAATAGAAGAAGATCTGCAGCGCAGAGATTTTACTATAAATGCAATGGCTCTGGGATCTGACCTAAGACTAGTTGATCCTTTTAGTGGCCAAAAGGACTTAGAAAAAAAACTAATTAGAGCTGTGGGTGATCCTCATACTAGATTTCAAGAAGATGCTCTGCGCATGCTACGTGCTATTCGCTTTAGCGTAGAACTTAATATGCAGATAGATGATGATACTTTTGCAGCCATAAAGAATAATGCTGATTTAATCCGAAATATAAGCTGGGAGCGTATTCGCGATGAATTGTTGAAAATGCTTGCAAGCAACTACCCTGCCGAAGCCATAGAGTTATTAGAGCAAACTAATTTGCTAGCAGATATATTGCCCGAGCTTTTGGAGGGAAAGAGGGTAGAGCAGGGAGGACATCACAATACTGATGTTTGGACACATTCATTGGATGCTCTGAGATACTGCCCTTCCTTCAACCCCATTGTCCGTCTGGCTACCTTACTCCACGACATTGCCAAACCTAGAACAAAAAAAATAATCAACGGAAATATTACTTTTTACAATCATGAGATTATTGGCTCACGTATGGCTAAAAAAATTGCCAGGAGATTTAAACTTTCCAAATATGAATTGGATCAAATTTTTATTTTAGTTCGTTATCATATGTTTTATTATCAACCACAAAATACTGATGCTAGTATTAGACGCTTCATGCGAAAAGTTGGTTTAGAAAATATAGATGACATTTTGGATCTTAGAGAAGCAGATAGATTGGGTTCCGGAGCGCGCAAAACAAGTTGGCGATTAGAAGAAATGAAGCAGCGCATGATAGAGCAACTACATCAACCTATGGATACAAGAGACTTGGCGATTAATGGTCACGACTTAATGAAAGAATTTAATCTCAAACCTGGACCAATCTTGGGTGAAATCATGCAAAATCTGTTAGAAAAGGTTTTAGACAAGCCAGAATTAAACACAAAAGAAAAGTTGTTGACGGAAGCAAAAAAACTCCTATAAAACTACAGATGAAAAAATAATTCTTTTATATTTTTATTTCAATTACTAGCGGCAAATGGTCACTCACATCCACCTGCGGTTGAGAGTGATCAACCACTTTAAAATTTTTGCTACACATCAGCATGTCTACCACCACTCCCGCATATCCAGGAAATTTTTTTAAATCCTTATGTTTTAAATTAAAAGTTGTTTTTAATTTGTTTTTGAAAGGGTTTTGCAATTCCTCTTCAAGCTGACTATAAAGCTGAGTACTGGGCTGAGCATTTGAATCCCCACCAGCTACTACATACTCCTCTCCCTCTATTTCATCCCCTATTAAATTTAATAACTTCATTCTCCTGGGATCATCTTTTTCGCCGTTTAAATTAACCGGTCCATGCATGTTAATAAACTTGATTCTTTTGCCATTTATATTTACAACACAACTAAGAAATCCAGCCGGAAAATTACTCCAATCATCAACAGCATCATGGTCTGCTTTTGTAAATCCTCGATCAATAAAAACTTCTTTTATCTCGCTTATTGGGAACTTGGATAAAATTAATTGTCCATCATTTATGTCGCCTTCTATTTTTCTAGCATCCGCAAATACAGGCATGTAGACATCAAAATATTCTGGAAATAACTTTTTAATTTCTTCTCTTTTGCGAAATTTTCTTGCTAAATTAGCATCTTTAGCATCATAAATTTCTTGTAATAACAAAATATCTGGATTTTCTTTTCGTAAAAAATCCAAAGCGTTTAGAAATAATTTATTGGAACCAGGAAGAAAAAGATTCAGAGTGAGAATTTTAATTTTCATGTCAATTTATCAAAATATAAGTTCAAATAATATTTATACATTGTTATATTTAATTATTAAATCAAACGTAGAAATTACTGAATACTTTAAAAGAAGCTTGAAAGTTTTTTCCGTAAAAAACCAGTTTTTGGCTTTTTCATTTCTATTTCTTAATCTTTAGCTTAATTTCATCCCACAATAACAACAACGGCGCGGCAGTAAAAGTACTGGAATAAGTACCTGTGACAGCACCAATCAGCAAAGCTATGGCAAACCAGCGAATGGTTTCGCCTCCTAAGAATGCTAGTGCTAGTAACATGACTATAATAGTCACAGAGTTATTAATCGATCTAGATAGTGTTTGAATTACCGCAGCATCAACTACACTTTGAAAGCTTTGCTTTTTGTGCTCTCTTCTTAGTTCTCTAATCCTATCGTAAACAACTATGGTGTCGTGAATAGAAAATGATAAAGTAGTCAACAATGCCGTAACAAATAAAACATCCACTTCGATGCCATAAAAATGACCCAATAAGCTAAATGTTCCAAGCAAAATCAGAGAATCATGAAACATGGCTAAAATAGCGCAAATTCCGTATTTGATTTCATCAAATTGTTTCCATACATAGAGAGTAATAAGTCCAGCAACCAAAACAACAGCTGTTAAAGTTTTTTCTAATAATTCTCTACCTAGAGTTGGGCCAACTGTCTCAAATCTTAACTCTTCCACCTCTTCATAATTTTCAGATAATTTTTCTAAAACCTGATCTTTTTCTTCATTGCTAATTTCGCTGCTTCTTATAAGATATTGATTCTCTCCTGATTTTTGAACAGAACTAATCTCTATTAAATCTTCTAAATTAATTTCAGAATCAAAATCATTTATTTTTAATTCCATTAAGCTGCCACCGGTAAAATCTATACTGGGTTTAAGTCCAAAAACTGCCAGTGAAATAATTCCTGGCACTAGAAATAAAAGTGAAATTGCAAAGTAGATGTTTTTAAAACGCATTAATTTCATAAAGATTAGACACTTCACTTGCTCATAAAAATTCGCATTAGAGTCCTAGTAACTACTACTCCTGTAAATAAACTAATTAACACCCCTATTAATAAAGTGATTCCAAAACCTCTGACCAAGCCACTGGTATTCAAAAACCCAAAGTCTAGTGGGTTAATCAAAATTAGGGCAGTGACTATGGTGGCTAAATTGGCATCTTTGATACTGTCCCAAGCCCTGCCAAATCCTAGCTCCATAGCTTGAGATTGAGATCTACCTAATCGTAATTCTTCCTTCATTCTTTCAAAAATTAAAATATTGGCATCAACAGCCATACCTATAGATAGCAGTAAACCAGCTATACCTGGCAATGTTAGTACAACTCCAAAAATTTTATAAATCGCTACTGTTAAAAGCGCGTATATCAACAATGCCGAATCTGCTATTAGACCCTTTTTACCATAATACAAAAACATAAATATCATTACCAAACCCAAACCGATTAAACCAGCCTTAATGCTATCTTCTACTGACTGTTGTCCCAGACTAGCTCCAATATTGCGCTGCTCCAAAACCTTGATTGATACTGGCAATGCTCCAGCATTAAGTTGAATACTCAGATTTTTGGCTTCTTCCAAATCAAAATTACCACTGATAATGGCTCTACCATCCAGAATAGCTGTTTGAATTACTGGCATCATTAGTGGAAATCCATCTAAGAAAATACCCAAAACTTGCCCAGTGTTTGCTTTGGTAATATCGGCAAACAAATCTCTGCCTTCTGGAGTAAACTCGAGGCTTACTATTGGCTGACCTTGTTGATCAAATTGCACCGTCGAACGCTTCAGCATTGATCCTCCTAAGCCAGTTTCAGAAAATTGAGATAAAAAAGCCACTGCTGATTCTGTAGCAACTGGATTAATCTCTTCATTTTGAAGTCTGAAGTCTAATTGAGCTGTAGTACCAATGAGCTTCAAGGCCTCGCTGGCATCCTCTACGCCGGCTAATTCCACTATTAAGCGATATTCGTCTCCTTTTTTGGAAGTTTGAATTACTGGCTCACTAACTCCATACATATCAACTCTTCTAGCAATAATTTCCCTAGCAGATTCCATAGCCTGATCTCTGTCTTCCGGAGCAATCTCTGCCATCTGAGCTTGCAAGATTACTTGCACACCACCTTGTATATCCAAACCTTTTTTTAGTTCAAATTTTTTATAAACATGCTTGCCAAAAAAAGAAAAATTGATTGTTGGTGAGCCTAGGGGAGAATTTTCCGGCAAAGAAATCCAAGCTGACAGCAATGACAAAATCAAGATAAAAATAAATGTTTTGTATTTTTTTTTCATTAGCTTAGATTCCGGGAATTTCTCTCTTGCAAAAATCTTCTTCGCCACCAATTACCATTACCCTAGTACCATATAAAATATCCATGATAAATGGATCTCGCCTGGTTTTTCTAAATTCAAATTCTTCCTCATCAAAAACAGTGTAGTTTATTTCCCTACCTATTTTCTTTTCTTGTTCTTTAATGAGTAACCCTAACTCTGGCAAAACTAATTTGCCAATAACCAAAATATCTACTTGATCTCGCTTTGGGGCTTGGCCGTTAACAAATTCTCCTGAGAACATCAGATAACTGATGTCTCCCAATTTTCTTCTCAGTTTACGCATTTTTAGACCTATGCCTGTAGTTTTTGCCACCATTCTCAAAAGCTCTGGAAAATAAGTATATTTCTTATTTAAGTAATAATAGAGTCTGTTACCTCGTTTTTCACTCTTGAGCATGCCAGAACCAATCATACGATCCAATTCTCGCCTGACGGCATTGATTTCTTCTTTGGTGCTTCTAGTGATCTCACGCACATAATACATTTCTTCTGTGTTAGAAAAGAAAAGCTCCATTATTTTTACTCTAACCCTAGAAATCATGAAGTCTTGAAGACTGTGCATAGTAATGAAAGTCTAGCACAAAATTAAAATTATTGAAGAAGAAAATTACTCAGTTAATAACTCACTTCATTGCCCTTATCAATCACACTCACCCAAGTGAGACCTCTGGCAAATTTTAGATCTTTGCCTTTAGAATCAGTGAAGCTGAGTTCTGACTCCCTAGTTTTCTTATTCCAGGTAGCATTGATGGCTTGACCGTTTTTGAAAACTAAAGCTTTGCCGGTGCCTTCTGTGCGATAAAGCATGTGTTTTTTCTCGTTAATAGGGCCTTTTTCATCTGTTAAGAAAACTATGACATTGCTGGCTTCAATTTGTTGATCATTGTTAAGATCAATGTGAGGCTGATTGGCCATGAAGCGCCTGTATGCATTAGTTTCAGGATTATATTCCCATTTGACCGAATAATCATCATAACCGCTCCAAAAGTCATAACTAACAGTAGTTGCTTCTCCAACTTCTCCCTTTTTATCTTCAAAACTCCAACCCTCATATTCTTCGTTCCAATCTGCTTCACCTGTGAGACTACGACTAATTCTTCTATCAGGATTTAAGTTTGTCCATTCTCTTTCCTCTGCTGCATATTGCCACAACTTTTCTGTGCTGGTTACCATAGTATGTTCGGTAGCCAAATCTTTATCCTTACCAAGCCTATTATAATCTCTAACAAAAACTGGATAACCAATAGAAAATTGATTCAGGTCATTGTCACCTACCCAGCCATAATCACTTAGTTGTCCCAAGGCATCCGATAAACCAGGCAAATTAGCTCCTCCAACATGCACATAAAGTGGCCAATAAAAACCACTGGCAAAATTAATAAAATATGTTCTAGCCGAACGAATAGGAGCTAGCTCAATATCTTTTCTCTGAGCATCGCAATAATACATTCCCATAAAACGAGTCACACCACCTTCTGCAATAGCTTCGAATACAATATCTGAATTTGTGAATCCAGATTGGGGCCTGGAGTCAGGATGATTTTCAATCATCACAGCCAAAGGTCTGCGTTTTTCCCAAGCTTCTTTTTCAGTTTTAGTAAACAATTTGCCGTTTAAAGGACATGCTTCAGTTTTCTTTTCGTCAGGAGAAATATCTAAAATTAAATCCTCTTCTTGTTCTAGCAAACCTTCCAACTCAGACTCTTGTTGAGCTACCTGTGTCGACTGTTTGGCCAAAGCTCGAAAACTAAAATAAGAAACAATGCTTGATGTTAGATATAAAACTAAAGCTAAAATAAGTACTTTTTTTGGCATGAATTACTCTCCTGTATGTGTAGTGAACAAAAAATAACGAGCTCCTTTGCTCTGTACTAAATGATACCCTTTTGCAAGAATCCTAGCAACAATAAAAGTAATAGTATCAAAACAGTAACCCAGACAGTTTTAACTAAATCTTGAGAAATTAATTTTTTATCTAGTGCAAAAACCTCAAGCTCTTTGCTTATCGTTCGAGATTTATGAATTTTATCATCAGATCTTACAACAGAGCGCTGAGTTTTTCTTTTCGCCTGAGTTCTTTCTTTTTGTTTTTTTGTCTTTCTTTTCTTCATGATTATGCAAAGTAATGATAAATATCTAAGGCAATTCGCCATATATCCCTGACAGTAATCAGCACAATTAAGCTTAATAATATGATAAACCCCCCATAATTGGCTTTAGTCTCAAACTGATTAACTCTTTTTTTACCGATGACTTTTTCCAAAAGAATAAATAAAGCTCTGCCTCCATCTAGTGCAGGAATAGGTAGCAAATTCATTATGGCCAATCCCACTGATAAGAGTCCAGAAAAACGCAAAATACTCAAAAATCCTTCATTAAACATTCTATTTTTCACTACCACATGACCAATACCAAAAGGACCTCTAACATCTTCGGGAATAGCTCCATGAAAAATGTTAGTCAACATTTTTCCTAGTTCTTGAACCGTAAGAATAATTAAAAACAAACTTTCTTTCAAACCTGTTAAAGCGCCTCTCAGTGGCATCTCATACCAGGAATAAAATTTTAGATATTGAGTTTGAAATGCTACACCCAAAGCTCCCTCAAGTTGAGGATTTTCTATCTCTTCATCTTTTCTAATATAAACTTCATACTCTTGAACCATTTCTTGACAAAGATCTTGCTCACATTTGCCAGTACTAAACAGAGTAACACGCTGCCCCTTATGATTTGTAATTGCTTCCACTGCTGCCTCTATTGAATTAATTGCAATAATTTCTTGAGAATCTTTGAGAGCAATGATGTTTGTATCAATTTGCAAACCCGCTTCTTCAGCTGGTGATTTTGGAGAAATATAACTTATGCGAGCCTGATTTTCCAACAAACTAGGAATACCAACAAAAGAGTAAAAAATAGAAAATGCTATGGCTCCAAAAAGAAGATTAACCATAGGGCCTGCTAGAATTACTGTCAAGCGCTGCAAAGCAGGCCTGGAATAAAAAGGCTCCGCTTTCTGATTTTTTTTGTTGTTTGATAATTGGGACTTGGAATTTGCAGCAGCTGTTGCTTCCTCTCCGTAAATTCTTACAAAGCCACCAAAAGGAATCCAGTTTAAAGTAAAAGATGTGTTCCATTTTTTAAACAATTCTTTAGCCCTAGGCGGATATCCCAATCCAAATTCTTCAACTACTATACCCAGGTATTTTGATGCCAAAAAATGACCCATTTCGTGAATTAAAATCAGAAACGACAAAACTAATAAAAAAATTAAGATAGAAGTTATAGCAGATATTATCATATGGTCATCAGATCTTTCTCTTTATTTTTAGCTAGAACTTCAAGCTCATTCATAAGTTTTTTAAGCTCATCATCCAAGTTAACCAAATCTCTCTTGATATCGTCCTCACCAATTCCACTTTCGCCCTTCTGGGCTTCGATTTCCTTTTTGGAATCAGTTCTAATCGATCTCAGTAAAACTCTGCCTTCTTCCAATCTAGAATGCAAAATCTTTACCATTTCTTCTCTTCGCTCTTGGGTAAGTGCTGGTACAGCAATTTTTATATGATCTTGACTAACTATGGGATTCAGGTTTAGCCCAGCTGTTTGGATAGCTTTTTCAATAGCTTCTAGCTGAGATTTGTCGTAAGGCTTCACCAGAAGCAAAGTGGAATCACTGACTGTGATGGTGGCAAGTTCCTGAACAGCAAGATTAGTCCCGTATGCTTCGACTTTGACAGGATCTAAAAGTTGTACCGTAGCCTTACTGGTTCTTAATTTGCCCAACTTAGCTTGAATATAATCCAAGGTCTTTTTAGATTTTTCTCGAAACTTGGTCAGGTCGTATGACATATGACTCCTTATATTTGGCATATTGTAGCAAACTGGGGGCAGATAACAAAACAAGCAATAAGTTACAATACGCCCACATGTTTATAAAAAAATATCTTTTTGATTTATTTTCTTCGATTAGTTCTGTCAATTTTTACAGAAATCTTAAAGATACCAGCGCTCTATCAACTTTAATGTTTTTTTTAGTCAGCTTCTTTTTTTTGGGACTATATTACAGTGTCGAAGTAATTTCTAAAGAAATTCCCAGATTAGAAAAAAATTTAAATCAAAGCCTAAACTCAATTGAAAATAATTACCCAGAAGACCTACTAATAAATTGGGATACAAAGAATCTGCAAATCAATCGGGAACTAATTAATCTTGATTATCCTGACTGGTTAGAAATAAAGCAAAGCGAACTACCAAAACATTTCGCTAGCTATGCTCAAAAAGACTTGTCTTCTAACAATATTTTTCCAGAAATACAAAATTCAAGTTTTTTTGTTTTT
>JBDLIL010000037.1:0-10270 GCA_039714855.1 Patescibacteria group bacterium
AGGTGCTCACTTAATTACCGTAAACGATTATTTGGCAGAAATTGGTGTGGGCTGGATGGGACCTGTTTATCACTTTCTGGGTCTAAAAACCGCCGTAACTATTCACGATAAATCTAAATTTTATAACCCTGATATTGATAGTGAGGAAAAGGGAGATGAAAGATTGGAACACTTCGAAGAAGCCCCTCGAAAAGAAGCTTATATGGCGGACATTACTTATGGCACCAATAATGAATTTGGCTTTGACTATTTGCGAGATAATATGGTGCAAGATTTATCACAAATGGCCCAAAGAACCAAAAATGCGCATCAATATGCTATCGTCGATGAAGCTGACTCTATTTTAATTGATGAAGCTAGAACTCCACTGATCATTTCTGCGCCTGATTCTGATTCAACTTCAAAGTACTATGAGTACTCCCACATGATTAAATCCCTGACTCAAGATCAAGACTTTAAAGTAGATGAAAAAGCTCGCAGCGTCACTCTTACAGATCTTGGTGTGAAAAGAATAGAGCAAAAGCTTAAAGTCAGTAATTTATATGAAGAAAGTTTTGACACTATTCACCACGTAGAATCTGCTCTAAAAGCCAAGGTTTTGTACTTGCGCGACAAAGAATACATTGTTAGAGACAATCAAGTAATTATTGTTGATGAGCATACTGGCAGGCTTATGTTTGGTCGTCGTTATTCAGATGGACTTCATCAGGCTATAGAAGCCAAAGAAGCTGTACCTATACAGCAAGAGTCTCGCACACTAGCCACCATTTCTATTCAAAACTATTTCAGAATGTATAAAAAACTTTCTGGTATGACCGGTACGGCAGCTACTGAGGCTGAAGAGTTTAAAAAAATCTATGATATGGATGTACTTATAGTGCCTACCAACAAAGTAATAACTCGTGATGATAGATCGGACATAGTTTATAAAACAACTTCTGCCAAATACACTGCCATTGCTAGTCATGTGACTGAAATTCACACTACCGGCCAACCTATTCTGATTGGTACTCGTTCCATTGAGCACAATCAAATTGTCTCCAATTTTCTAAAAAGAAAAAAGGTTCCTCACCAAGTGCTAAACGCTAAAAATCATGAAAAAGAGGCTTTTATAATTTCTGATGCCGGTAAAAAAGGAGCCATTACGGTAGCTACCAATATCGCTGGCAGAGGAGTGGACATTGTTTTGGGTGGAGCCAAGCCAGAACTCAAAGAATTTAGAAAAAAAACTAAATCCAAAAAAATAAGTAAAGATGTTGCAATGCAACGTCTCTGTAAAGAACTCAGTCTCCCTCCATCTATTAATCCCAATAATTACAAGCTAAAAGAATATGCCAAAGCCTTAGATAAGTGGCAAAAGAATAATCAAGAAGTGATCAAAGCTGGCGGACTTTATGTATTAGGAACAGAAAGACATGAATCCAGACGAATTGACAATCAATTGCGAGGCAGATCTGGCAGACAAGGCGATCCTGGCGTTTCACAATTTTATCTTTCACTGGAAGATGAAATTATGCGCATTTTTGGTGGGGAACAAATAAGCAAACTTATGGATTTGCTAAAAATAGAAGAGGATCAACCCATAGAACATAGCATGGTGGGCAAAGCTGTCGAATCAGCCCAAGTAAAAGTAGAAGGCTTCTTTTTTGATCAGCGCAAACGTCTAGTAGAATTCGATGATGTCATGAACACCCAAAGGGAAATAGTCTACAAAAGAAGGCGCCGCCTACTAGAACTCACATCAGAAAAATCTTCTCCAAACGTGGAGAAGAAACCAAATTCTGCAAAGCAGAATGTGATAGATGAGGCAAAAGATCAGTCGCTTCGTGAACAAATACTCTCTTATGTTCATGATGATATTCAATCGGCTGTAAGTATGCGGGCACCAGAACAGTTTACCGATGAGGAGTTTGATGCCATTATAAAAGAATTCGTCAAGATCATCCCCTTCGATAATAAATCTCAAAAAGAGCTACTTAAAAAAATCTCCGACTACAGTTCAACCGAAGAAATAACAAAAGAGCTTTATAAATTAGCAAAAGAAACATACTCTGCCAAAGAAAAAGCTACTGGCAGTGAATCTATGAGAGTCTTGGAACGCATAGTAACTCTTTCTACTATTGATGAAAAATGGATGGACCACTTAGACGCCATGGATAGTTTACGCGACGGCATTTGGCTTAGAGGTGACAAACAAACTGTACTTTCTGAATATAAGAAAGAGGGCTTCAGCATGTTTGAATCTCTCATGGAGAGCACAGAATCTACTATTGCTAGCCGCATATTTAGAGCCCAAACTTCTCAACAACCCATTAGAGTGCAAGCAAGAGAAATGCGCGAAGAAAAAGATGATATCCACGAGTCTCTAAGCAAAGAAGTGCAAGATGCATCTGTGCCAAAGCCAAAAACTCAAGGTGATTTAGGAGATTTGGCTGCAGCACTAGGTAAGGCAAAAGGCGGCAGTAAAGCAGACCGGGGAAGCAAAAAAATAAAAATTGGTCGTAACGACCCTTGCCCATGTGGTAGTGGCAAAAAATATAAAAAGTGCGGTCTTATTAAGGCAGCCAATCATAAGGGTTAATGATATTTTCAATCACAGCTAAAATTATCAAAGGCCAAGGTATTGGCTACACCATTGGCTTTCCCACCGCAAACTTAGATAAAATTCCTAGTGAAAAAAAATTAAAACCCGGTGTTTACGCAGGACAATGTTGGATCGGTGAAAGATCTCCTCTTGGTAAAGAGGAGACGCCTGATGACAATCAGGCAGAGGTGTTTTTAAACGCAGATAAAACACCCCACCCCGCTAAAGCGGGGCACCCCTCTTTAAAAGAGGGGAATATTACTAATGAGAATTACAGTTGTCTTGCCTATTTTGGCCCCCGTTACATTTTTGGCGAAACAAAAAATGCCTTTGAAATTCATATTTTAAACTTTGATAAAAACATAGTTGGACAAGAATTAACAGTTGAACTTGAGCATTTTATTAGATCTCCTAAAAAAATTAAAAATTTAGAAGAATTAAAAAAGCAACTAAAAAAAGATAAGAAAACAACGCTAGAATTGCTCAAGTAATCCCTCTCCAATTATGGAGAGATTTTTTGCTTTAGGATATAATGAGCTCATGAAATTAATATCTGGCTCTTCAAATCCAAATTTTGCAAAATCTCTAGCTGAAGAACTAGCTATAGAATTGATAGATGTTGACATTAATAAATTCGCTAATGACGAAAAACGCATCTGGATAAAAGATAAAGTTAGAGGTGAAAGTATCATTTTAGTTCAATCCTTTTCTCACCCTGTGGATGAACATATCATAGAAACCCTGCTTTTATCAGACGCCCTAGAGAGACTAGGTGCTAGACATATCAATATCGTCATTCCCTGGATGGGCTATTCTTTGCAAGACAAGGTTTTTAGAGATGGAGAGCCTATTAGTGCCAAGGTGGTAGCGGATCTTATATCCAATGCTTACGCCAAAAGAGTTTTTATACTAGATGTTCATAACACTAGCGTGCCGGGATTTTTCTCTCTGCCCACACACCACCTGTCAGCTATTGATTTATTCGCCAACTATGTAAAGGAAAATTATGATCTAAAAGATTCCATAGTGGCTAGTCCAGACTTTGGCGGTCTCAAAAAAGCCCGTGCCTTTGCAAATAAGCTTAAATTGGACCTAGTAAATATTGATAAACACAGAGATCTAAGCTCTGGAAAAGTAACCGCTGTCGATATCCAAGGCGGAGAAGTAAGGGGCAAGAATGTTTTATTCTTTGACGATGTTATAGTTTCTGGCGGCACAGTAATAGAAGCAGCTAGAATCATGAAAGAAAGAGGGGCTAAGGATGTTTGCTTTTTCTCAACTCACGGCCTATTTGTGAAAAACTCCATCAAAAAACTGGAGGAGTCCCAAGTGGATAAAATCATAATCACAAACTCTATTTATCACGAAAACCTCAACGGCAAAATAAAAGTTTTAGATGCCACCCCACTGTTTGCAGAAGAACTGCGAGAGTGGCTCTAAGCTGATATAATCAGCGGATATGAAACTATCCAACTCTAGCTTCAAGCCCCTAAAAAATCCACCTGCGAATGCAGATACTGTTAATCACAAATTGCTTGTGCAAGCCGGCTATGTACGCCAACTCATGGCAGGAGTCTATACTTTTTTACCACTTGGCCTGAGAACTTTAAATAAAATTAGAGATATTATTAGAGAAGAAATGGATGATCTTGGTGGACAAGAGGTGCGCATGCCAGCCTTGATTCCAGCTAATAACTTAAAAAAATCTGGCAGTTGGGAAAATGTAGATATACTGTTCAAACTTAATAGTCAAACCGGTAAAAACTATGGACTCGGATTTAGTCATGAGGAGGTGATTACTCCCTTAGCTAAAGAAGCAATCAAAAGCTATAAAGATTTGCCTGCTGCCATTTATCAAATTCAGTGGAAATTTAGAGATGAATTAAGAGCTAAATCTGGAATTTTGCGAGGCAGAGAATTTGAAATGAAAGACATGTATAGCTTTCATGAAAACCAAAAAGATTTTGAAAATTTTTACGAAAAAGTAAAAAAAGCATATTTAAAAGCTTATGAAAGAATTGGCTTGACAGCCAAAGTTACAGAAGCTTCCGGTGGCAATTTTACTGAAAAAGTTTCTTATGAGTTCATGGTGCTTACAAATGCCGGTGAAGACGATATTCTTTATTGCTCAAACTGTGAGTTTTGTGTAAACACTGAAATTGCCAAAGTAAAAGAAGAAGATAATTGTCCCAAATGTAAAGCAGAAAAACTAAAGAAGGCCAGAGCATCCGAAGTGGGCAATGTCTTTGATCTGGGTCAAAAGTATGTTAAAGATTTTGATCTTAAGTATATGGATAAAGATGGCTCTCAAAAATATCCCATTATGGGTTGCTATGGATGGGGAACTACTAGAACCATGGGAGTATTGGTAGAAAAATTTGCCGATGAAAAAGGCATAGCATGGCCAGAATCAGTCGCACCTTTTCAAGTTCAGCTGATCGGCTTGCGAGGAGCGGAAGAAAAAGCTAAGGCAATTTATAAATCTCTGAAAAATAATAATATTGAAGTTCTTTGGGATGATAGAGATGAATCTCCGGGATCAAAGTTTGCTGCAGCTGATTTAATAGGCTGCCCAATTAGATTGGTAGTCTCAGAAAAGACTGGAGATGAAATTGAGTAGAAAAATCGCAGTGAAGATAAAATAGAGTTATTAAGTTTAGATGAAGTTTTAAACAGATTTGATTTAAAGTAGAGACATGCCATGGCATGTCTCTACAAATAACCATGATTTATAAAAATCTAATTTTCACAAATCATGCACTAGAACGCATGAAAAAACGCTCTTTGGATTCTGAGGATGTTTATCAAGCTATTAGCTATCCTGAAAATATATTAAAACTAGAAAAGTTTAAGAAAAAATATATTAAAAAAATTAGAGAGAGAAACATTCAAGTAGTTGTAGCTCCAGCTAAACAAAATCCCGAACAAAAATTAGTAGTGTCTGTATGGGTGCGGGGTGAAAATGATAAACCAGGTGTTATTATTCAAATTTTTACCAGCTTATTCAAATTTATTAAGTGGATTTTCAAAAAAATTTTTTAATTAAGCAAAAATTGCAATAAATATTTAGACTTATAGTAATAATTTACTATCACTGGATAACGAACTATATCCTAATAATTCAATCTTTTTTAACTATGGTTTTTTCTATCTCAAACTATATATTAATTGTTAACCCGGTGAGGGTCCCACTGCAGCAGACCTCCTTCTCGCTTTGCGAGAAAGAAGGCTGTCGCGGTGGGATTGTGTTGGTGGCGGTACGCTATATAATAACCCCATGTCAAAACGTCTTATTGTCACTCATAAAGCTCCAGATCTTGATGCTATTACCGCAACTTGGCTTTTAAAGCAATTTGATACACAACATTACGGCGATGCAAAAATCGAATTTGTTAGTGCCGGAGAAAAACTAGATGACAATAAAATAGAAGAGTTGAGCATTTCGAAAGATAAAATTGTTTATGTAGATACAGGCTTGGGAGAATTTGATCATCATCAAGACGATAGGGGCAAACAAAGATTAAGTGCTAGCTCATTAGTCTTAGATCATATCTGCAAAATTCATCCAGAAAAAAAGGATGATGAGGCTCTGAATTTTTTGGTCGACTTTGTAACAGGCATAGACCATTTTGAAGAAATATATTGGCCAGAGTCTGATAGCGAGAGATATAGCTTCATGCTTCATGAACTGATTCATGGATTAGAGCATCTAGAGTATCACGATGATGACTCCAAACTGCATTTTGGCTTTACTTGTTTGGATAGTGTCTACGGCACTTTGAAAAGCCATTTTATAGCCAGAAAAATTATTGCTGATAGAGCCAAAAAGTTTTTCATAAAAGATCTGAAGTGCTTAAGTATCTCTAGCAATAATGATGACACAGTAAAAATAGCTCAAAAAATGGGATACGCCGTAGTGCTTCGCAAAGATCCCGATGAGGGCCATATTAGGGTCAAGGCTCGTCCAGATGCCGATATTAACCTTGAGGCTCTATATGAAAAGGTTCGCAACACTGACACTGAAGGTAGTTGGTATTTTCACCCATCGGGAAAAATGCTTTTAAATGGTAGCGGCAAAAACAAGCACGCAGCCAGCCCACTAACATTAGAGCAAATGATCAATTTACTGAAAGAAATATATGAAAAATAAAAGTGATTGCATATTTTGTCAAATCGCGACAGGTAAAGCTCCTGCTCATGAGATATGGTCAAACAAAACTCACATGGCTTTTCTGTCCATTTTTCCTAATACAGATGGCTTCACGGTAGTAATGCCCAAAACACATCACGGCAGCTATGCCTTTGAACAAAGTGATCAAGTGTTATCAGAATTAATTATTGCCACAAAAAAAGTTGCGAATATTTTAGATAATTATTTTAAAGATGTTAATAGAACCGGCATGTTTTTTGAAGGTTTTGGAGTAGATCATCTGCATAGCAAATTATTCCCCATGCATGGAACTGGCGATTTAGAAAATTGGTCTATGATAGAAAGTAAAGAAAAAAATACTTTTTATCCAAAGTATCCAGGATTTCTTTGCTCTAATGATTCAAGTCGCGCTGATGATGAAAAACTGTCCAAGCTAGCTAAAACTATAAAATCTAGCAATTCCTGATATAATACTGGTCTTAATATTTTTGTAATTTATATTTTCTGAACTTAGAATTTATTTAGAATTTCTAATTTGGAATCTGTGATTTTTAGAACTGGAGGTGTTTGCACCTTGCCTATCGTAATAAAAGCCAAATCAAATCAAAATACCAACGACGTCATTAGACAATTCAAAAAAGCAGTCTCTGCCACTGACATTGTCCAACGTGTAAAAGATAGACGTTATTTTGCCAGACCTTCAAAAACAAGAGCTATCAAAAAAGAAGAAATCAAAAAAAGCAGAAAGAGGGCTAAGATCGTCAAAAAGATGAAAAACGCTCCTGTAAGAAAACCAGCGCCTGTTCGTGAACAACGACGTTAGTTTTTCTTTCGAGCTGATTTGATACTGGCTTTAACCACAAACTCTCTTTGATCACCATCGCTGGTGTCGAAACTTTTAGAATTGGTCAGCTGGTAGTAATTCACCAAATGATTGCTGAGTGCTTCTTCTATTTCATTTTTTTGGGTATTGAGTTCGCCAATATTAGTCTGTAATCTCACTACGGTAGGATCAGAAAGCAGCTTGGACTTTCTTTCCTTTACTTCCTTAGTAAATTGATCAGCTTGTTCTTTAGAAACATTTAAATCGGTGTCGTTATCAAAAACGCTACGCAAGCTATCTCTTTGTTTTTTCAACTTATCTTTAAGCTCATCCAGCATATTAGCATTTCGCTCAATTAGATTTTGCAAAGACCTAAGTGTCTCTGCCACTTCATTTGATTTCAAAACCTCATCATCACCTTCGTTGAGAGCATCAGGAATAGCTGTGTCATTTGCCTGAGCCTGAGATAAGGCTTCTAAAGCTAAATCATCTCCAGATTCTAATTTTGTCTGGTCTTTACCTGCATCTACTAATTTTTGTTTGGTTTTTTTGTCGTCAGACATATAGCTCCTTTTTTTAGTTTTGCCACTTCGATCATATCACCATATAATTATTACCAGTGTGTTGGCAACAAGCAAGCTTGTCAACAACATTAAATAATGATCTATCTACTTATCTAATATACAATGATCACTTATGAAAAAAACAAAGATCGTAGCTACTATTGGACCAGCAACAGAAACAGAAGAGGTCCTGAGCCAAATGATTGCTGCTGGTATGAATGTAGCTCGCTTCAATGCAAAACATTCTACTCCAAAATGGCATGCGGAAAGAATTGAAAGAGTTAAAAAACTTGCCAAAAAAACCAAAATTACAATAGGAGTTTTATTAGATCTTCAAGGGCCAGAAATACGCATTGATTTACCCAGCGAAAAATCATTCAAAATGAAAAGGGGAGACCTGATAACTTTTACCTCTGATAGAGAAAGTAAGCCGAAAAGAAACACTGCTTTTATTCCTCAGTTAGTGATTGATTCAATTCCAGAAAAAAACGAAATTCTTTTAGATGATGGGGCCTGTGAATTTACCATTGTCGAAAAAGGCAGTGATTATTTCAAAGCTGAATCAATGTCTGATTGCGAAGTCTCCCACAGAAAAACCATGAACACTCCTGGAATAGTATTGGACATGCCTTCTTTAACTCCTAGAGATTATCAGTTTTTGGACGGAGTAGACGCCAAGTTCATTGACTTTGTCGGACTTTCTTTTGTCAGAGATAAAAGCGATATTAAAATTCTCCGCAATGAGTTAGATAAACGCAAAATGGAAAAAGCTAGCATCATTGCTAAAATCGAAAACCAAGCTGCTCTAGACAACATTGATGAGATTATTGAAACTGCTGATGGAATTATGATTGCTCGTGGAGATCTAGGTATTGAGGTACATTATAAAAAAACTACTTTTTGGCAAAAGCAAATTATCAAAAAATGCAGAACAGCATCAAAACCGGTAATTACAGCTACTCAGATGCTAAAATCTATGGTGAGTCATTCTCGCGCTACTAGGGCAGAAGTTAGCGATGTCACCAATGCAATTTTTGATGGCACCGACGCTCTGATGCTTTCTGAAGAAACAACTATTGGAGAATTCCCAGTACAAGCCGTCACTGTGCAAGCCACTATTGCCGAATACAACGAAGAATATGCTCAGGTAAGTATTTGTCAAGAAATGGAAAAAGATTCTGATTTCACTGCCTCCATTACCAGATCTGCGATAGAACTCTTAAACCATGCTACTTTAAATATAGATCAGATCGTCTGTCTCACTACCACAGGTAAAACAGCTAGGCTTTTATCTCGTTTTAGACCAAATCAAATTATTTCAGCTGTATCTACCATAGAAAAAACATCTGATCAATTATCTCTATCTTATGGGATTGAATCACATTATGTCGACGACCTAAATGAAAAAAAACAAAAAAACATGAGAGAGTTGGTGAATATTTTAAAAAAGAAACAAATTGTTCAAAAAGGTGAAACTATTTTACTGTTGCACGGAAAATACTTGATTGTTGATGGAATGAGTAATACCCTATCTATAGTAGAAGTAAAATAACCCGCCTATGCTAAAGCTCCGGCGGATAAGGAAAAATATGGCAAAAAAATCAGGTGGAATATTCACGCTTTTAACAGGTATGGCAGCGGGTGCAGCTGCGGTATTCTTTTCCAAAGAAGAGAACAGAGAAAAAGCCAAAAAAACTGCAAAAAGGGCAACTACAGCTGCCAAAAAGCTAAAAACAGACTATAAAAAAAACCCTAAAGCAACTAAAACCAAATTGAAAAGTAAAGCCAAAAAGGCTGTAAAAAAAGCTCTTGCTAAAAAAACAAAAAGCAAGTCACCTAAAGGGTGATCCCGCTCTGCGGGAAAAAAATAATTTTGCTTATCATTACTGTTTTCATTTACTTTTTTGCCAATTTTTTTTTGCCTGCCCATCAATTATTTCTTGCTGATCTGTTGTATAATGTGTTTCTCGCGCGCTCATAGCTCAGCTGGATAGAGCAACTGCCTTCTAAGCAGTAGGTCGCAGGTTCGAGTCCTGCTGGGCGCACTTTCCGCACACCGTTCAAAAACGGTCACCTTTTCTTTAGAAAAAGCTTGGTAAATGGGTGTTTGGTTTTTTAACAATTTCAAGTGATGTTTTGCCATTGAGTTT
>JBDLIL010000038.1:0-9931 GCA_039714855.1 Patescibacteria group bacterium
CGAAGCTGAAGAACTATTCAAAAAATATAAAGATGAATTTAAAGATAATTTTTATGTAGAAATCCAATCTCACAGCAGCATAGAGTGGCTAGAAGAATTAACGAAAAAACAAGTAAAAGTTGCCAGAAAATTTGATATTCCTCTTATTGCCACTAACGACGTTCATTATATAGAGGCAGATGATGCCCAAGCTCACGACG
Organism: Patescibacteria group bacterium; assembly: GCA_039714855.1. GTDB lineage: Bacteria > Patescibacteriota > Microgenomatia > UBA1400 > PJMF01 > JBDLIL01. The sequence continues at coordinate 201 of JBDLIL010000038.1, forward strand.
CACTGCTCTGTGTACAAACCAGAAAACTTATCTCTGATACCAAGCGCATGAAGATGACGGGAGAGAGCTATTATTTAAGATCAACTGAAGAAATGGCTGATTTGTTTCGGGATTATCCCGAAGCTATAGAAAACACTGTAAAAGTTGCTGAAAAAATAAATATAAAAATCCCCCAGGGTCAGCTCATCTTTCCCCAATTCCCGATCCCAAAAGGTGAAACAGAAGCTAGTTACTTAAAGAAAATTAGCTTAGAAGGACTCGGTAAAAAATTTAAAAAAGTTACTAAAGAAATGCTAGAGCGAGTCGATTATGAACTAGGCATTATCAGTAGCAAGGGCTATGACGCTTATTTTTTAATCACCCAAGATTTTGTAAATTGGTCTAAGAGCCAAGAAATTGCCGTTGGACCTGGCAGAGGTAGTGCTGCCGGATCTCTTGTTTCGTATGCATTGGGAATTACAACCATAGATCCACTGCAACATAATTTGCCATTCGAAAGATTTCTAAATCCCGATAGACCCACACCTCCCGATGTTGACTTAGACTTTGCTGACGATAGACGTGATGAAGTAATAGACTATGTGAGTAATAAATACGGTGCTGACCACGTAGCCCACGTAATTACTTTTGGGCGCATGGAAGCTAGAGTAGCTATTAGGGATATCGGTAGGGTTATGGGCCTGCCCTATGAAGATCCAGATCGCATTGCCAAGTTAATCCCTAATGAACCGGGCAAGCGGATGAGGCTGGAAGAAGCAGTAATAAAAATTCCTGAGTTAGCTCAATATTATCAACAAAAAAAATTTAAAGACTTAATAGATTTAGCAAAAAAAGTAGAAAGTAATGTCCGGCATCATAGTGTTCATGCTGCAGCCATCATTATTGCTGATAAACCCTTACCAGAATACACAGCCATTCAAAAAGATAGTAAAACTGGAAAAACTATTACTCAGTATGACATGTATGTACTGGATTGCAATGTCAGCGATGATGCCATTGGTCTGTTGAAATTTGATTTCTTAGGTCTAAGAAACTTATCAACTATTCAGAGAACACTTCAGTTGATTAAAGCAACCAAAAATAAAAAAATAGATATAGAAAAAATACCTCTGAATAACAAAAAAACTTTTAAGCTCTTGTCCCAAGGTCACACGATGGGTGTATTTCAATTGGAGTCTGCTGGCATGCGCAGAGTAGCCAAAAGTCTAAAGCCAAATCAGTTTTCTGATATTACAGCTATGGTAGCTCTATTTAGACCAGGACCCATGGATCTTATTCCCACCTTTATTGAGGGTAAGCATAATCCCGATAAAGTTAAATATCTAGATGAATCTCTTAAGCCTATTTTAGAAGAAACTTACGGCATCATGGTTTACCAAGAACAGGTGATGCAAATTTTTAGCACTATGGGCGGATATTCTCTTGGTGAAGCTGATCTTATCAGGAGGGCCATTGGTAAAAAGAAGATTAAAATTCTAAATGAAAACAAAAAACGTTTTGTAAATGAATCTGTTAAGAGGGGCTATAAACAAAAAGTAGCTGAGCAAGTATGGTCATTTATAGAAGCTTTTGCCAATTACGGCTTTAACAAAGCTCATGCCGCCTCTTATGCCATGATCGCCTATCAAACAGCTTATCTAAAAGCTAATTACCCTGTAGAATATATGGCTGCCCTTATGAGTGTAGAGTCTGCCTCTCACTCCATGAATAGAGATGAGCGCATTGCTCTAGCTATAGATGTTTGCAAAAAAATGGGCATAAAGGTTTTGCCCCCAGATATTAATAAATCTAAAAATCATTTCAATATTGAGAAACACAAAGATTCCTTAGAGGGTCTGGCTATCCGTTTTGGATTTGATGCTATTAAGAATGTTGGCCAAGCTGCTATAGAAAATATTTTAAAGATACAAGACGAAGAAAAAAAGTTTAGCTCTTTTACTCATTTTTTGATTAAAACTGATAGCAGAAAGGTAAATAAAAAAGTAATTGAGTCTTTAGTACGAGTCGGCTGCTTTGATCAATTTGCTACTCGCGCCAGCATGATAGAGCAACTAGAAGATATTAGAAAGAAAGCTACTCAATTTCATAGTCAAATCGATGGCCAAGATAGTTTGTTTTTGAGCGTAAGTGAAAAAGATGCTGAAATTAAAGATAATTTCCAAATTATTAAGGAATACCCTAAGCAAGAGCTGCTTTCTTTTGAAAAAGAGCTGTTAGGTCTTTATTTAACTGATCATCCACTAGCCGATGCCCTAGATCAAGTTGCCTCTCGAGCTAATCAGAAAATTGGAAATTTAGACCCCACTATTCACAAGAATCAAGTTTTTCTTTTTGGTGGAGTGATTACTCGCATCAAGGAAGTAAGTACCAAAAAAACTGGCAAGCTCATGACCTTTGGAACTCTGCAAGATCAAACTGGAAGTATAGAATTTGTAATTTTTCCCAAAACTTATGAATCTCTGATTGGAAAAGTTAAAGAAAACACTGTGGTACTCATAAAAGGTAAAGTAGATTATAGAGATGAAGAATTGCAGCTAATAGCAGAAAAAGTCACGATTCCTGATGAGGCCCTGTTAGAACAAACACCCAAAGATAAATTGCATGAAATTTTTATTCCTAGAAAAACTAGTAAAAAAACTCTCCAAGAGCTGGGTGCCTTATTAAAAGAAAAAGAAGGCGAACATAAAGTCATCATTCTAATACCCAATGGCAGCAAAACAAAGCGCATAATCTTGCCTTACGCCGTAGCATGGGATAAAAAATTAGAAAAAAATATATCAGAATTATTAGATTAAACTATTCAGCACTTTACTTAAAGCCATTCTGTGGCTAAAATAAATCCCCATGCAAGTGCATGGTTCTTTTTTTAAAAAATCTAAAAATACTAATCCTAAATTTATTTTTGTATCTGGAGGAGTTCTATCTGGTCTGGGTAAGGGTGTGACTGCAGCTTCATTGGGTGTGTTACTCAAAGAACAAGGTTATTCTGTCACCAATATTAAATGCGAAAATTATCTCAATCTTGATTCTGGCAACATAAACCCCATAGAACATGGTGACGTGTTTTTGTGTGAGGATGGCTTGGAGGCTGATCTCGATTTGGGATCTTACGAGCGCTTCTTGGGTGAAAAAGTAGGTAATAAGAACTTCACCACCATGGGCCAAATCTATAGCAAAGTGATAGAGGATACAAAGAATCTTAAATTTGGTGGAGCCACAGTAGATGCTGTTCCTTACGTACCAGAAGAAGCCATCAGAAGAATAAAAAAAGCCGCTGAAGGCTATGATATTGTTTTAGTTGAATTAGGTGGCACGGCTGGAGAATATCAAAATGTAATTTTTTATGAAGCTTATCGCATTTTGAAATTAAGACAAGCGAAAGACGTAATTCATTTGCACGTAACTTATTTCCCTGTGCCCAAACACACTGGCGAATTAAAATCTAAACCAACCCAGCTTTCAGTTAAATTATTAAATGAGATGGGAATTCAGCCAGATTTTGTAGTAGGCAGAGCAGAGCAAAAGCTAGATGATTTAAGAAAAGAAAAAGTTGCTTTTTATTGCAACTTAGAAAAACGTGACGTCATCTCTAACCCTGATTGTAAGTCTATTTATGAAATTCCTCTGGGCTTTCATGAGCAAAAATTTGACCAGAGAGTCTTGGAAAAGCTCGGGCTAAAATACAAATCAACTAAATTAAATGAGTGGAAAAAATTAGTCAAAAAAATAAAAACTAAATATAAAAGTACAATTAGCATTGCTATTATCGCTAAATATATTGCCACTGGTAATTACGAGCTGCAAGATTCCTATCAGTCTTTAGTCGAAGCTCTCCAACACTCCTGCTGGCACAACCAAATCAATTTAAAAATCAACTTTATTAATGCTGAAAAATTGGAAAAGAAAAACAAAGCTGCTTGGAAAAAACTAGAAAAATCAGATGGTGTTATAGTTCCCATAGGCTGGGGCAATAGAGGAGTAGAAGGCAAAATTAAAGCTATTCAATACGCCAGAGAGCACAAAATTCCATATCTAGGGCTTTGCTACGGCATGCAACTGGCTAGCGTCGAGTTTGCTAGAAATATTTTAAAACTAGATGACGCCAACACTACTGAAGTAAATCCCAACACAAAAAATCCGATTGTTCACGATATTCCTTTTGAAGAGAAATATCAGAGAATTAAGGGCGATGGGGCTAGTATGCGCTTAGGTGCTTATGATTGCGTACTCAAAAAAAATAGCTTGGCTTACTCTATTTATGATAAGCATTCAGCTTTTAAAGATAAAAGAAAGGCTTTAATTTCTGAGAGACACAGACATAGGTTTGAGTTTAATAATAAGTATAGAGAGCTTCTAGAAGAAAAAGGTTTTGTTATCAGTGGTAGATCTCCAGATGATTTTTTTGTAGAAATGATAGAGTTGCCCAAAAAAACACACCCTTTCTTTTTAGCCACTCAAGCACATCCTGAATACAAATCCAACCCCTTGGCTCCTCATCCTATTTTCATAGAATATACTAAGGCGGTACAAAAACATGCCAATTAAAACTAATATTCATAATCAATTGTATGAGAAGTATTCTTTTGATGAGTTGGGGGGACTAGTTTTTAATTTGGCTGAAAAAATTATTGCTAAAAATAGAGAATATGACAGGTTAGTAGCCCCAGCCAAGGGAGGTTTGACTTTTGCAAGGTCCTTAGTCGATTTATTAAAAATTCCTGACGTGAGCAGTATTAAAATAGAATTCTATACAGACATAGCTACTACAAATGCAACCCCGATTATCACCCAAAGTTTACCAGTTAATATTAAGGGGGAGAGGGTTTTGATATATGACGATTTGATAGATTCTGGAGAAACTTTAGAACTAGCCAGCAAATATTTAAAACAAGCTGGTGCAAAATCTGTCGACACGGCGGTAATTTTTAGAAAAACCTGGACAAAAAAAGACAGTAATTTCTTTGTTGCGGAAAGTGATTCATGGATAATATTTCCCAACGAAACCAGGGAAACTATCACTTTGTTAGAAAATAGCTGGAAAGAAAAGGGCGACAACCCTAAGAAAATTAGACAGCAACTATTAGAAATAGGCTTCAAACAAGAGGAGCTTGCCTTATTTGCTGCTCCAGAGTAAAATACTAATCTCATTATGGCTCAATACTTTAAATACAAGACCCAAGAGATTGCTTCTGGAGACACCGTGCGTGTTCACCAAGAAGTTGTCGAGGACAAAAAGAAGAGAATTCAGATTTTTGAAGGTCTGGTAATTGCTATTAAAGGCAGTGGTAATGGCAAATCTTTCACAGTTCGCAGAATTGGTGCTGGCAACATAGGTGTAGAAAAAATCTTGCCAGTGATGATGCCAAGCATTAAAAAGATTGAAGTAAAGCGCAAAGGACAAGTGCGTCGAGCTAGGTTATACTATCTGCGTGACAAAGTCGGTAAAAAAGCCAGCAAAGTTAAAGAAAAGAATACTCACAAGCCTGCAGCAAAAGCAGCATAATTTTGCCTTTGGCTTTAAGGGTGAACTTCAAGCCATAGAATTTCTCAAACAAAATAATTTTGAAATCATAGATACTAATATTCGCATTAAAAACAGCGAAGTTGATATTATCGCTCTTGATAAAAAGCATCAAGAGTTGGTATTTTGTGAGGTTAAGGCCAGAGCCACTAGTTACTATGGCGATCCTTCTCATGCAGTAAATAGAAAGAAGATAAAATCTATGGACTTTGTAGCTAGAAATTATCTTAAGCGCAAAAAGCTAAACTACGATTATCGCTTTGACATTATTGCTATCACACCCGATGGTGTAGAACATTATGAGAATGTGACCTGGAGTTAGGTCAAACCCCACTCACCAACTTCCTCACAGCTCACCATGATGGCATTGGCCTCCACCAAGCTTACTGAATCTATAACGTAGGGTTTAAAATTAATTTGTTTTGACAAGTCTGAAACTTTTGCTTTAAATTCTTCGTTTGGCGTGGAATAAAATCTTGCCAAGGTCATATTAGAAAAAAAGTATTTTTTGTTTGCATATTTTTTATCATCAGGTACACCAGACTTTTTTAATTCTCTATCTAACTCCAAAACAAGATCATCTAATTCTGGCTCTGTAGTACCAACTAAGGCTAAATTGGCAGGAAATAAAAGCAATCTGTAAAAATAAACTTTAAATTTTTTATGTTTAGGAATTACTCTAGTAAAAACTTCTTTAACTTTCTTAATATCATTTTTATTAAAATTAGGCGGATCATTGATGACTCTAATATTTTTAATAGTTAGGTGCAAAGAAGAATTTTTGTAATAATAATGCTCTGGTTGAATTTCTTTCAGTGGACTAATAATCTTATTCTGAATTTTTTCTAATAAATCTAATCTTGGAAAATGTACGCTGGTTAAACTCATCCTATTATCAGTGTCATAATCGCTCACTGGCTCTACAGTAGAAAAATTCATGGTGTTGTTCTTTACTCTTCGCTCAATTTTGTTGATAACAGCTAGCTGTGATTTTTGGTGAGAAGATAAGTTTGGCATCTATTGATTATAACCTGTTTTTCTTGTTAGGATTGATGTGGCAGATAAATTAACAAAAGGGAGACATATGCCAAAGAAAAAGGGAAATAAATTTACTGGCTGGAATTGTAATATGGGAGGATGCGGAAGCCCTTGCAACCCTATTTATGGCTTGGGCCTGTTGGGAGCAGTGGTTTACTATTGGCAAACTTCAGCAATGTTTTCAGATAAGTTGCTGGGAATATTTAAAGCTCTACTCTGGCCAGCGTTTTTGGTTTACAGTGTGCTAGAAAAGCTAGCAATGTAAGTAATAATTGGCCAAATATTCTAATTATTTATTCTTGAGATAAAAGAGGATATAATCTTGCTCTGTTAGACGGCCCCATCGTCCTCCTTCGCCAAGGCTTCGGAAGGACACAGGTCTGGTGCTTAGGTGATTTAAAAACGTAATTAGACGGCCCCATCGTCTAGTGGTTAGGACACTGGGTTTTCATCCCAGCAACCGGGGTTCGATTCCCCGTGGGGTCACCATCGTATAATTTTCAGGGGTTAATACTTCATTTAGTTGGACAGGTAGGGGTTTTTCCTCAGTTGTAAAAGTTTGGTTTTTGTAAACTAATCCACCAGGAAATACAAATTTTTGGAACTTATCTTGTTGGTAGACTTTCATATCTTGCCATGCCTCACTCATATTTGTTAGTAGTTGAACACTATGATCAATTAATTCTTTTTCATCTTCTTCAGGTCTTTTGTATCTAAGCAACTCTACATTAATACCAGCTACCTTTTTCTCAATGTCGCTCAATCTTCTTTTTGCTACAGTATCGCTAAAAACACCTGAGATATTTTTATCAATAATTTTATCTTCTTGAGATTTTAATACTTTTTTATTCTTTTCAAGCTCGTTTATTCTTTTCTTTAATTCCTTACTGCGCTCATCCCAATTTAAGCTCACAGCTAATTGAACTATTTCTCCAATCTCGTCTTTTAACTTAATTTCTTTTAAATACTCTATAAAATCTGGCTCAATATCACCTTTTTTTATATTTACACTTCTGCACTTACTGCAGCGATAATAACCATACTTATTGCCACTGTAGCCTTTTGACCAATTGGAGGTCATAATTTTGCCACAATCACACTTAATAATTCCTCTTAATGGAAAGTCGGGGTGAATCTTTTTATAAATTGGTAGCTTCCTGGATTTACCATCTAGTATGAGCTGCACAGCATCAAACAACTCTGGCTCAATCATGGCTTTAAAAGATCCTTTTTGCTGCACTCCCATACTTGGAACGTCAATGTAGCCTTTGTAGACAGGATTTTTAAGTAATTTATAAAAGTGAGGCTTTGATAGGGCGTTTCCAGCCTTAGTAACTAAACCGATTTTCTTAGCAAATTGTCTAACTTCCTCTTGGCTTCTAAAACCCTTAGTGATTTCTTCAAACACTTTTTTTATTTTGGGTGCTAATCTTTCTATTGGTTGGATATTTGAATTGCCACGCCCGCCTACATTTTTGTAACCATAGGGAGCAATAAATACATATCTACCTTGTTTTAATGCCTCAATCATGCCCATCTTAGTTCTATCACCTCTAATCTCATTATCCATTTGCGCACTAGCTGACAAAATAGTTTCCATGAATCTACCAACGGGATTATCTTCAATTGGCTCAGTGATTGAAATCACATCTGTACCACAACCTTTGAAAAATATTTTGAGACCGCTGTAGTCATGAGAATCTCTTGAGAGTCTATCGATCTTATAAATCAAAATTACATCAAACTTGCTTTCATTCAACTTGCAAAACTTCATCATCTTTTGCAACTCTGTCCTGTTTATGGTTTTAGCACTTTCACCACGTTCAATAAAAACTTTCTCAACATCTATGTTATTTTTCTGAGCGTATTCTTTGCAAAGTCGCTCTTGAGCCTGCAAGCTCATGCCTTCTTCGGCTTGGTCGGTGGTGGATACTCTGCAATAAATTAAACCCTTTTTCACGCTTCCTTTTTTTCTAAATACAGATCAATTATTAAATTGGCAAATGAGTTGATTTTCTCAATCATATCGTCAATTTGCTCAGGGTCTTTTAAACCAAGATCCTGAAGCTTTTTATATAAAATCTTGTATTTTTTGTCAGCACTCATGACTAAAGCATTTCGCTCTAGCTTGAGTGCTTCTCAATACTAGTTGTAATAAATAATTACTAAATTTAATAATCTGCCTTATTTCGGCTTAACTATTAAATTTTAAATACATCTTCAACTCTATAGCTCACTATTTCGCCATTTCTTTTTTGCACCTGAATATTACTAAAACTTCTGTTCTGAAAATATTTTAATATTTCACTCTCACTAATTTTCTTAGCATCTTTCACAGCTTCGCCATAAATAATGCTCTTGTCGCCTTTTTTTACAAGAGTGATTTTTGTGTAGTCATTGTTACGAATGATTTCTAATATTTCTATTTCTCTAGCTGATAATTTGACTTGCATATCGTTTCTAATAATTGAACTCAAGCTTGGTTGTCTCTGGAGAAGGCTATCCTTAAAGCCTGCATTTTTGCACACCATCCTAACAATTTCATTAAAATTTAAATACAAATATGATCTCTGTTCTGGCAAAATATCGCCATTCAGAGAAACAAACGTATCCATTTCTGAAAATATTGACTGACCATTATTAAATATTAACCACCCTATTCTGACACCCTTGAATGCAGATAATATTGCGTATTCGCCTAAATATAATTGCTTTTTGTCATCTAACGATTTATATAACAAATCTTTTAAATTTTTTAACTTGTCATTAGTTATTCCATATTTCCTCACCTCTCCAATCATTTGAAAATAAATTAGATCTTTTAAACTAAATTTTCTCCAGCTTTTTTTACTATCTCGCTCGTCATCAAAAACCATACTTTGATCTAGTGAATTAATTTGACGATAACTAAGAGAAGTGTCGGAAACTCTAAACTTTTTATCACGTAGAATATCAATTAAAAATGGAAGGTCATTTGTTAAAATTTGAACCTTGAGAGAAAGTTTTGTGTCAGAATTATTCATAAATTATACGTGTCAGTATAATTTGTCAAAATTGAACAGTCAAGTATAGTTTTAGAAGAGTTCGCCTTGAAAGTTGTTTTGACTGCTTAACTCTAGCAAGCTATCTACTTGAGATTTATCGATTGTTTTAAATTCATTAATCTTTTCGC
>JBDLIL010000039.1:0-9175 GCA_039714855.1 Patescibacteria group bacterium
AAGTAAAAAACCAATGAAAAAAGCGCTAATTTTGATAATTAGTTTTTATCAAAAACTCAAAAACGGAATTAATTTAATATTATTATCACTTTTTGGAGTTGCTTTTTCTTGTAGGCAAAATCCAAGTTGTAGTCAGTATCTTATTAAAAAAATAAAAGAAAGAGGTATACTTCTTGGTGTTAAAAAAGGTTTAATTCGCGCCATTAATTGTTATTAATTATTTTAAATACAAAGTATGTCATTTATTAGTTCATTTGTCGGTACGATACTAGTTTCTCTTTATCAAGTAACTGGAAATTTAGGTGTTTCAATTATATTGTTCACTATTTTGCTGCGCTTAATTCTTTTACCTCTAAGCGTAAAATCTCTTAAGGCTCAAAAAGAAGTAAAAAAAATTCAGCCAGAGCTAAAAAAACTCCAAAAAAAACACGGAAAAAACAAAAAAGCCTATCAACAAGCTCAGGTAAAGTTATATAAAAAATATAATGTTAATCCTCTAGCTGGTTGTTTGCCCCAGGTAGTGCAGATAATTATTTTAATAATTTTATACAGGGTATTTATTAATTTTTTAGGCCAGGAGTCTATAAATGGGATAGATATTAACCCGTTGTTTTTGTGGTTTGATTTGAGAAAGAATGATGTTTCTTATGTGTTGCCAGCGTTAGCAGCTCTAAGTCAGCTTTTCTTTTCTGTTATGTTGTTGCCTGGTGGAGAAATTAGAGACATTATTCCAAATAAAAGCAAGAGTAAGAAGATTCAAAAAGAAAATAAAAAAGAAGAAGATGTAGCCGATATGGCTCAGTCTATGCAGAAACAAATGATGTTCATGATGCCTTTAATGACAGGTGTTTTTGCTGCTAGGTTTCCATCTGGTCTGGCTTTATATTGGGTTGTCAGCACTGTTGCTAGTATTTTTCAGCAGTTTTTTATTTCTGGTCCAGGTGGTTTGGAAAGCTACTCCAAAAGAGCCCTGTTTTTTATTAAAAGTAAGTTTTGAGTGTTATGAAAGTTAGTGTTTTTACAGATGGTGGTTCTAGAGGAAACCCGGGTCCGGGAGGAGCAGGAGTTGTTGTTTATGATAAAAAAAACAAAAATATTATTTTTGAAAAATCAAGTTTTTTGGGAACTGTTACGAACAATGAGGCGGAGTATGAAGCTTTAATTTTATCTCTTGATTGGTTGGAGAAAAATCTTGGGAATAAAAATATTGAAGAAATTGAATTTTTTCTTGACTCTAAGCTAGTGGTAGAGCAGGTAAATAAAAATTGGAAAATTAAAAAAAATAACTTAAAGAAGTTTGCTGAGGTAATTTGGACGACACTGAAAAGATTGTCTGTCCCCTATTCTCTTCAACATATTGGGCGTGAAGAAAATAAAGAAGCTGATGCCTTAGTAAATCAGGCGCTCGACTCTCGGGCTTAGGACTTTTCAGCTCCCCCTTATTTCCCGTATCATGGAACGGTATGAATACTGATTTCACCACTCACAATATAGAGGAGAAACCCCAGATTTTTATTTTAGGAGGAAGCGACCAATTGTCTCTAGCAATAAACCATGTTTTTACTAGCCATGGGTTTGCTACTGTATTTTTCAACACAGATGAAGACATAGATGAATTGAAGGTAAAAAACTTTTTGTCCGAAGATAAAAGTATTTATAAAACCATATGGATTGATTTGGACAGAGAGATTGTCAATAAAGATAATCAATGGATTCTTGAGTTGTTGCAAAAACGGCCTGAGCCTCTTATTTACTTTACTCGGTATTCTCATATAGAAAACACCTTTAATTTTGCCGCTAAAAAGCAAGAAAATTTTAACTTAGGAGCACTTAAGATTAGGGCCTCGGGTCAAAAAACAATTTTAATTCAAGATTATATTTCGGTAGACAGGCTTTTCTCTCCATGGAAAGAGGTGTTTTTGAAACTTAAGCACAAAATTCTTTTGGATCCAAAAACAGTTTTTTATCCCACCACCATTGAGCTAATAAAGAAAAAATTGGAAAAAATATTGTTTTCTCCCAACTCCAGCGAGTTTGTTTTGCTTAGGGGGGGTAAAACTCAAAGTGGGGATTTATTACCTCAGCTGTCGGATTTTTTTGAAAAGAACTTTGGAGAAAAACTGGAAATAAAAAGCGCTCCCTATATTTCTAGAGAAACAGAAGGTATTAGTTTCGACAAATTACTTGAGTTGTCGTCTCCAATCAACGAGCAGGTTTTGTTTTTGGCGCAAGCTGTTAAAAACAAGGCAAAAAACAACAAGAAAAAAGAAAATAAAAACACAGTGCAGAGTAAAACCATTGAGGTTAGTGGGTCCGCGGTAGTGAGGCCTCTGGTTTCATTACCAGTAAAACCAAGAACAAAACTCAATTCTATAAAAAAAACACCTCCGCCCGCTCCCCCAAAACCTGAGGGTAGACAAGAGCCACCTGGTCAAAAAGAAATCGAAAAAGAAATAAAGTCTGTTTTTAATCAGGAACGCGTCCAAAAAAAAGCAAAAAAAGTAGCTAAAAAAATTATTAAAACCAAAACAATAACCAAGAAGCAAAAAAGAAGAAGGCTTGTGTTTTTCTTGGGCTTATTTGTTTTTGGGGCCACAGTTGGTTTTCTTTCTTTGGTTGGGGTGTTTTTATTGAGTAATAAAGTTCAGAATGATGGTCTTTATGCTCAAATAAGTGGGTTTGGCAGTGAGCCTGTTGAGATTTCGCAAAAACTAGAAAAGGCTTCGATGATTACTTCTGTTCAATATCTAACATATTCTTCCCTTTTCCCAAAACAGTGGTTTGTAGAAACTAAAAAGAATCTAAGTCTTTATCAGTTTTTAAAGAATCAGCAGAAACTTGAGGTAAAAAAGTTACGCAATTCTCAAGATTTGGCCTCTTTTATTTTTTCTCAAGAAGATGGATCTGAGAAGGGCTCTTTGAGTCAAAAAATAAGAGCTCTTCAACTGTCTTCTGATGAGCTGCTTAACCATCTTTCAACTTTTCAAATCAAGTTGGAATCTGATTTTGATCCTGACGACAAGGGGCGAAAAATCCTTGAGCAAAAAATATTAGTACAAAAAAAACAACTACAGGCAAGTTCTCAATTTTTAGAATACCTTCCGGAGGCTTTGGGGGTTACTGGGCAAAAAAATTACCTACTATTGTTGCAAAACAATATGGAGCTCAAGCCGTCTGGAGGATCGATCGAAAGTATGGCGCTGCTCAGTTTTGAAGCAGGGGTGTTAAAAAACTATCAGGTGTTTAACATGAGTGCCTTGGAAAAAAATACTAAGGGCAAAAGGGAGGCGCCCGCAGATTTTCAAAAAATACTTGGTCGAAAAAACATCGATGCTCAAGACAGTTCTTGGTTTCTAGATTTTTCTAATGTTAGTAAAGAGCTTGAAAAACAATCAGAGCCGGTGTTTGGAAAAAACATAGATGGAGTTTTAGCCATAAACCTAATAAGCGTAGAAAATATTCTCAAAAAAATGGGGCCACTAGATGTTGGTTTGTATAATGAACAAGTAAGCTCTGAAAACCTTATGGAGAAAGTATATTTTCAGGCCAGCACTGATTTAAATGCAAAATTGGGAAAAGATAGTTATTTTACTGCATTATTTAAATCTTTTTTAAACAACATGTTCGAAGAGTTTGCTTCTCAAGATTTATTAAAAACACTACCCCAACTGGCTAAGGAAAAGCAGTTGTATTTTGATATGAGTGGCCCGGCCTTGTTTGATAATTTAGCTTGGTCTGGAAAGATTTTTCAACCTCTCTGCCCTCTTCCGTTCAGGCAAGATTGTCAAATAGACAGTATTTTTCAAACAGAAACTAACATTGCGGCTAATTACAGCAATCTATTTGTTGATAGGTCTATTAAGCACTCCATTATTTTGGAAAAAGACTTTGCAAAACATAGTAGGGTCATACTTTTTAAAAATTCATCTTCAAGTGCTTCTTGGCCAGGTGGAACGTATAAGACCTACCTTCGCTTTATGGTAGATGAAGGCTCAGAGTTGGAGTATATTGAGTTTTCGGGAGAAAAAATCGACAAAGATATGGTAATTATTTCTTCAGAAAGCAACAAAAAAATATGGGGACTTGTTTTAGAGTTGGCTCCATCAGAAGAAAAAGAGTTGTTGCTTAAATATCGGGTGCCATTAAAAAACCAATTGTCTTATGGGTTTTTTGATCAAAAGCAGTCTGGTACGAACAGAGATCCTTTGGTGGTAGAGCTTTCTCACTCCCCCACTCTGTCTCCATCAATTATTGCTCCGCAAGCTGAGGTTTTTGGAAACAAATTGAGATTTTCTTTTTTGCGAGAAAGTGACTCTTTAATTATGTTGCAATTTAAGTGATTTTCGCCTTAAGCACGTGAAGTTGGTTTTGTTTTTTTTGCCCCATATATTTGACAAAATTTTGCTTGGATTTACTATTTTTAATAAAGAAAAACGAAGTGGTATAATGGTTTCTTCTTTTAATCAAATAATCAAAATAACGGGAAGTCAAAATCATGACAGACAAAAATATTTTATCAGTACAAAAAAGAGATGTTAGGCTTGAGAAGGCAAAGCAGCTTCGCAAACAAGGGATGGTCCCTGCTAATATTTTTGGTGATGGAGAAGCGAGTGTGAGTGTGAGTTTAGATAAAAAAGAACTAGTGAAGACGTTGGGTGGAGTGGGAGAAACTCCGCTGTTTTATTTAAAAATGAATGAAAAGGCGGAAATTCCAGTGTTGGTAGATGAGCTCCAGTATCATGTTATTAGTAATGACCCAATTCATGTTTCATTTAAGCGTGTAAACTTGAGGGAAAAAGTAAGCTCTGAAATACCAGTTGAGTTGGTGGGGGGGAATGAGGTTTCTGGAGCCGTAGTAGTTTTGGCTTTAAACTCCATTGAGGTTGAGGCTTTGCCCGCAGATCTACCGGAAAAATTTGAGTTGGATGTTTCAAAATTAACAGAAACTGGGCAGAGTATGGGGTATTCAGATTTGCTTTATGATAAAAACAAGGTTCAACTTTTAGTTGAAGAAGAAAAATTAGAAGAGCCGATAGTTTTACTTCAAGAAGTTAAAGAAGAGGTGGTGGAAGAGCCTGTTGAACCTAAGGAGGATGTTAAAGCGGAGGGTGAAGAGGGCAAAGAGGAGTCTAAAAAAGAAGATTCTGACAATAAAGAGGGAAGAGAAGATGGGGGTGAGGATAGTGAAAAAGAGAGTAAAAGCTCTTCCAAAGAAGAAAAGTAATTCTAATTACTAAAATAATTAGAATTGGGGTTTTGTTTTTTAGATCTTTCCAGATATTTTTCAGCTGCACTTGTATTTCCAAGTTTTTTTTCAACTTTGGAAAGGTTTAATAACACTCCTTGGTGGTTGTTTTGCTTGGCTGCGACCTTCTCTAGTTGGGTTCTTAGGTTTTTTAGGTCGCTTATTTTTACACCAATAATTTTAATGGGATTGTGATTTGCTTTTTGTGCGAATTTGTTTCTAATAAAAATAGTGCTGTTTATTGCGGCAATTAATAAAGATAAGCTTAGTAAGATAATTTCAGGGTAGAGAATAAAAACAACTTTAGTTAGAAAGAATAAAAATAATATGCTAAGGCGAAAAATAAAAACAAAGTAGAGGAGTTTATTTGTCATTGTTTGTTGGCCAAGGGGTGGTCATTAGTAGTTTGCTACTTAATTTATTTGGATGGTTTTTTTGTAGCTCTTGCCAAATTGACTCTGTGGTGAAGGGAATAATGGGGTGAAGGAGTTTTAAGAATACTTCTAGGCCTTCGACAAGTTGTGTTTGTCCTAACTTTCCTTGTTTGTTTAACTCTATACACTCGTCACAATACCAGTGCCAAAATTCATTATAAAGTGTGTCGGTAGCTAGGCCAAATTTGAAATCATTTAGTTGTTTGCTTACTATGGTGATGATCTTATTTAGTTTTTCAAAAAATTCCTTGCCATTTTGGTTTTGAGATTTGGGATCTGATATCTCTAGGTTCATGGAAATGAATCTGCTTGCGTTCCAAAGCTTGTTGCAGAAGTTCCTAGCGGCCCTAAAATCGGCTTCTCTCACCGATTTATCTAATCCAGCACTAGAGCGAATAATTAGCGCCATTCTCAGCGCGTCAGCCCCATATTTATCTACTACTTCTAGTGGGTTAATTGTGTTTCCTTTGCTCTTGCTCATTTTTTGCCCTTTTTGATCGCGAATCAAGCCGTGAAAATAGACGTCTCTGAACGGAGTCTTTCCAGTAATATGAACTCCTAGCATAAGCATGCGCATTATCCAAAAAGGCAATATGTCGTAAGCGGTTTCCATCACACTGGTGGGGTAAAATCTCTCAAAATCTCCCTTTTTTGAGTTTTGTAGGGTAGCAAAAGGCCACTGACCACTAGAAAACCAAGTGTCAAAGGTATCGGTTTCCTGCAAGTAACTTTCTCCAGGGGAGTTTTTGCTAACGATATATTTAGCTCCCATAGGAGCGCTTAGGTTTTGTAGGCCTACGCTGATGTTCAATATCTGATATTTATCGTCTTGCAATAGTTCACTAATTTTGCCAGATTTTTTTCCACCATTTTTGTCTAAAAAAACTACCTCTATATCTGGATTTTTTTCCACATCATACCAAATGGGCATGCGAATACCCCAGACTATTTGTCTACTGATATTCCAATCTTTTAAATTTTTTAACCAGTGGCGCAGAATTTTATCGTGACCAGCGCCGTGAATTTTTACTTGCTTTTTATCTAAAATATTGAGAGTTTTTTCCACCATTGGTTTAACTTTGATAAAAAATTGGGGGAGGGGGAGAGGTTCTATGGCAGTGTTACAGCGATAGCAGGTAGAGACTTTGTTTTGGTAATCATTCTTTGTTGTTCTGGTGAGCAGGTTAGCTGTCTCTAGGTCTTTAGCAATTTCTTCTCTGGCGATGTGACTTTTAAGCCCCCTGTATTTGCCAGCGTGTTGATTTAGTCTCCCATTATGATTAATTACTTGTTTGGGTAATTCTAGTTTGTTTTTGTGGCGTTGCCAAAGTTCATAGTCATTGTGGTCGTGAAGGGGGGTGATTTTGACTGCGCCTGTGCCAAACTCGGGATCTACATATTTGTCAGCAATAACTTTAACTTTTCGCTTTTCTATTAAGTAATTTACCTCAATTTCTTGACCGATGTATTTTTGGTATCTTTTATCATCTGGGTGTACCGCCACAGCAATGTCGCCAAATATGGTTTCTGGTCTGGTAGTTGCTATAGTGAATGGGCCATATTTTAGATAATAGAGTTTGGAGTTTTTTTCTTGGTGATTGATTTCTAATTCGCTAAAAGCCGTGCCACACTTGGGGCAGTAGTTTACTAACTTTAAATCTCTGTAAACTAACCCATCTTCATGAAGTTTTTTAAAAGTATCTAAAACAGTGTTGACAATATTGGGGTCTAGGGTAAATTTGCTTCGGCTCCAATCGGCACTGGCGCCTAATTTTTTCATCTGAGAGATGGCGGTTTCCGAATTTTCTTGTACATAGTCCCAAATTTTTTTGTAGAGAGCTTCTCTGTCAAAATTAAAGCGACTTTTACCTTCTTTTTTAAGTTTTTTTTCAAAGACAAATTGGGTTTCGATGCCGGCGTGGTCGGTTCCTGGCAACCAAAGAGTGTCATCTCCCAACATCCTGTGATAGCGAATCATCATATCTTCTATGGCCACAAACATGGCGTGACCTAGATGTAATGGGTCGTTAGCATTTGGGGGAGGCATAATCACGCAAAAAGGTTTCTGCGTGAAATTTCTAGATTTCAAATCCCAATTTTTGCTTTTTTGCGCTCCACGCTTTGTGCTTTTGGAATTATTTGTTATTTGTTGTTTGTTGTTTGTTGTTTTCTTGCGAAGTAAGTTGTCTGGATTAAAAAAGCCAGATTTTTCCCAGAGCTTGTAAATTTTGTCTTCAGTGGAGTTGTGATCGTAGCGCTTGTCCATGAGTTTATTATAAAGCTAAAAAGCAATGCTATAATCTCCAAAATTTAACAAAAGGAGTTTTTATGGCCGCTTTTCCTATTTTTATATTTCTTTTTATTCTCTTCTTGGGTTCCCTTAAGCAAATCAATGAGTACGAGCGAGGAGTGGTTTACACCATGGGAAGGTTCCAGGGGATTATTGGTCCGGGTTGGAAATTTATTATTCCCGTGTTTCAAAGTTTTAAAAAAGTTGATATTCGCACCAAAGCAACTGATGTTCCTAAGCAAGAGACTATTACTAAAGATAATGTTTCTTGCAAAATGAATGCGGTAATTTATTTTAAAGTTAAAGATGCAGGTAAGGCAATTAATGAAGTGGAAAATGTATATTGGGCGGTAAGTCAGTTGGCTCAAACCACTATGAGGCGTGTGGCGGGTGAGGCTACCTTGGATGAATTGCTTTCCAATAGGGAGCAGATTGCTAGTCAAATTCTCAAGACCATTGATAAGACTACTGATGCCTGGGGAATAGATGTAGAGGCTGTAGAGCTAAAAGATATTGAATTGCCAGAAAACATGGTGCGTACCATGGCTAAGCAGGCTGAGGCGGAGCGAGAAAAGCGTGCCACGGTAATTAATTCTGAAGGTGAGGTGCAAGCTGCTGCTAACCTCAAAAAAGCTGCCACTATGATGGCAGCTACACCCGGGGCATTGCATCTAAGAACTCTTAATTCTATTAATGATATTTCTTCCGATCAGTCCAACACTGTCATTTTTGCTGTGCCTATGGAGATACTGCGAGCGGTAGAAGGTGTGGGGAAGATGTTGAAGAACAAAAAGTAAGCCTTAATTTTTTCCGGCAGGCCTATGTCTTCTTAGGAGTGTGGACGCTAGCATCGCGGCTGCTATTAGTTGAAGTAGATTTCTTCCTTCACTGGCGTTTTTTTCTCTACTCAGTCTCTCTCTGTATTGGGCTATTGTGGCACTGATGAAATTTTCAGCCGAACAAGTTTGTTGTGCATTGGCAACGGCTGCCATGCTTTTAGCTTGTTCTTTGAGATTTGTTCTTGCAAAAAGAAGTTTGGGCATTTTTATCCTTTTATTTATACATAAGAAATATGTACTTTATACGTAATGAATAGGGAAAGGAAGAGGATATTAATGATATTAAAAATATCAAAATATGAAAAATGAAAATTTTTGTTTAACAATAGAATAAATATTATTGACAAATTGTGTTTTGTATATTATT
>JBDLIL010000040.1:0-9078 GCA_039714855.1 Patescibacteria group bacterium
ATCGCCTTGGGTAGCTAATGCTGCACAGGCATAGCTAACAGCCTCATTTCTATCAGAAATAATTTTGTGATTGGCTCCACTTAGTTTTTTAACTCCGTCTATAACTATAGTTCTATTGTCAACTCTTTTTATTTTGGCGCCCATTTGATTTAAGAAAAAAATTAGATCGTCTATTTCTGGTTCTTCAGCAGCGTTTTCTAAGACTGTTCTGCCTTGGGCTTTAGTGGCAGCTATAATTAGTGTTTCTGTACCAGTATGAGTGTTTTTAGCAAAACGATATTCTGTAGCCTTTAATCCTTCGGTTTTGGCAATATACATACCCTTTTCAATTCTAATTTCTGCTCCCATGGCTTTCAGGCCGTCAAAGTGTCTATCCAAGGGGCGCTTGCCAATCTTATCACCTCCTGGTGCAGGTACTATGGCTTGTCCAAACTTATGGAGTAGTGGAGCGATAAACATAGTAGAAAACCTACCTTGTTGCCCGTGTTCCGCTTTAATTTCATGAGAGTTAAGTGAGGATGGGTCAATAAATATTGCCCTTTCTCCAGCTTTTTTAACCCCAGCTCCAAGGTAAGCAATAATGTCGGACACCAATTGCACATCGGCAATGCGAGAAAAATTTAACAACCTTGATTCGCTATCACCCAAGAGTGAGGCAATCATTAATTTATATGAGGCATTTTTAGCTCCACCTATACGAACAGAGCCATTTAGTTTAATACTGCCATTTATTTTGAATTTTGACATATTTTGTTTTGGATTATTTACCTATGAAAAAAACTTCTTCTTGCAGATCAACTGCAAATTTTTCTCTGACTCTACTTTTTACTATTTCTATTAATTCTCTCACATCTTTAGAGCTGCCCGTTCCTAAATTTACGAAGAAAGCAGCGTGTTTTTCACTTACTTCAATATCTCCAACTTTTTTCCCTTTTAGGCCGGCTTGGTCAATTAAAAATCCCCCTGGAACATGAGATTTTTCAGCAAATTGAGGAAATTGTTTTTTGAGTTTCTCGTTATTAGTTACATTTTGAAAGATACAACCAGAGCTTGGCAGGTTTAATGGTTGAGTTTTGGCTCTATATTCCACCGACTTTTTAATTAATTCCTGAGATGCTTCAGCGCTTCCCTTTTTTAAATTAAATTCGACAGCAAATATAACTTCCCCAGAATTTTGAAATCTAGAATGATCATAAGAAAAATTACAGTCACTTTGATTTATCCAAATTACTTCTCCCTGAGGATTAATTATTTCCACTCTAGCAACATGTTTCCCAATTAAATTTTCTAAATAATGAGCGTTATTATAGATAGCTCCACCTAAGTTACCGGGCACTCCATGAAAATACTCCAATCCAGTAAATCCAGCATCAATGCTTTGTTGAACTAGAGTAGACATCCTAATGCCAGCGCCAACCAGCAGCCTTAAATCCTGAGCAGAAAAATTATTATTAGTTAGTTTTAAAATTAGGCCTTTTACTCCCTCATCACTAATAATTACGTTACTAGCTCCGCCCAAAATGGTTAGTTTAATATTATTTTGATTAGAGAATTTAATTAGTTTGGCTAGAATATTTTTGTCAGAGATTTCTAAATAAATTTCTGCAGGGCCACCAATTTTAAAATAAGTTTGAGGGGCCAGTGGATAATCAAAATTAAATTTCAAATCAGGAAATTCTTTAGAAAATTTTTCTTGGATTTTATTCATATCCTGTCATGGACTTGGTAAATATCTCCAGCACCTAGAGTAATTAATATATCACCCTCATGCAAATCTTTTTGGCAATATTTGGCTAAATTATCAATATTCTTTAAATTTTTAGTTTTGATGCTTAGGTATTTTTCTTTTATTCTTTGACAAAGTAAGTCGCTCGAAATACTGGAATCAGCTTTTTCTCTAGCAGACGCAAAAATATCAATCATAACTACTTCTTTTGCTTTGGCAAAAGAATCCACAAACCCAGAAAATAATTTTTTAGTGCGGGAAAAAGTGTGTGACTGAAAGGCGTAAACGATGCGTCTTTTTGGATATAAATTATTTAAAGTTTGAATTACGGCTTTTATTTCATCTGGGTGATGGGCGTAATCATCATAGTATTTAACTCTATTTTTTTCACCAATAAACTCAAAACGACGTCTAGTCGACTGAAAGCTTTTTATGGCTGCAATTGCTTCTTTTTTATCAATTCCCATTAATAGGCAGGCTTTTACAGCAACTTGAGCGTTAAGCATATTAAATTTGCCGGGCACATTGAGTTGTATATCAAGCTCATCAAGGCTATATTTTTGTATCTTAATATCTGCTCTCAGATGTTTTATTTTTTTAGCTAAATTTATCAGTTCTTGGTCGTGCTTATTTATCAGTAAATAGCCTTCTGGTTTTATATTTTCAAAAAACTTTGTAAAAATCTTCTTAGTGTGATCGAAATTATCATAAACATCTGGATGGTCAAATTTTAAATTAGTGCAGATGGCTATATGTGGTTTTAGATATGAAAATCTGGCAATTATTTCTTCACCTTTTTCCCTAGCTGCCGGATCGACTACATATTCGTCTGCCTCAGCCACAAAATATTCGCTTTTTTCATTCCACTGACCAGTTTTATTTAGACCAATAATGTCTCCGACCCCGACAGCAAAAGAACTCGGGGTTTTTGTTTTTTCTAAAATCCAAGTTATCATGGCGCTGACAGTGGATTTGCCACCCACACCGCTGACGGCAATGCCTTTTTTATCATTAAAGAGCTTAGCAAGAGCTTGAGCGTGGGAAAGGGTGGGTATATTTTTTGTTTTAGCTTGTTTTACCAATGGGTTATCTGGGCCACCATGGGCGGCCGTGTAAATTAATACGTCAATATTTTGCGGGATATCATGTTCAAAACCAATATCTATTTTAATATTTCTGTCGTTTAAAATTTTTTGAGTAACGAATTCTTCCTTAACATCCGATCCTGATATGTTTTTACCAGCATCAAGCAGACATTGGGCCAGGGCTGTCATGGCCACACCTTTAATTCCGACTAAGTAGAAATTTTGATATCCCAATAATGTCATTAATTTAAATTAAGATTTTTTGTAATACATTTTTGAGCTTGTCGCTATCATGACGCAGGTAAGATCTGCTCAGACCATCCCCAGAAACCTGCGCTACAGATTCATCGCTAAGTACTTCTGCTCTGATTACTCTCACATCATCTTGCAAGTCATTTTTCACAGGGTATTCTTCATGTTTTGCATAAATATTCATAATATTCTTTGGAATACTTTGTTCATTAATAAGGATTTGATCGATTTGTTTACCAATATGGTTTTCTATGCCCTTTACATAATCTTTAGTGCTCATGGAGTCTGTTTGCATGTATCTGCTCATCAAATTTACAATAAATAAAATTTTTGCTTTTGATTTAGCAAATGCTTCTTTGTTGCCCTTGGGAAGCAGAGTAGCAACTAAACTAGCGTGATAATCTCCGGGACCAATAATAATATAATCAGCGGTTTCTATAGCTCGTTTGGCTGCGGGACTAATTTGACCACTCGGAGATAATTTCACATCTTTAACTTTTTTGCCAATCTGAGATTCAAAGTTCAGGTAGTCTTCGCCGATTAATTTACTACCATCCTCATATTCTATTTCCAATTCAACGTTGTTTTCAGTAGCAGGAATTACTTGAGCTTTTAGTCTAAATATATCTTTGGCTTTTGCCAAGGCTTCTGTAGTGCTGCCTGTCATATCTTGAAGTGCTGTCAAAATTAGATTGCCTAAATTGTGGCCCTTTAAGCCTTCACCTTTATCAAATCTATAAAGCAGAAGTTTTCTAATCCATTCTTGTCCATCGCCTTGAGCTACTGCAGCCAAGGATTGTCTCAAGTCACCCACGGGTAGAAAACCAAACTCATCTTTGATGCGTCCGGTGGATCCACCTGAGTCTGATACGGCAATAATAGTGGCGATTTCTATATTATTTAGTTTGCTTAAAGCTGTGGTAACTGGATAAATGCCGGTGCCACCACCTATTATTATTACTTTTTTCATATTTGTTGGGATGCAAGACTTTGCGCCTTTACTGATTTAGTATTTCTTTTACTACTTTTACTTCGTCCCAAGGGTATTCCACTTTTCCTATGCTGATGCTTTGTTCGTGGCCTTTGCCAAATAGAGCCACCGCATCCCCTGCCCTAGCAAGTTTGTTTAATGTAAAACTAATAGCTGTTTTTCTATCTGCTATAGATATAATTTTACTGTGATTTTCACCTAAATCTGACTTTACTTGACGAATCATAGACCAGATATCTTCTTCTCTCGCATCATCACTAGTAAGAACCACTAAGTCTGCTAACTCTCCGGCATACTTGCCCATTATGGGTCTTTTAAAAATATCTCTTTCTGCAGCGCTACCAAATAGAGCAATGACTTTAGCATTGGCTTTTTTAGTTTTTATATGTTTTTGCAAAAATAATAAAGATTCTCTAATGGCGTTGGCAGTATGAGCAAAATCTACAAAAATATCAATCTTTCTGTTATTGGGGACTTTTTCCATGCGGCCTTTTACACCAGGAAAAGTTTCAATAGCTTTGATTAGTATTTTTGTTTCTATGCCCAATTGCTTGGCTATACTGATGGCAAGTTTAGCATTCATTTGATTGTAATCTTGAGGAAAACGGATATTTACAGCCTTTTGCAGAGCGGAGTAAAGTCTATCTTTGGAGCTATAGGTAGACAAACGCTTTGATTTTAAACATTTTTTTAATGTAGTGCTAGACTGATCATCATCATTAATAATAGCTAGTTTTGCATTTTTTAAAATCAATGCCTTAGCTCCCAAATATTTTTTATAATTTAAATGATAGTCTAAGTGTTCGCTGCTAACATTGGTTATGCCTGCCACCAATGGCTTGATGCCCCAATTTCTATACTGATAAGCGCCGTGAGAGGTCATTTCTAAGACTAAATACTCAATGTCTTGAGAAAGCATTTTTCTCATTAATTTATATAAAATTTTTGGGTGTGGTGTTGTAGTATGTAGGCCGACATCTAGAGTTTCGTCAGCTATGTAAGCTGCTACTGTGGTTATCAAAGCCGTTTTTTTGCCAGAGTTTTTTAAAATATAGTATAGGAGTGTAGCGGTAGTAGTTTTACCATCAGTGCCAGTAATGCAAATAATTTTTAATTTTTTCTCTGGAAATTTATAGCGGATTTGAGCCAACAAACCACCTAGAAGACCAGTTTTAACAAAATGGTAGGGTCGCTTAATTTTGTAAAGCAGGCTCTTTAAAAGCATGTTTGTATTATAGCAGTAGTTGTAGTTTGTCGGCTATTTTGAACCACAGTGGCGCGGCAGTTTCTGCTCCCCACGGAGAAGTACTAGGCTCGTTTAGCTTAACCAGCATGATAAATTTTGGCTTATCAACAGGGCTAAAAGCAATAAAACTAGCAATCGTTCCATCTTCTTTGTATCCGCCAGAGTCATTTGCTATTTGAGATGTGCCTGTTTTTCCAGCTACACTATAGCTTCTTTTTTTTGCCAAACTAGGCAGACTTTTTTCAACAGTGTAAGCTAGCATTTTTTTGACAGTGTGAGCAGATTCTTTTGAAATTACCTGCATAACTTTTTTGGGTTCGACAAGAATCTCTTGATTATTTTTTTTATCAAGTACTTTTTCGATTATTTGCGGTTTCATCATTTTGCCATCATTGGCGATACTAGCTATCGCTCTTACTAGTTGCATGCTATTAATTACTATTCCCTGACCAAAAGAGCGGGTAGCTAGCTCAACAGGCCCCCACTTATCTGAAAAAGGAGTGCCGCTATCTTCTTGAAGATCGATACCTATTTCATTACCAATGCCAAAATTTTTAATGTACTTTAAGAACTTTTCAGTTCCTATTTTTTCAGCAGCAAAAATCATAGCTGTATTATCAGAAATGGCCAGAGCTTCCTTCATGTCAATGTCAGGATGGTACTCATCATTCCAGGTTTTAATGGTATATTTGCCAATCTTGCGTGCTTTGTCGCAACTATCGCATTTGCTGTTTTCTTTGATAGCTTTGCTGTCTATGCCAGCCGCTATGGTAATTGCTTTAAAAGTTGATCCTGGCTCATAATTCTCACTTAAGCTAGGATTTTTGTAGAGACTAGTATCATATTTGTAAAATAATTCTTGGTCATAACTGGGAAAACTGGCCATGCCAAGTATTTTCCCCGATTTAGGATCCATGACTATTACTTCTCCGCTTTTTGCTTCATAGCGTAATACAGCTGCTTTGAGTTCTTCTTCTATTAATACTTGTACGTTTCTATTAATAGTAGTGCTAACATCTCTGCCATCAATGGCGCTAGAGTTGCTATTTGATTTGAATAATAATTTTAGGCCCAAGGCGTCAGTTAAACTTGTGTGTTTTCTAGAATAAGGTTTTAATTCATTGTTTAGAGCGCCTTCTATACCAAAATACCCCAAATCTTCTCCGATTTTATTTTTCCCTACAAAGCCAGTTACGTGAGCAGCTAGAGATGCTTCTGGGTAAAATCTTTTTTCATATTTATCAAATCCTAGGCCCTTAATTTGTAGATTTTCAATTTCTTGTTTTAGTTCTTCCGAAATATTGTGCCGAAGGCCAATCCAATTTTTCTCAGTTTTTTCCAATTTTTCTTTTATATTTTTTTTGGTGTTTTCTTCAATAATTTCCTTTTTGGCAGCTTGACTAGCGAGCTTATATGGCCTGTCATTGGTCAAAATTAGTGGCGTAAGTAATTGAGATATTTGTTTGGGATTGTTTTCAAGCAAGTTTTTTTCAGCAAATAGTCTGTATACTGGCTGATTTCCGACCAAGAGGTAGCCATCACTAGTAAAAATTGATCCTCTACTTGCTTCGCTGATATCCAATCTTTCATATTGGCGTGTAGCAATCTCATTAAGCTCGTCTCCTTTAATAATTTGCCAATAAAAAAGCCTCAATAAGATAATAATGAATCCTAAATAGATACTAGATTGCAAAATATGAGATCTGATAAGAAATTTTTTTTGTGGGCTCATCTAGAGGCTAGGGCAGAGCTTTTACTTATATATTCAACATTGTTGATGTTTTTAAATCCTTCACTCAAAATAAATTCTTGGAGTGAATTTATGTTTTGTTCCTTGGCAAGCGCTAGTTGTAATTTGGATTTTTGAGATTCAAGATTGCGATTTTCAACAGTCAGGTTTCGGATTTGTTTTCCGTGCTGTACGTAAAGACTGCCGATAAAAACAGTGTGTAGCACAGTCGCAAGAGTAATTAATCCGATAAAACTGTAATAAGCGACGTATGTTTTTTTCATAATTTGGCTTTCGGTTTTACTCAAGACAAGTTTTTTTCTAACGCTCTTAATTTAGCACTGCGACTATTTGGATTTTGCTTTAATTCTTTTTGACTTGCTGTTATTATTTTTTTATTTATTAGCAAAGCTTTTTTTAAATTTTCTTTATTTTTAAAAAAATGTTTTACCAATTTGTCTTCACCTTCGTGAAAAGTAATCGTTACTAGTCTGCCGTTATTACCGAGTATTCTAAAAGCCTGAGGTAAAGTCTTCTTGATGCTAGTTAGCTCGTCGTTGACAGCTATTCTTAGAGCTTGAAAAACTTTAGTAGCAGGATGCAGCTTGCCACTTCTTGATTTGATTTTAATAAGCAGTTTGGCTAATTGCCTGGTTGTTGATATTTTCTCTCCCCGTTTGCGTCTAAATACTATTTCTCTAGCTACTTTTCTTGATTCTTCTTCTCCACCATATTCCCAAAATAATTTTGTTAGTTCTCGATCTGAGAGCAGTTGTAATAAATCTGCAGCTTTTACTCCTAGGCGATCATCCATGCGCATATCTAGCGGAGCGTCTGAATCGAACGAAAAGCCTCTTTCTAAATCTTTTAACTGATCTGTTGAGCTACCAAAATCAAATAAGCAGCCATAAATCCTGTCAATCTTGTATCTGCTTTGAATTTTATGAATGTTTTCCTCTAGTTTGTCAAAGTTTTCTCTGATTAATATCAGATTCTTGTTATCAATTTCTGACTTAAAATTATCTTTGGCATAACTTATGGCATCTTGATCTACATCAAAAGCTATTACTTTTCCACCTTTGCTAAGAATGGCTTTGCTGTGTCCTCCCCTACCAAAAGTTGCGTCTATGTAATATCTACCTTGTTTTATGTTCAAAGCGCTTAGTGTTTCTTCTAGTAATACTGGTTTATGCAATTTATTCATTTTCTTATTTGTCATCCCGGCGGAGGCCGGGATCATAAAGTGTCTCTGAGATATCTTCAGATTTTTCTTCTAACTTATCTATATATTCGTGATATAGATCTTGATCCCATATCTCAATCCTGGAGTAGCTGCCTACTATTACTAGATTTTTTTTAAATTTGGCAAATTTAGTCAGGTACTCGGGCAGTAGTACCCGACCATTTTTATCAGCAGAAACTTGGCAAGCATCATTGCTCATGAGCCTGACAAAGTCACGATTATCTTTTCTTGTGAATGTGCGCTCAGATAGCTTGTTAATTTCTTTTTCAAAATCCTTGGCTTTAAAAAGAAATAGTCCACCATCCAAGCCCCGTGTAAGAACCCAATTTTTTTCTATCTCACGAAAGGCTTTTGGAAGAGAAACTCTTCCTTTGCTTTCTAGCTTGTGATAAAAACGGCCAATCAACATATAGGATATTTTACCACTTTTTACCACCTGATTAATACTATGACACAGCTAGTCAAAATATGTAAAGACAAAGGAAATCCGAAACAAAAACCCCGCCCTTCGTGAGAGGCGGGGTAATTAATTACTAAAGTTAAGAGGTTATTTGCTTGCTAGGTATAGCTCCATAAGTTTTACAGTGGCTGTCAGCATCTTGCCATCTTTGGCTGTTTCAAACTCATGCCATTTGTCGCCATCGTAACCCATTATTTGGGTGGCTTCTTCGCTATTGGCTCTAATGTTTAGCTCTGCTTCCCCATCCAATTTGGAGTTGCTACTGAGAACATAAGGGTTAGAATCAGTTATGCCTTTTAAATCACTAGGATATCCTAGGCCGTTAAAAATTATTATTAACTTATTG
>JBDLIL010000041.1:0-8792 GCA_039714855.1 Patescibacteria group bacterium
TACCAAACTTCTTTTTTCAGAGGCTTGCCAGCGCGGAAGTTGACTACGTTGTGACCTTTTACAGTTTGGCGTTTTTTCTCGTCACCGAAAGGGACGACTTGCTTGTCAGAGACTTTGCTGACATAGAAAGTGCCAAATCCTGAAAGAACCACCTTATCGCCTTTTTTTAAAGCTCTGGTGACCTCTGAAAAAAGTGTTTCCACTGCTTCTTCAGATGCGCGTTTAGTAAGATGGGCTTTTTTTGAGACGATGGCTATGAGTTGTGATTTTGTCATATATTCAATCCTACCACAGAAGTGCATATACGCAATAAGTGAGTATGATGCAGATCTATATGTATTTATATTTCTTTAGAAAGGCTATGCCTACACCCAACATATCAAAGCCAACATCTCTAAGTGTGGCAAATCTACCGGGTACAAAATATTGGTGAATTTCATCACTGACAGCATAGACAAGGCAAATTAAGATTGGTAAGTAGAGCAATCTGGAGTTGTTTTTGAGCTTGCTTGCTCGTTGGCGAGTTAGGGATTTATTCACAGTTCTGAAAAGCAAAAGATAAAGTACAGCATAGACAAAAATATGAGCTGTTTTTTTTAGCACAAAATCAAGAGCAGAGAACTCTACACTAGGCAACAGCTGTTGAGAAGAAAAAATAAAAATAAGCAAGGCCCAAAGTACGGGAGGGCTATAAACAAACATGAAGTTAGAAAATTTATTCTCTAATATCGATGTTTTTTTGGTAGTACTCATATAATTTGTAGCTAGAGCTAGAAGCTAATACTAGACCCCCTAGTATAACATTGCCAATGGCGTTTCGGCTATCTGCGAGAGCATCAGAGCTGTTGACAGTTGCTTTGTCTGCATCTGTTTGGTTTTTCTCTGTACTAGTGCCCAGTACCAGACCAGTAGGGTCTATGGGGGGAATAAATGGGCTATGGGTAGTGGGTAGTGAGTAATTAGTTTTAGTAATTGGATATTGGTAATTTGTGTTTGTTTGGGATTTGTTATTTGGAATTTGATTATTTACGTTATCTTCTTGTTTATTTTCTTCGTTGTTTTCTAAATCAGTATAAACATTGCTTGTTCCCCTAGTGGCTGTGCTAGTTTCTTGCCAACTGCCATCATGATAAATAAAGCTGTTGCCTTTGCTGCTACATTTTGTGTAAGAAACTTCAAAAGCTTTTTGTTCATCTGGAGCTTCTAAAATGACAGTATCACCAGAATTATTAAGCAAGCTACTAGACCATGTTATTATGCCAAGAGATTTAGGGTTAATACTTATATTTATAGTTTTGGAATTATCACTGGCGTCACGAATTTTCCAATCTTCTAGATTTATTAAATTATCAGAGTTGTTGTAAATTTCAATCCACTCAGATTCACCAGAGATAGGGCAGGGGGAGATTTCAGATAAAGAGATACTAGATACTGGATACTGGATATTTGGGGTGGGGGAGGGACTAGGAGGGGTTGTAGGGCTAGGTGTTGGTGATGGGGTGGGGCTTGGTTGTGGGTTGGCTTCTCCAGGGCTACTAATATCTAATATCCATTCTTCAGTATCTACCCTACTCCAGCTCTCCCCCACCTGACTATTCTGATAATCCATACTATCAATTATTTCTCCTAAATTATTTTTTAAAGTTACGCCGTCAGCAGAATTATTTAGTTTAGAGCTAGCTAGCTCAATTACTAAAAATCCCAGTGACTCGATAACTTGATCAGTAAATTCATAAATAGTGCTGGGAGACGAAAGTTGATCTTCTAGAGTCCAGTTATTCAAATTTGCTGATTCGCTGGCACTGTTGTAAAGCTCGATCCATTCAGGTTGGGAAGAGTCGTTCGGGTGAGGGAAGGCCTCATTGATAATAATGCTTGCTTGCGCTGAAGAACTAATGGTTAAAAAAAATAAAAATATAAAAATAAGAGATACAAAGCATCTGATATTGGATATTAGATATCGGATATCAGTAATACTAAATATTAGCTTTGAGACTTTTGATAAATGCATTAATTCTCCTAGATAAATTATCATATTGTTTGCATAGATTGGCGGTGGTATCTGAGTCTAAATATCCCAGTTCGCCTGAGAACAAGATAAAGTTTTGTGATTCGAATAACGAACCTCTTGCTAGATAAAAAAATCTAATTTTATCTTTGTAATGATATCTGCCAAAACCTTCAGCAATATTTGCTCCGACAGAAGTAGAGCATCTTCTCAGCTGGCTAGTAATTCCAAATTTTTCTTCGGTTGGAAATTTTCTGCTTAATTTATAGATTTGAAGTGAGATTTTTGTTGCTTCTTGCCAGATTTTTAAATCGGAGAACTTTGTAATTTTCATGTCGTTTTTAGATATAAAGATATTAGATACTGGATATTGGTTATTGATTTTTTATCAACTAATATCAAATATCTAATCTCCAATATCTTGTACACGCAGTGTACGACCAAATTCTTGGAAATACCTTGGGTTAGGAAGGCAGTAATTCTAGCCTGTCCTGCGAAGCTTTAGCGAAGTAGGAGAAATACCTGGGGTTTGGGAAAATAACTACTGTCCCAAGAGTGAGCTTTTAAGTTTGTTTTTTATTTTTTGATCTTTATTCTTTAATTTCCTATCTCTGGCAAATATAATTATAAATCCTAAAAAAGTGCCTATCAGCAGGACATAGCCCAAGAAACTAAGTAATTGAGGCCAGAAAATTATTATCACTTCATATTCGCCCGGGTTTTCTATCATCCAGGCATTTGCCCAGCCGTTGTGTTTGTAATGGGGAAGGAGTGAATAATTAAAAGAGAATCCCCTCTTATTAAAGAGGGGCAGGCTGAAAGCCGGGGTGTTTGCAGGTCGAGCGAAGGCCAGCCAGAAATCATTGTATGCTTGTGAAAACGCCAATAGGCCATCACCTGATCCCGAGCTCATTTTTACAGAATACAGAAATCCAAGATTGTAGTTAATCTTTTTTATCTCGCTATTATTTTTAATTTCTGAATCATTTGAATTAACACTAATAGTAGAAACTAGCTTAATAGGATAAGAATAAAGATTAAATGCTTCAATACTATTTTGACTTATATCTAGTCCGTGTGATCGGTTGTCTATTGTTAGAGATGGATTGCTTAAAGAAAAGCTATTTTCTGGAATTACTAAGAAATTATTTTCGTAGAAACTATCTGTAGAAGCTATTCTTGACCACAGTGCATTATCCTCTCCTCTCAGTTGAATTGAGGGGCTAAGGCCGGAATTGTTTTCTCCCTTGACCTTCATAATGAAAGCGTCACTGGATGAAACGCTATCAAATTTAGCTGAGTCGCACAAAGTCCCTTGATTTTCTGATCTATAAATTATCTTGCCATTTTTGTACTCTTTATTTATTGATCCTCTTTCTCTTGGATCGCAGTGTTTTTCTTTAGTTTCACTTATTTTTTTACTATCTATTTTATAGATGGGAGATTTCACTTGGATTTGGATTTCGTTATTCTCCTCATTTAATTTGCTAAGAATATTATTTTGATGAGTGTTCCAGAAATTTGCATCAACTGTTTTTGTTATTATTTGATCTTTGTCTATAGATGAGAGCTCGTTATTATTCTCATTATTAATACTTTTTTTATCGATAACTTCTATTAGTATCTCTTTTCCATATTCAAGAGAAATAAATTCTTCAAAAGAATCTCCGGGATTAAGCTCTACTGCTTGTTTGTTGATATTTACTAATATCTCTTTATTGCTGGTAGCTGTCTCCATGCTTATTTTTTCAAAATCTGGGACGTCAATTTCTTCTTCATTAACAGTTATTTTTACTGGATTTGTTATTTTTATGCCTAGTTCTCCATTTTCATAAGAAATCTCGCTGGGATAGCTCTGCAATCCTGTTTTGCTTATGGGGATTTCAAGAAAAGTATTTTCATCTTTGACATCCATATTTTTATTTAATGATATAAAGGCATAATCTTTATTATTAGAGATTTCAAGCAAATTATTTGAGTCTTTAAGAATTTCTAAAAATGGAAAAGTGCTACTATTTTTTGTTTCTGCTTTTTTGCTTATATAAGCCAAGTTTGGATCAAAAATTGGATCATAGTTTAACCTGCTTGTTTCAAAGCCATTTGTTTTTTTGTATGTATTTGGCGCAGACAGCAGTTCTTTTTTATCATTTATTTTATAGAGACTTATAAAATCATCTTTAAAGGCCAACTTGGCTGACAATTGTTTTAGCGATGATCTCAAATTTTCTATATTCTCTTTGCTCTCTATGTTGTTGGGGTCATAAATACTTTCATCTACTAGTACAAATGACACAGAATACTTTTTTAATACATTTAGTAGTTTTTCAGGATCGGATTGTTTTTGAGCATGAAATGCCTCTCTAAAAAATGATTCATTGTAAGGGCTCCAGACATCAAAGGATCTGTGAAGCATTGCTTGCTTGATGTCATACCATAGGAATCCAGATCCTGTGTATCCAGGTTTTCCTTCCCACTTATGTATATCCCACCCAGAGGATGTAATAATTGGCAGTGGTGCGATGCGCAGGCTTGCATCTTCTTTTTTTAGGTAATGAAATAATTTTTCATAACTTTTTGGTAGCTTTATTTTTGAGCCTTTATACAGATAGTTTCCCTGAAAACTAGGGAGAGAGTAATAGCTTAGCATTGGAATTATTGCTAAAAAGCTTAGCGTGATGGCTAGGGTTGAAGCGAGTTTGGATTTTTTTCTTATGAGCGAATAAATAGAATACAAAAGACCTCCAATTCCCAAAGATAAGAAAAAGCTTAGCGACATTGATAATTTGCTAAAAGGTATGCGGAATGCTTGGCCAAGTATAGGAACAGACTCAATTATTTTTGAGAAAGGTGAGAGTAATGTTTCACCCTGGGTTAAAAACAGTATTACTAATAAGCCACAAATCCCAATGGCGTATTTAGATTCCCTTTTTTTGATTAATAATAATATTTGAGAAAAAATACCCAATATTGCAATAGAGAAGAGAAAATAAGCGATAGTTTTTATTGTTTTGTTTTCAAAATGATTTATCCACGGTTGTAATACTTCAGCCAAATTTGATTGTTTGTCAAATCTATTTTGATCGTAAGAATCAAAGTAAAGACTTTCTGGGACTGCCAGCTTTTCTATTCTTCCATAATATTTGCTTTTCAATTGATAAGAAGGAGTGGTGTCTTGATTTAGAGTGGAGTTTAGATAATCATTTTTTTGATTGATGGTAAATAGTCCCAATGGCGGTATCCAGTAAGCATTGCTTAAAAATATGATTGCTATTATCGCAAATGCTATTTTGAGTGTTCTTTTATTTCTTTCTAATAATAATTCGGCAATGAGAATCACTGAAACAAATAAGATATATGAAATAAAAACTGGTGGTACAAACGCTGTGATTGAGAAGAAGAAATTCAAAATAAAAAAATAAAAGTATTTTTTCTTGCTTGGTTTTTTCAATATTTGAAAAAGCAAGAACAAACTCCATGGCAATAGTCCATACATAGCTATAAATGGCTCTAGTTGAAAGTAAAACGTTTGTACGCTAGCAAAGTGCAAAAGGTAAGTTAGTGCCACTAGAGTAGCTATTAAAGAGCTAGCTAGTTCTGAAATATTATTTTTATAAAATACTTTTTTCGATATGAAGAATATACCTATTGGACCAGACAGCAGCATTAAAAAACTAAATATATATCTTAAGTATTGCTTCGGAATAAGTATTGATAGCAGTAATTGGAAGATAGCGTGCGGAAGCTGAGATTGATAGGCATGACCACCCAAAATACCCAACCCCTGAAAGCCTTGCCAGCTGCCAAAGAAAGATCTTCTTATGCTAAGCACGGGGTTAAGTGATGATGCCAAAGAGTCCCAGCCTAGAAACCATGTGTTAGGTACAAAGTTGCTCAAAACAATAAGAGCCCATACAAAAATAAGAAGCACAGGCCCCATGTAGAGGGAGAATTTATTTAGCGAATGCTTTTTGTAAGATTTTTGCACCCCTCCATTGTATGAGAACTGGAGAGTTTTGTGCAGAGTAAAGTGAGGCTCTCTCATGCACAAGCCTATTTTCAGGAGATCTCTTAGAAGCAAGTCTCTTGCTAAGTTTAGTGAGGTTTTTAAGAGCTTTTTTATCCAATTGATTGATCGTTTTTAAAAAGTTAGTTCTGCTTATTTTGAAGCTCAGATCATTTTTGTCTACAGACAGCTCATCTAAAGTCTCAGTAAAGTCTGAGTTATCTAGATAAGGGATTAGTTTATCTGAAAGCAAAAATGGCTTTTGGTATGTCAAGGTGGACGATAGGGAAGCTGAAGAGCCCAATATTCCGCGGTAAGGCAGGACTACTAGATCCGTAGCAGCAAAGTAGCCTTTTAGATCTTTTTTATCTATGAAGCCAGTTAATTGAATTTTAGAATTAGTATCTGCTAGATTTTGTAATTGTTTATAGAATGCTTGATAATGATTTTTTCCAGCATGAGAGGGAGCTGGTCCTCCCGCAATCAAGAGTTTAACATTTTTATTGAAATGGTTTTGCTCTATGGTTTTTGCCAACCAATCAATTCCCTTGTATTTGCTAACAAATCCAAACACCATCAAAACCAAATCGTCTTGCTTATATCCGAGTTTCTTCCTCCACTCTTGGCGCACCTTTGCATTTTCTGGTTTGGGATAAACCCAAATGGGAATGCTCAATAGCTTGTTTTCATTTATATACTTTTTAAGTTTGTTTTTGACACTTTCATCCAAACATACAACTTTTTTCACAGCAAAAGTCAGAAGCTTATAATACCAGGGAACAAGCATTTCGAGCCCAATTAAAAATGGGTGAGTTTTCTTAATTCCCAGCAAGTTAGCGATAAAATCAAAATTATCAATAACATTATGAGCAAAGAAGCTAATGTTTTTACCAATTAATTTCAAGTAATTTATAAATGGAATCATTAGTCCCATCTGTAATACCTCTCCACTATTATAAAATTCTGAGTGAATATGATATGTATTAATTTTAGAAAACTTACTCAACATTCTAATTAGTTGAGGATACAGAGATAACCCGGGGTTAAATGTAGGAATAATAAGAATATTTCTATTAGTTGATAAGTGGATGTCTCTACCATATTCATTTTGAACCAAAACAACAAACTTTTGACCAGTTTTTTTGGCGACAGTACTTAAAGTTTCCTGAGTGTAAACAGCAACTCCATGATAAGAATTGGCTTCTTTTTTATATGGCCACTTAGAAACTACAAGAATAGTATTGGCTTTATTAAAGCTAGATATTAGCTTTTTTGACAATTTCATATCCCATAATTATATAAAATAGGGCTAGAAATGTCAATATTATAGGTCTTGAATTTGATAGATATCTTTTGAAGAGTCGTTGTATATTTTTATTAAATTAGAGTTAGTTTGCATGATTTTACTTTTACTGGCAAAATCAGGATAGTAAGAGTACCAGATTGTAAGCACACCTTTTTCTTGAGGAATGCTAAGACTAGTAATTTCCAGGTTTGATCCGGCCTTTGTATATTTTTTCAAAATATATTCATCGTAAAAAGTTAAAAACAGTTCATATTCACCACTTTCTCTCTGTAAATACTCGGCTTGTTTGGACGATATTTCTATTTTTTTGCCATTAAGTAAAATATTTACTTGACTTAGCTCGGGAGGAGCAGGATATACGCTAATGCTGGAAAGTTGCAGGGTTCCATCTTTAGGAAAAAATAAACCAGATTCTAGGCTTTTTGCAGCCCAAAAATATTGTGTTGTGCTATTTTTTCCACTAGTTTCTTCTGCTATTTGTATGCCAGGGGTGAGATGGCTTAGGTAGGCTAAAACCCGATAACATCTAGGCCAAAATAATCTACTATCTTTATGAACTACAATGCTTTGCACATCATTGTCTTTGAGTCTTTTTAGTATTTTTTGATTTGCAAATGCATCTTGAGTTATTTGCTCATTTGACAGATTGTTGGGAGTTATTTGCGAACTGCAAAAAAAGCGCTTCAATTCTTCTTCATAATCAATAAAGCTTAGGCTTTTTTCTGTATCTGCTAAAAAGTGAGCATAGCCAGATACAATGCTTTTTTGATGAAAAAATGGATAAAAACTATTAATTGGTTCATTGAGGGGGATGTTTAATACGGCTTTACCAGGCAAATCTTTGACTTTTTGAATAGCTTTTCCTGTATATGGTTGTACCAGGGTATATCCCAATGGACTTATGCGCTCTAGAATGATAATAAAAATTATAAACAAAATTATGGTTGAAAAGTTTTTCTTCAACTTATTATTTTTCAAACCCAGAGCTATCGTCATAAGTAAAAATAAATTTGCGATATAGCTAAATCTTCCTGGTTCATCGATTGCAGTAAATGGAAAGAAATCTAGATATGAATAGGGTAGTTTTATTCCAAATTCAGGACTGATGGTTCCAAGAGCAAGCATGAAGAACGTGCTAAAAAGAACTATCAGCACTTTGATTTCTTTTTGATTTTTATATTTTGAAGCGATAATTATAAAAAGTAATATTTCGAATAATCCAAAAGCAACTACATGTTCTATGTTTCTGTCTTGCATGCTAATGGGGCTCAGTTGACTTTGAGTAACTGGAATAAAGGGATTTGGCACAAAAAAATCAACGATACGAGGACTAAAGTCTGTCTCGTGAGGTCTATCTCGAAAGTCTTTTTTCAAAACTGTCAAGCGCCCCTTTTCGTAGACACGGAGTGTAAATACTCGGCGTGGAATCTGGAGGGTGGCATTTTTAGAGCAGAGTGAATTCTGATGTGGTTGTA
>JBDLIL010000042.1:0-8280 GCA_039714855.1 Patescibacteria group bacterium
TACTGGCACACCCTTTTCATATTCCACTACTACCTCTGCTTTACCATCTGGACGCAAATAAGCTAGTTTTTGATTTTCCCTCAAGCTGTCCATTGTTTTAACCAAACTATGAGCCAAGATAATCGGCATGGGCATAAGCTCGGGAGTTTCTCGGCTAGCATAACCAAACATCATACCTTGGTCCCCTGCTCCCCCATCATCAACGCCCACTGCAATATCAGATGATTGTTGGTGAACATAAAGATCTATGGGAGATTTGTGATTAAAATTATATAGCCCGTTGTCATAACCTAGCTCTTTAATCTTATCTCTAGCAATAGCTTTATAAGCTATTCTGCCATTGCAAGTAACTTCGCCAGCTATCACCACTCTATTACTGGTAACCAAAGTTTCTACAGCCACACGACTATATTTATCTCGTTTTAAGCAAGCATCGACCACAGCATCAGATATTTGATCACAGATTTTGTCTGGATGCCCTGCAGCGACCGACTCAGAAGTGAAATACTTATACATATTTTTCCTTTCTTAAAGGCGAATATCCCAAATGGGCTAGCACCGCGATCTTACCAGGATAAGACTCGGTTGCTGGATAGATCAGAATTTGTAACCTGACTACCCTCTTTATTCTTTTTTTAACCTAGTGTATACTTCCTCACTCTCTGCCTCGATCAAGTGCAGCTTTCACTGCTGAGACAGGAACATCAGACTCACTAGTCGTTGAAACAGAAACAACATATTGCAAAACTGAATCAATCCACATAAAAACATTGCCATCTCTATCTACCAAAAATTTGCTCCAATCATTTTCAGAATAAGATGAATTGGCCCTCAGCAATTCCTGCTGCTGCTTTTCTTTTAAAGCAGCTAGATACCCCACCTGTTGAACTTCCGACATTTTAATCCTTTCTCTCACATAATACATGACGAGAATAATTTATTAATAACTAAGTTCCAAAATATCTATCTCCATAATCTCCCAATCCAGGTATTATAAAATTATCACCATTAAGACCATTGTCTATTGCTGCAGTGACGATAGTCACTTCAGGAAATTTTTCTTTAATTTTTCGTATTCCTTCTGGAGCAGTCACAACGCAAACAAGAATTATTTCTTTGGGATTATATTCCATCATATGCTCTATCACATGGTACGCAGACCCACCTGTAGCCAACATTGGGTCAGTTATTACTACTACCGAACCTTCTATACACTCTCTTTGGGGCATTTTTACATAATATTCTTCTGCTATGAATGTATTCTCATTTCTTGCCAATCCAAACATGCCAATCTTAGACTTCGGTAATGCTTTCATAGCGGCCGTAAGCATTGTTAAACCAGACCTAAGTACTGGGACTACAACCACACTATCCTTTAATTTTTGAGTACTAGTTTCTTGTAGCGGGGTCTGCACAGTCACATCTCTAAGAGACAAACCCCTAGTAGCTGCTGCAAAAAGATACTCAACGATTTTGTCAGAGTGATGTCGAAATGCCTGAATTTCTTTGCTTCCGTTGCGCAGGTGACCCAGTGAATCTTTAACCATTGGATGATTTACCACCCATACATCATTAAACTCTGCTGAATGCGGAAGCTCCAGTGGTCCAAGAACATCATCTAGCATTTGAGCCAATTCGATGAGACTGCATACGATTGTGAAATCTGACTCCACATCAGGTTTAACAATATTTTCTCCATCAACCTGCCATTCTTTAACACTATCATCATCAAATAAACTCCTAACTACTCGTTCTTCTAAAAGATTAAGTGGTCTACTCATATGATGTCTTCCCTCCAAAAAAACCGACCATTACTGGTCGGCCAACTTGTTCTATTAGTATTTTTTCTTAATGTTACCACTAAGAAATACATATTAGTGATTCAAAGTGCAATTGTCAAAGGGCAAATTTACTGCCCAAACTTTTTTTCCATTTCTTCCGCCATTTTTTGCATCTCTTCCAGATCTGCCTGATCAAAATCTGTCATCATCTTTTCACCCATTTGCATACTAGCCTCCATCATTTCTGACATGTTTTGAAATTTGATATTACTAGGCGGAATAAACTCACTATCACTAACATTTTTCTTTTTACAGTTTATTTTGTAACCCATTTCCTCATAAGCATCAGCTGTATCTTCACTACTAAAATCTGGGAACTTCTCCGCCATTTCTTTAGCATTTTGCTCCATGTCTTTAAGCTCTTCTTCTGTCGGCATTTTTATCTTGACACCCTCAACTTGATTTTCAGCCCAAGTATACATCCACTCGCTATCGTTGATCATGTAGCCAATTTGCATTTCATCATCCTCAATTGTTTGACCAAAGCCCATACCCTTAGTCTTCATCTTCTTGTTTTTAAACCAATATTCCAGTTTATTACCTTTCTCATCTGTAAGTTCACAATAACCCGAACCTCCAGATTCCATAATCCGCGCCATTTCCTTCATTTCATTTTCAGCCTGTTTCTGAGTTTGAGTTTCAGATTTTTGACCAGGAAGACAAGCAGAAAATAAAATTATTGGCAGCAAAAAAACCCCCAACAAAGCATATTTTTTGAGTTTGGACATAAATCTCCTTTTATTAGAATTAACTGTCAATTTTATTCTTTACTGATTGCCAAATAACCTCTTCCACTTTTTCAATGCCTTTATTGGCATCTACTACTTGCCACCTGTCACCTTTATTTTCTTTTGCTAAATTCAAATACGCTTGTCGTACTTGGTCATGAAAATTTTTAGCTTCCATATCTAGTCTATCCATCTTGCTAGTACCATTTCTTCTTTTTAAACCCTCTTGCACTTCTACGTCTAAAAGCAAAGTTAGGTCAGGTAAAGTTTTCTTAGTAGAAATATCATTGAGTTCTTCAATTAAATCTACACCAAAACCCCTAACTATACCTTGATATGCCACACTACTATCTCTAGATCTATCCATCAGAACTACTTTTCCGGCCTTTAGAGAAGGTAAAACTATTTCTCGATATATTTGTGCTCTAGCTGCCTGAAACAATAATACCTCTGTAGTAAAAGCCATACCAACATTCTTATTAGAAAGCACCACTTCTCTTATCTGTTCGCTAATCTGAGTACCACCAGGTTCACGCAGGGCAACCACATCATATCCTTCTTTGATTAGTTTATCTTTTAACCTAATAATTTGAGTTGTCTTACCTCCACCTTCTCCACCTTCGAATGTAATTAGTTGTGATTTGTTCATAGCAAAATACTAGCACAAGCAAACTTGGTATTCCAATAATCTAGTCTGTTCTGCTAGTTGCTGAATATCAATTAGTTTAAATCTTTTTTCATTCAAGCTAGTGCCATCATTGAAAAGTGGCATGCCCGTACCAAACTTAATATCTTCTTCTACAGTAATAAATAATTTATCTACTAAACCAGAGTTTAGAAACATAGTATAGATGCTAGATCCACCACAGATGGCGACTTGCTGGCTTTTTTCTTTCTTTAATTTTCCTAACAACTCCCTTGCGCTAGAATTCACTCCCTCAGCTTTAATAACACTTGGTTTTGGATTTTTAAAATCTTCGGGTTTGGAAGTATAAATTAGCCATCTAGAACCTCTAGGATATCTAGTAAAGGTTTCAAAAGACTTTCTGCCCATGACAATAGCATCAGCCTCTTTAATTTTTTTTACATAAAATTTCTTGTCTTCGGGCGATGTCCAATCAAAAGATTTATCGTCTTCGTTGCGAGCGATAAAACCATCTGCTGTAACTGCAGCAATAATGAATACTTTCATAAAGTTATGTTAACACAGCAAAACCCCAGATATTTGCAAGAATTGGGTGTTAGGCTCAAAATATGGAGATAAAGCTAAATATAACAAGCAAACGTTCCATTGCAGAAAAAATTCTTGACCTGGCAAATATTGCTGCTGGTGCATTAATTTTCGGGCAGGCAATATCTGGATTTAAATATAATTGGATACTTGCAATAACAGGGTTTTTTATTTTGATTTTTAATTATACTTGGGTTATTATTGCCCTAGGAAAAAGTAAATGATAAATTTTGAATTCCAACCAATCCATCTGCTCCTCCTAGGGGTACTTGTTGTTTCAAATACTGTCGGTTTCATTCTTTGGAAAAGTAAATAATTTTCTATCGTTGACCTCTTAATCCTCTATTTTCTCCCGGTGCTGCCATAGCCACCGCGATCCTTGTTTTCTAATTTTTCTACCTCTTCTAGCTCAACTTTATCTCTTTTCAAAATTTTCATTTGGCAAATTCTGTCACCTTTTTCTATTGTTACCACTTTGTCAGTAAAATTTAATAAAGCGGCTCTGTATTCATCACCATCACCACAATAATCACTGTCCCCCACGCCTATGCCGTTAGCTAGCATTACGCCTTGCTTGTGCAAAGAACTACGAGCTGACATGAGCACCCAATATTCTTTTGGAATTTGAACAGCAATATTTAGTGGCACGTGACCTACGGTATGTGGCTGAATGGTTACGGTCTCTCTGGCATACAAATCCATGGCTGCAGCGCCAGTGGTTTTATACTCTGGAAGTGGTAAAGATTTGTCAAAGCGTTTTATTTTGATCTTAATTTTTGACATAAAATTTACCTATAAACTTCCCTCCTGTGGCCGACGTCCACAACCACAACAATTAATTTTTTGCCTTGGATTTTATAAATAATTCTGTACCTAGAAAATTTTAATTTCCAATAGCCTTTTAAATCATCTTTGAGCATTTCCCCTAATCTAGGATTTGTTTCCAATTTTTTAAGCGACTTATCAAATGCTGAGCTATATCTTTTATCTAATTTTTTAATTCTTTTGTTGGCTGCTTTGGTAAAAACAACTTTGTAGAGCATTTAGGATTGCTCCCACTCTTTTTTAACCTGCTCCCAAGGAATTAAATCACCATTCTCAATATCCCTGACACCTTGCCTTATCGCTTTCATAGCTTCAGGGTCACTAAGAATCTCCATAGTTGCTTCCATGGAAGCTAGCTCTTCTGGATCCATGAGCACTGCTTTAACTTTACCTTTTACAGTAATAAAAGCTTTTCTGACTGCAGCCTCATCTACCAATTGGGGTAAACTAGCTCTGGCTTGAGAAATAGGTATAACATTGTTCATAACACGAATTGTACATTTTTTTGTACATGTGTCAATATTAATTTAGCTAATTCTATTAGTGCTAAAACTATGTTAATTTGACATAGTCATTAATATGAAAAATAAAAAAGTCGATACCCAATACCGCGACCTACTACAATCTATTTTAGATAATGGTATCAGAAGCGAATCTCAAATGGAGGTGGATACTATTACTTACTTATCACCCCCAAGTCTTCGTTTTGACCTAAGTAAAGAATTCCCTATTATCACTGAAAGAAAAGTAAGCGAAAAAATGTGGAAAGGAGCCGTAGGAGAACTATTTGGATTTATTAATGGCGCTAGAACTCACGATCAACTCACAGAATATGGCTGCAAGTGGTGGAAAGCCTGGGTTAATGAAAGAAAATGCTCAAAGAGAGGTCTGGAAACTGGCGACCTAGGCCCAGGATCATATGGCGCAGCTTTTCATGATTTTCCTACTAGCGAAGGTGAAACCTTTAATCAATTTGAGGCAATTTTGCAGCAAATCAAAGAGCGTCCCTTCTTAAAAACCCATTTCATTACTCCATGGATTCCCCAATACAATGTGAGAATTAAAGGCAGAACTCAAAAAGTAGTTGTCTGCCCCTGTCACGGATGGATAAATATCAGAATTTTAAATAACAAATTATATCTACACATGTACCAGCGATCCTGTGACGTACCTATTGGATTGCCAGCAAACCTGGCTCAATATGCAGCACTTACTTTAGCCTTAGCTCAAGTCACAGGATATAAAGTGGGTGAGTATATCCACAGTTTTTCTGATGCTCACGTCTATGTTGATCAAGTTGACAAAATCAAAAAATTGTTCAAACGAGAAGCTCGCCCATTACCAAAGATGATTTTAAAAAATAAGAAAAAAAATCTTTTTGATTACAGAGCAAATGACTTTGAATTAGTTAACTATGATCCACACCCAGGAATCTGGGATATTCCCGTAGTAGTATGACAAATAAGAAAAATTTCAAAAATATTGATAAAGCTGAATTTGTCGATTTTGGCAATGCTCGTGAAGAAGAACAAGCTAGGGTTATGAAAGAAAGTGAAAATGCAAATGTCTGCCCCTTTTGCCAAGAACATTTAGATAAATATCACAAAGATCCGATTCTAAAAGAAGGTAAATACTGGATTGTTACTCCTAACAGCTGGCCTTATAAACACACAAAACACCAGTTTATTATTATTTATAAAGAGCATGTGACAAATTTAGCTGGCGTTGATCCAGAGGCTGGAAAAGAACTGATTGAATTTGTGCAGTGGTTGGAGAAAGAGTATGAAATTCCTGGTGGTGGCTGGGCCATGCGCTTTGGTGATACAGATTATTCTGCCGGTACTGTTAATCATCTGCACGCTCATTTTATTCAACCCGATATTCACGCTTCTACTTATGCTGAGAAACCAGTAAAATTTAAAATTGGAAAATATAAGAAAAAATAGCTACTCATATTTCTTTAAAATACTTTTAGCTTCATCTAGGTCTTCTAGTTTTTTTTTCTCTTTATCACTTAATTTAACTCTGATTAACTTAACTCCAGCATCTTTCAAAACATTCACTCCATCTGTCAAACTATAACCTGAAAAATAATATAGTTTTTTAATTCCTGCATGAGCAATTTGCTTGGCACAAATTGGACAAGGAAAGGTACTAACATAGAGACTTGTTCCATCCAAACTAGTTCCTTTTTTAGCAGCTTCTGCTATTACCATTGCTTCAGCATGAATCGTGCCCACTAATTCAAAATACTGACCTTTTGAAAAAAGACTGCGAATATCATTGTGAAAGTCAGACTCATGTTCTGTAGGCAAATGTTTGTTGAACCCTGCCAGTAAAACCCTATCATCTTTAACAATTATTCCAGCCACTTGTCGCCACCAATCTACTGACCTATCAGCTCTTCTAAGAGCTAAACCCATCACTTTTTTATCAAAATCACTTTTAGATATAATTTCATCTGCCCTGGGTTTCACTTTTTTCAAAACGTTATGTTTGTCCCACCGCAAAAAAATTGGAAAGTAGTTTACTTGAATATTTGGAAAATATCGCCTAGCTAATTTTTTACAAACTTGATCATTAGGCATGATTACTTCAAATTTTCCGTCTTTTTCATACCCCAGGTCACTGAGGTCTTCTACACTTGCCACTCGTTGCTTATTAAAAATCTCCCAAGCTTTTACACTCCTTACCACCAATTTAGGATTCAATTTGCGAATATCTTTTCTGACTTCCTTAAATTCATTAGCCAACCAATCCCCCAATACCCATAGTTCATTAGCATCTTCGTTGGCTTTAAAAAACTCAAAATAGCCTTGATGCAGCACTGGAATGTAAGCAATTATT
Organism: Patescibacteria group bacterium; assembly: GCA_039714855.1. Taxonomy (GTDB): domain Bacteria; phylum Patescibacteriota; class Microgenomatia; order UBA1400; family PJMF01; genus JBDLIL01. The sequence continues at coordinate 7,473 of JBDLIL010000042.1, forward strand.
AATTTATGCATATGATTTTGTCATAATGAATGAAGCTAAAGAATCTTCATAACTAATTTCTAAATTCCTCCAATACTCCTTCTATGGCTTTTAATAATTTTGATTCGATTTTCTTTGCTTGCCCTATCTGCACTCTTCTTAATTTCGCGCTTGTAGATGTCATTGCCATTCTTGGAAGTACCTTTACTTTTTTGCAATATTTTCGAATTTCTTTTAATTTCTCATCACTATAATTTTGCTTAATAACAACTAAAACATCTGGTTTTACGGCTTTTATTAAACTATATTTTAAAGCCTCAAGTTGCTTGAGCACCACATAATCGACAGAACCTAAGTAAGTCAGCATTTCCAATCGCTCATCTTCTGGTACCACTGGTCTGCCCTTACCTTTTCTATAACGAATTTTTTCATCACTATCCGTGCCAACCAATAAAACATCGCCATGTTTTTTTGCCTCTGCCAAATACCTGGCATGACCAACATGGATCATATCCCAAGATCCTTGGGTTAAAACAATTTTTTTGCCTTCGCGACGAAGCTTAATGGCTAACTCTTTTGCTTCAACTAAAGTAAGAGCCACACGGTGACCGTTATTTTTTACCATTGATACCTTACCGGGCAGGAAAAGTATTTTCTTAACAGTAGATAGTTAATCACTTTTAGAAAAAAAATTAAATATACAATTAAGTGCTTTTTAGTCGCTTGCTTGCTTTTTTGTCAAAACTTAGTATCTTTCCCCCATTCACCCTTGACCAAAATAGTAAATAACTATCAACAAAATGAAAATCTTCTAAATAGAATTCCCAGA
>JBDLIL010000043.1:0-8163 GCA_039714855.1 Patescibacteria group bacterium
ACCCCATTCCGCCAGAGCAAATCTGGGACTAACTCCAGCCTGAATTGCTTCTCTGGTGACATATTCACAGGCAGTTAAACTACCGTCAGGAGTATAATTGCCGTTTTCATCTACTTTGTGGGCAATCAAAGTTTCATTCCAAGATCTTTGTCTATCTCCAGTTCCAAAAGTACATGATATATAAGAATAGAGATTTTCATCACAGGCGGGGTAGGGATCAGCACCTTTTTGAAAGTCAGGTATATCCAATAGTGGAGATTGATAAATAGAGCAACTCTCATCTGAGTTGTATTCAAATTCAATTCCTCCACCAGGAGTGATTCTGCCTGTGGAATTAAAATTACACTTAGCTATTTCCTGAGATAGATAAATTAGAGCTGTTTCGCTTATATGCTCTTCTTCTAATTCCAATCCTTCATCCAGACCATCTCCCAATAAATATTTTTCTGTTGACTTGAGCTCTGAAAGCCAAGTGTGCATTTTTGTTTCAGCTTTATGCAAGGCTTGTTGAATTTTTCTGGTGAAAAATCCCAGCCGACCACCTAGGATACGCGGCTCAATTTCAGTATTAGAATCTTCTCCTTCTTTTTTTATAAGTACGGAAACTTCTTTTTTGCATAAGTTATGAGCTTGTTCTGGTGTTTCACCACTAGCGATTTTTTCTATCACGCAACTATGATATTCCGGAGGAAGGGCATCAGTTTTCTCTACATTTGAACTAAAAGAAACACCCGTTTCCTGCAGTTTTAAAAATGGTGGCAGTGCTTCCAGATCCATAAACAAGTTCTCTTTTTGTTTTTTGTCATAGATTAGTCCTGATAGAGCTTCATCTACCAGAGCCAATTCGTAGCCTTGAGGAATAATTAAATAACTATAAACTTTGGGATCTTTGTTATTAGTTTCTTTTCTATCTTTTTTCAAGCTAAAAGTCGATATAAATTTAAACGCGTGAGGGTTTTGTTCAGAATCACCTTCAGGCATAGCTGATGCAGGCGGGTAATCTTGATAGATATGTTCTTCTTCTAAGCTGGTAACTAAATTACCTCCACCATCAATATCAAAATTAGCCCCTGTTGTTTCTTTTTCTACATTTTCAACATTGCCGTAGAGCCCAGCTTCAGCTGCAATGCGGTATTCTTTGTCATCAGCTGGAGGATCAGTAGGTAGATCGTCAGCGTGCAGTGCTTGTTCGGGGTTATTTCTGTCTATGGGACAGAGCATATCTGCTTGGCTTAAACTTTTTGGTCGATAGCTATCTGGTCCATAAAAAGCATAGGGATTAGTGCGATTATTCACAAAATTTACCAAAGTTTTAACTAGTTCAGAATTTTCATATTCTTCGCTAGTAGGATCTACGGCTTCAACCATATTTATCCTGCCACCCATTGATCCAGGAATGTTTGGCATGTTTTTTTCACTCTCTATTTCTCTTCGGTATCTATCTACATAGTCTTTGCCCAAGACACTGTTGGCAGTAAGTTGTAGGGGATCTTGGTAATTAAAATCACTGTTTGGATCTCTATTGGTGCCAATATCAGGGATTTTGAAAGTGATTATCCTGACTATATGCTGACCAGTCTCACCACGTTTTAATGCAAGGTTATTTTCTTTGCTAAAAAAACTAAAAGGCAAGAAGTTGAAAGCTGGGAGTTCTTCACCGGAATCATCTTGAACTTCGGCGGCTATTACTAAAAATCCTAAACGATAGGATTTGTACAAATAGTAAGGTACTCTGTCTAATACATCTGCCAACTCTTTGCCATAGGCATCAGTTAGCTTGCCATTTTTATCATAAAAATCATCTCTAGCTATTTTGTCGCAAGTCAGGTCAGTTTTCAGACGAATCTGATCTAGTAATGAACGCCAGGTGTAAGGATTATTTTCAGTTGTGGCATTTTCACCTTGAGGGGCTTTGTAGCCAGAGCGAACTATTTCTTTGGGAATGGCTTCGTCTAAAGCACAAGTGCTAGGATCTTGCAGTTTATCGCACATGCGCTCTACAGTGGCTAATAAATTCATTTTTGTAGTACATTGATCATGTTTGGTCATCAATGAGTACACGGGTGCTGAAGAGATATTTCGCAAGAGGGGATCATCTTCACTACTATCTCTAAATCCCCAATATGTTTCCAGTGAATCAAAGAGAGACTCCACTTCATTCTTGTTTTTGTTATACCAGCGCCAGAGGGGAGTTTCGCTTTCGGAATAATCATACTCTAGCTCTGATGCTACTGAAAGTCTGTCTGTAAATACCTGCCACTCATCATCCATGTTTAGCACACCCTTAAGATCTATCTCAGGAGTGTAGCAATAAGATTGGTACCCTTGAGCAATCAAATCATCATAAAATTTATCGGGGTTTTTACTTAAGCTGCCATCTATAGGATAAAGATAATAAGGATCTTTTTTATCTTTAGAAGCTCTACCAGCTTTGAGCCTACATAGGTCAGTTTCACTATTCCAATTTTGAGGATCATTGTCAGGGTCAGAGAAATCAAGTGATTGATAATGTGTACAAAGCCCTTGGCCTTTGCAATATACGTAGACTTCTCCAGCTCCAGGCCCAGTAACATTGCGAATGACCGCAATTTCTTTGTTTTCATCGCAGCACTTAGCTGCGCCTTGAAAAATTAATTGAGTTTGACCTCCAGTAACGATGCCAGACTGACCGCTGACATTACACTGTGGGGAAATATTTTCACTTAGGCCGTATGCGCCTTCGATATTGCCTGCTAGTTTATCTTTGTTATAAGCCACAATAAATGATGCTGGCTTATCAAAATATCCGCCACAACTCATGTTGGTGCTCATTTGAGCTGCACCCCAATGACTTAAGTTGTTGGGATTATTACCAGTATAGACCCTATAGATAGCTTTGCCGCCACCATCACAATTTATACCACCCCAGATAGTGTCTTGTAAAAACTCTACATTAAATCCAGATTTTTTGTATAAAAAATGAATATTATTGGAATGCTGTTTAAATTTATCTCCTACTATTTCCACATGATTTTTTACTTGGCACTCGTAATCATAATTATCTCCTTTGGCTGTGCTTGTCACTGGTGTGCAGCCACCCTCTCCACAAGTAGGGGCAAAAAATTCGTCTAAAGGTCCTGCTAGTGGGCAATTGGCCACCACGTCAGAGCCAGGGCTAGAATCGGTAGTTTCAAGGGCAAAAATCTTTAGAGGAATGACAAGTGCTAAGCAAATAGGAATTAACAGAGTAAAGAAGAGCTTTTTCACAAGACTTATTATACTTGGGGATCAGTAAAGCTACAAAAGCAAGTTACGGATTTATCTGGGGAATTTCAAATCTGGTAATCAAAGATATGCCGGTAAATTCAGCTAAAATATTAAGAATAAAATAAGAGCTCAGGGCTAAGATAAGGCCAATCACAGCGTAGGTAATAATGTTACGAGCGGATTCAGCACCCTTGGAATTGCCTCCAGATATCTGATATTTAAAAGCTCCGAATATCATCATCACAAAGCCACCTAAACCAATGATGGTTACAGCTACTGTGAGAATGTTGGCTATTATGCACTCAATACCTCTGATAGTAGCTACATCAGCTACGCCATCGTGTTCATAGACACAACCATATTCTCTAGAGGAGCCAAACTCTTGTTGAATTTGCGACCATTCCTGAGTTTGAGCGGAAATTTGAGTAATTGGTAGTAGGTAATGGGTAGTGAGGAATAGTAAAAAAAGAGCTACGGACAGTTTGCAAAATTTCTTCAACATGAGAATATTGTAGGCGACAAATAGCAAATATCCAATATCTGATATCCAATTACTCTTCTTACTCTTCTATCAGTTCCTCTAGATTTCCGTTACTGGTATTGCCAGAAGTATCTATAACTACCACATCACTATTAACAGCTTGATCTATAGCGTCTTGCAGAGAGTTAATACCTAAGAAGTTTAAGACAATAGTCAAGATTGCGAAACTAGCAGCCACTATTATTAGGCCAATTACAGCAGCAATAATTTTTTGTCTGGCTTGATCAGTTTTAGCCTTATCTCCACCACTAGTGATCCAATCTATACCACCCCAGATAAGATATAGAAAGACCATTAAGGCAGCAATGGCGATAACAAAAGTAAGGCCTTTGCTAATAAGTTCTCCCAAATCTTGAAAAAATCCTTCAGGTATTAGTATTCTATCTACTGGCTCATATCTGTCATCTGTTGCTGGCACAGTAGCGGTGTCTAAGTACATGACACCATCTTCTGTTTGGATAATTACTTGACCATCACTGGTAACAGAGTCATTGCCAGCGGCCACAGCGGAAACACCAGGAAGTTTGATAATCAAGGCAGCTGCGATCAATATGGTGGCAAGGATTTTTTTCATAAAGCTATTGCAATTATAGCAAAAAACCCAGCCTCTCGCGAGAGGCTGGGTTAATTTCAGTTTAATTTCTGTTTACTTAATAAGCTCACCTTCTCTAAGTAGGTCGTTCAAATCACCGGCGCCTAAGAAATTTAAAGCGATGCTTAGAATTGCCCAAGCAGCGGCTAAAATTATAAGACCGATGATAGCAGCAGTAATCTTATTTCTAGCTCCTTCGGTTTTAGTCTTGTCTCCGCCACTAGTAATCCAGTCAATTCCACCCCAGATAAGATACATAAATACCAATAGAGCACCAATGGCCATAACGAAAGTGAGAACACTACTAATAAGTCCACCAACGTCAGTAAAAAAAGTATCTGGAACTTCTATATCTGCAGCAAAAACTTGCCCAGCACTAGCAAGAAAAGTTCCGGTGGCCACGACACCAGAAGTTATTGATCTATGTATCTTTTTCATAAACTCCTTTTTAAGATTTTCAATAAAAGCTATTATATCGCTTCGAGTAGAGAAATTGTAACATTTATTTACCTAGAGCTGCAAGCAGACTAAGGTAAAATTGGTCTTGGTCCTCCCATCCTAGTAGGAGTTGTTTTAGTACTAGATTTCAGATTAATGAGTTCAAGATCAAAAGCTGATTGAACAAGCATAATAATAGCGAAAACAGAAGCAAAAACTATTAGACCAATCACAGCCTGTGTCATTTTATTGCGTGCATTGCTCACTTTTCCTGAATCTCCGCCACTAGTGATCCAATCTATGGCGCCCCAAAGTAAATATATAAGTAGTATTAGGCCAACTATGGCAAACAAAGCAGTTAGGATCTGACCAATAAACACCGAAAAACCAGCATCTGTATCAGTTATGTTTGTAGATCCGGGAAGATCTACTCCTTGTCCAGCAGTTCTTATATCGAAGTCAGCAGCAAGTAAAGTAAGCATTTTTATTTAATTAATAATTTAAGGTTCAATAAATGTAAGGCTTAAGATGTCAAATTGATCTCCAAAGAATAAATTGCCGATAAAGCCAACAATCACAAAAGAAAAGGCCAAGATGATCATGCCGATAACACCCTGCGTCATTTTGTTTCTGGCGTTGGCTACTTTTCCTGAATCTCCACCACTAGTGATCCAATCTATACCACCCCAAAGCAAGTATATAAGCAGTATGATGGCGCCGATATTTATGACAGTGCGCCAGATGCTGACAAAATAATTCAACATAATACTGCCTTCAGCTGCAGCGCCAGCATCAGCACCAATACTAGGGTCTATGGCAGGATTAGTAATAGCAGCAAAACTACTTTTGGTGAAAGCTATGAAGCTAGCCAGAGTTGTTAATAAAAAGCTAGTAGTTTTTAGAATATTTTTTTTCATTGACTATTCACAAGTAAAACTTGTTCTTTCAGCATTGCTAGCTGTTTTCTTTAGTCCGGAGCAACATGAGGTTGTTCCATCGTAAGTTACCCCTTTGGGGATACAATCCGTACAAACTCCTCTGCCATAGCTTGATAGTCCTGGACAGCACCCTTCATCATGTACAGATGGATCTTCCCCTTTTTTAGCACACTCAAAATTTGATTCACTCAAACCAGATTTTTCTCCAGGCGCAGTGATGCCTTCTAGTTGCTCACAAGGATTCAGAATATCCAGGCCAGTAACAGTGCCAATAAGCCCTATAATGCCATAACTAGCCACTACCAATATTAAACCTATGACACCTTGCGTCATTTTGTTTCTAGCATTGCCTACTTTGCCACTATCTCCACCGCTAGTAATCCAATCTATTGCTCCCCAGATAAAATAAGCGATAAAAATGATTCCAGCTAAAGCAGTAATAAAACCAATGGTATTGGAAATGATTTGCTCTATGCTACTACACACAGCTGTGCTTGTGGACAGATCTTCAGCTCCGTAGCCTGTGTCTGCAGAGAAACCTTCTCCTAAGTTGGCAGCTTGAGCTAATAATGTTGTAAGCATAAATTTAACAGCCTGCGGGTCCGCAGATTTTAGGATTTAGTATATAAGTAGCATCTCCGAAAACTATCAGACCAATTAGGCCCGCAATAGTATAAGAGGCCGCTATCAAGATAATACCAATCACACTCATAGTCATTTTATTGGTGGCCTCTGAATATTTATCAGATTTACCTCCGCCAGAGACAAGAGAAAGTCCAGCGCGTACAAAGTTGTACAAGACATAAATACCTGCTACTACGGTAAATAATTTTATGGCGTTGGAGGCAAACAGAATAATACCAATAGCGTCAGCACCACCTGCTTGTTGATTGTAATCAGCCACTCCCTGGGGAGCTTCAAGAGTGCCAAAGACATCGTCAGCAGCGTAAACTTTTCCAACAATTATTTCAAAAATTTTATCAACAAAAGACATGACATTATTGTAGCATTAGTTATAAAATAATACTGACTCCGGTAAGCACTTCTATTATTTGCACTATCCAGTAAGCTGCAAACATGATGATAAATCCAGCCACAGCCACTGTCATGATATTTTTTGCTTCTTCTACACCTTTTTTGTCGTCTCGGACTAGTTTAAAACCCGAGTATAAAATCATTATAAAAAAGATAACCCCAGCAATCACAAATAGGTTTCTGACTATTACGTTCATGAGCTCAGCTGGAGTGTTATAAACTTTTGCAACTGGCATAGGATTTTTACCCAGACTAAATTTATCACCCAGGCTAAAACCACTAGTATTTTGATCCCCAACATATTTTTTAGGATTGTTTTGATCTTGAGGTCCAGCAAAAATTTGTGGAGCTATGAATAATGTTACTATGGTAAAAAAAGAAAGTAAAAATATTTTTTTCATCTCAATGTTATTATAGAGCAGTGAAATCCAAAACAGAAGAGAAAGAGTTATTATCAAAACTTAAAGCTGGTGATGCCAAAGCGGTGGAGCAGTGGTTTGCTTTTTATAATAAAAAATTATTGCGTTTGGTGCTTTCCAAAGTTTCAAATCTTAAAGACGCTGACGAAATTGTCCAAGATACTTTTTTAAATTGCTTGAAACACTTGCCGGTTTTTAGAGGCGATTCTAGTATTTGGACATGGATGTGCAGAATAACTTACCACGAAATTGCTGATTATTATAGAAAAAAATATGCCAAGAAAGTGATCAGAACATTACCTATTGGAGATATGATTTTAGCAGCTCCCATCTCAGACTCGCATGAAACTAGTGAAAAAATGCGACTGGTATTTGGCAAGATGAATAATTCTGCAGTAGAGCTACTAAAAATGAAGTATATAGATAAGAAAAAAGTTAAAGAGATTGCATTAGAGCTAAACAAAAGCGCCAAGGCAGTGGAATCAGATTTATTTAGAGCTAGGATAATTTTTAGAAGACTATGGGTAAAGATTGGTAATTAGATATTTGATACTGGATATTAATATGACACTTGAGAGAGATTTTTTGTCAAAATTACAAAAAGAAGCCAAAAGACAAGCTTCATTAAATAAGCAGTCTTTATTGCCCAAACAATTACAAGGGCTAGCGGCTTTGATAGCCAAATATCCGTGGCAGACACTATTAGGCTTATCTTTTATCTCGGCGTTAGTATTAGAAATTAGAAATTAAGTTAATGATTATGGATTACAAGTTGGGTTTTTTATCTATCACTTACTCTTTTTTTCAAGTTACTCTTGGGCTTTTACTACATCCTTACCAAACAATGCAATCTTTGGTGCGAGATAAAGTGTTTATTTGGATGAGTTTGTTACCCAGTATTTTACTAGCATTAATAACCTTGATATGGAGGCTTATACTTCTGCCTATTTTTGC
>JBDLIL010000044.1:0-7872 GCA_039714855.1 Patescibacteria group bacterium
CCGAAATCTCCGGGGATTAATACTAAGTTATCTGCTTTTTCGCTAATAGCGTAATCTATAGAAATAGCCTCAGCTTTCTTATAAATGTTATTTAGTGAGTTATGAAATTTTTTATTAGATAAGCTGCTAAGATCTTTAGTTAGCTTATGCATTTTGGGCATATGTTTTTCAAAAGCATCTTGGATAGTTTGAGCTGACCAAACATACATATTGGCGTTCCAATAGTATTTTCCAGTAGATATAAAACCCTTAGCAGTGGATTGATTTGGTTTTTCAGTAAAACTTTCAACATTAAAAAGCGACAATCCTTTGCCGATCCTCTCAATATCATCAGAAATTTTGATATAACCAAGGCCTGTATGAGGATGTGTAGGGGTGATGCCCACAGTCACTAGTTGTTTTTTCCTGAAGGCTACTTTACTGGCGGCCCTCATAACTCTTATATATTCATTTTCATTTGGGACTACGTGATCAGATGCTGCATTTAGTACAACAGCATCTCTATCTTTAGATTTGGCATAAAGAGATCCAACTAACATTGCTAGAGCAGTATCTTTTTTTTCAGGCTCAGCAATAATGTTTTCTTTTTTGATTTTTGGCAATTGTTTGATGACTGCATCTTTGTGAAGTTTATTTGTAACCACAATAATTTTTGACCAGTCCACAACCTTACTGACTCTATCGGCTGTTATTTGAATCATGGTTTTATCGCTGGTGAGTTTCAAGAATTGCTTTGGGGTTTTGCCTCTAGATTTTGGCCAGAGTCTGGTGCCACCGCCACCTGCCAAAATAACGCCAAAGGCATGTTTCATATATTCTGGTTGTTTCTTAGGAAAAATTGCTTGTTTGAGTTTTGTGATTGGCATAGAGTCTTTCTATTGTACTAGAAAATTCTTTTAAGAAGTAACTTGTATTATAAATGGTTTTATTTTCAAAGCCTTGATTATTTTGAATTTTTTTAGATTCTGATTTTTTAATAGCATTAATTAAGTTTAGCACTGACTCAGACTTTGTAAAAATAGCTTTAGGATAGTTTTTCAAAATTTCAGCCACCCCACTTTTTTCATGAATTATTACAGGGACGTTTTGATTAGCTGTTTCTAGAGCCGTAATGCCAAAGTCTTCTAAACCTGGCATTAGTAGGCCTTTGCAGTTTTGAAGTAAGTTTATTATTTGCTTTTTTGGAATTGAATTAAGAAAAGATATTGGATATTTGATATTGGATATTGGTTTGGCATTTGGCATTTGGAATTTGGAATTTCTAGCGAGCTTTTTAAGCTTGTTTAGTTCTGGTCCTTGGCCGACTATTATTAATTTTTTATTTAGTTTTTGACAGGCTTTTATAGCTAGATCTATGCGTTTATAAGAAACTAGGCGTGAAATTACTAGATAATAATTTTTTGGTATTTGATATTTAGAGTTTTGTAATTGTTTGGATATTGGATATTGGATATTGGATGTTTGGGAAACAGCCGGATAAATCACCCTCTCTGTTTCTACGCCATAATATTGTTTTGCTCTTTTTTTGACTAAATTAGAAATGGGAATTATCACGTCTGATCTATGAGCCGCTATTTGATCCCAGTTTTTTAAGTGATTAAGTAAACAAGTTGCCAAGTTACTAAGTAAGGGTATTTTGGGCAGAGAACCTAGATAATTTTGTTTGTGAGAATAAAGATAGCGGGTTGGGGTAAGTAAATAACAAATATGCAACTGATTAGCTCTAGTGATAATCCCTTTGGCTTCAGCACTGGTGACAGAAATAATCAGGTCATATTCAGATAAATCTAATGTTTCAAAGGCAAGTGGCATTAGCCAAGCCAAATACCGGTGATGATTTTTGGCAAACGGAATCTTTTGTAAAAAACTAGTTTTTATTTTAAAAACTTTAGCCCATTTGGCTCTTTTAGCATCATAAACAGAAGTGTAAAGTGGAGCATTGGGATAAAGCTGGTGAAGAGCTAATAAGACTTTTTCAGCTCCGCCATGTGGCGTATTTACCCTATCATAAACAAGCGCGACCTTGGGTCGCGCTGATATCTGATATCTGATATCTGATATCTGAGAGTTCATTTTTTTTCTTCGATTATCTTTCGATAAAGTTCAATAATTTTTTTAACCATTTTATCCCAATCATATTGTCCAACTTGCTTGATGCCTTTTTTGATTATTTTTGCTTTTTGGCTTTTTTCTAATTTTTGGACAGCATTTATAAAAGAATTTGTGTTTTGGGGATCAAAATAAATAGCAGCATCTGAGTAAATTTCTTTAAAAACAGCGATATTGGAAGCTAAGACCGGACAACCTGAGGCCATGGCTTCTACACCAGTCAAGCCAAAGCCCTCTGATAGTGATGGCTGTACTAGGGCAAAAGAATTTTGATAAAGCTTGATTAATTTTTTATCCGAAACATAGCCTAGAAAATCAACTTGGCTTTCTACCTTCAATTTGACTGCTAATTTTTCTGTATTAATAGCAAAAGCATCGCGAGTACTAACAATATTTAATTTATAATCTGGCATTTTTTGCAGAGCCTTAAAAATTAATTTTAAATTTTTATGAGGATATAGTGAGCCAACATAGAGCAAATTATAATTATTATTTTTTTGCTTGTCCCGAGCGGAGTCGAGGGAGAATTTCTTACTCACTCCTTCTTTTATTACAAGTACTTTGTTTTTAGTTTTGGGGTAATAATTACTAATAGTTTTTTTAATAGTTTCGCTGGGGACTATTACTTTAAGTGATTTTTTAATGGCTTGCTTAGTTACAAATTTGTAAGCCCAGTATTTTAACCAGTATTGCCATTTTGGTAGTGTGGTAACACTAGTGCCTTTTTGTTGGTGCCAAAGCAGATCATGAATAGTAACTATAAGTTTGCCTGAATAAAAAATAGGAATATTGAAATGAGGAACGTGCAGCAAGTCTAAATTAGCTTGTTTAAAGATTTTTGGGAGTTTCAGTTGTTCGGCGAGGGAGTAGTGGCGGATGGGAGTTAGCCTCACCTCTCCACTAAATGGAGAGGAGTTTAGAATTTCATCAGCTTGAGCTTGATCGTAAAAAAATAAAACCCATTTGATATTAGATTTTTTAGGCAATCTTTTGACTAAGTTTTTTATATATCTGCCAATACCTGCATGTTTTTTGCCTGCTAATCTGCAATCTATGCCAATGCGCGTTTTTTTTTGCATAAACTTATTATAGCAATTTTAATAAAAAAAACCTCAAATTAGCTTTGTTGCCAATTTGAGGTTTAATATTAAATATCTTATTTTTTAGCGGTTTTTCTTGCAGAGCGAGATCGGCCTTTGGTCGACTTTGCTTTAGCTGGTTTCTTTGCAGATTTTACTGCTTTTTTGGCTAATTTTTCTAGTTCTGCCAACTCTTCTATATCACTGCAATCACCGCAACAATTCCCCATCAACTTTTCCATTTCTTTGTCTATTTTTTTTACTTGAGCAGCTTTGTTAAGAATGCTAGCAATAGCGTAGATAAAATAAACTGTAGCGACAAGAAATGTTATAACTGGAATGTACTCAATTGCCTTTGGTGCTTCAAAAGGATTGACGCTTTTAAAGACATACTGAATTAGTAATGATGGCAATAAGGCGCTAGTGAACAGAGCTGCTATGTAAACCAAAATTGATTCCATGACAAAAATAATTTTTTCCAAGCGTAAAGCTTGAGCTTTATATTGAAGGTGTGAGCGTTTCATAGATCTCCTCGTCCGCCTGAATGCGCTAGCTTTCGGCGTGGCTTTTTTTAATTTTTATAAATGTTTCTACTAAAAAGCGCAGAAACCTGGGATGATTCTTTGCATAGTGCTTGTTGTAGAACTCAAGCATTGTATCGTAGAAATGACCTCTTGTCTTGCTGCGTTGCACCTTTGTGTTGCTTTTAATACCAGATTTATATTTATGATGAAGTATGCTTACTAGGGGAAAATAAACTATTTTTAAATTTGCATCTTTAAAGCGCTTGCACCAATCAAGATCTTCGGCATACATAAAAAATCTCTCATCTAAAAGTCCTATTTTTTTAATGCTGCTGTTTCTCACTATCATAGCGGCTCCGCTGCAAGCATCTATCTCATGAATGGTATTTATATCTTTATATAGTTGATGATATTGAGAAAAAGTTTTAACTTTTGGAAAAAATGCTTCTAGTCCAGAAAAATAAGTTAAACTGGCCCAGAGTGTTGGCTCTCCTCTATGACAAGCTGGGTCTAATTTGCCATTTGCTAGAGCAAGCTTAGGGCTGATAACAGCAATATCTTTTCTTTCTTCCATCAAGTCGATTAATTGGTCTAAGTTTGATTCTAGGGTGAACTCTGTGTCTGAATTGAGCAGCATGACATACTTTGATTTAGAATTTTTAATGGCGACATTATTTCCTGCTGCAAAACCAATATTCTCTTTTAGCTCAATTAAATCTATCCATCTAAAAGAGCGTTTTATCATGGTGGTCGAATCATCACTGCTGGCATTGTCTACCACTAGCACCTCAACTTGGTATTTTGTTTTGTCTAAATAGTATTCTTTGAGAGATTTCAAAGTATTTTTTAGCCAAAAACGACCATTGTAATTAAGAATGATAATGCTTAAATCTTTCTTTCTCATATTTTTGAAAATTCTTGATAAACTTCATCAAGTTTTTTGGCAATAAATCGCCAATCATAATTATCTTTCACAAATTTATAGCCATTTTTAGAAAACTCTTTTCTTTTTTTTGTATCCTGCAAAAGTTTGACAGTGAATTTTGCCATACCTTCGGCTGTATCGCTGGTAAATACTTGTTTGGCATGTTCTAGATCCAACCCTTCTACGGCAGTGTTACTAGCAACTATAGGAGTTTTGGCAGCCATAGCCTCAAGTATTTTGTAGCGTGTACCTTTGCCACTAAAAACTGGAGCTAGTAAAACATGGGAGCCTGCAAACGCATCTCTGATATCAGGGATGCCTCCAGTGACAGTGATAGAGCTGTCTTTTTTTTGAAACTCAAAAACTTTTTTTGTTGGAGCGTTTCCTACTATCCAGAGCTTGGTGCTAGGTATCTGAGATTTTATCAGTGGCCAAACTTTTTCTACCAGAAAACTAACCGCTTCAACATTTGGCAACCATTTAAATGTGCCTACAAAGAGAATGGTGGGAGCCTTTGGTAATTTTTTGCTTTTGTCGGCAAACCAAGATGTGTCTACGCCGTTGGCTACCACTTCTATTTTTTTATCGTCTTTTAAAAACTTACTAATGAACTTTTTATCATCCTTACTCATAACAATTAATTTCGAGCAACTATTCCAGTAATACTTTTCCCAGCGTTTTATTTTTCTGATATCCAGTTGCATGAGTTGCTTAATGATTGGCCACTTTATTTTTTTGGCGTAAGACTCATAACCTAAGTATTCAATGGTTTGCTCAACCAAAATAATTGGCACTTTTGTTTTGGGAATGTGAGGCATCATGTAAAAGGTTTCAGCGTGAATCAAATCATATTCCTCTTTTTCTAATTCCTGCTGAACAGCGCCTATGGTTTCTGTAACATAATTGCGAATTACTAAAAATGGATAACTAGAAAATGCTGTTTTAAAAATATTTTTTAAAGTGAATGGTTTTTTTGATCTTTTAAAAACTTTTACTTTTTTGCAATATTTTTCCAATTCAGGAACATATTGTCTTTCCGACTCTTCTTTAATGAGAGCAAAAAGAGTGACTTCATGTTTTGAGCTGAGTTTTTTTAATAAATTATAAGTACGAATTTGCCCTCCTGAAAGTAAAGGGTAAGGCAAATATGGTGTCAACATCAGGATTTTCATAACTTAATAATTATATGTTCTGGTGTTTTTTCCAAAACTTTATACTTTTTTTCTAACTCTCTAACTTCATTGTCATAAGTAGTACTAACATAATAGCTTGCACCCATATTTATTTTTTTCTCAATTTCCCCACCTATGGGCCAACCGGTTCTATTGGTTTGAAATAAAAATGCAGTGTCACCCATGTATGGAGCTATGATTTTGGCATTATTTGGAGTAAGTTGATCTATTCTTTTGCCAGCAGTAACAATGCTGGGATTATTAATATTAAAATAACCTTTGACTTCATAGTAAGAAAAATATAAAGATAGAAGAATAAAAATAAAAACTGAACTTAGAGTTATTAGTTTGTAATTAAGTTGTTTCGGTAAATTTAATAAAAAAGTAATACCGCGGGCAAAGAGAATGGAAACAATCGGGATTAAAATTATTTGATAATAATCATGTTGAACATTGCCAGTAGCAAAGATTACTAGATATAAGAACATTGAGGCGGCATAAGTGATGGTGAATAAATCGAATTTAGATATTGGATATTGGATATTGGATATTGCTTTGCTTTTTGAAATAAGTCCCAAACTTACAAAAATACTTCCCCAATATCCCAGAATCAATCTACCTAGTCTGTCAGCAAAGAGCCATCGCCACCAGGCGGGTCTGAGGCGAATGCCATTGCCATTCAGCAACCACCTATTGGCTGGTATACCAGTGGGAAAATTTTGTATCCAAATTCTCCAAGCAAAAGTGGGCAATAAACTTAGGGGAAATAAATATAACTGCCAAGTCGTGAAAACTTTTTTACCCAAATAAGCAAAGGCCAAAATTATAAAAACTGGAGTGATAAAAATAGTAGTAGGTTTGAGTAAAAGGGCTAGAGATAAAGAAACCAGAGAGATTAGAATCCAAAAATTATGTTTTATGATATTTGATATTTGATATTTGATATTTTCTTTTTGTTTTTCGAGCCAGACTATAAAACTAAATAGTGATAGCAGTTGCAGGGTGATCATAAAAGGTTCTGGCAAAATTACTCGTGAGTAAAAAACAGAGTACGGCAAAAAGGCAAAAACAAAGGCTGAGAAAAAACTTGTCAACTTATTTTTAGATAATTTCCAAACAATGCCATATAAAAATAAAATACTAAAGCAAGAGCTAATAATACTAGCCAAGCGCGAAGTAAGTACTAAATCTAAATTTGGAAAAGATCTAATAAATTGAGCAATTAAATAATTAATAATCGGAAATTCAACCATCCTGTAGCCGTCTATGTTGCTTAGGCCGTTTGGGATATTAGATAGATCTTGATAATGAGGTTCTAATATTGAGTAATCATGTTTTATGAATTCTCTGCTTACCGAAGCAGTGTCTGTTTGTCTCCAGCTGTGCCAATCAGCCAATGGGTTATTTATTTTATGCAATCTTATTAGAAAGCCGGGAATAATAATTATTAATAATAATACTAAGTGATTGGTGGAGAGACGTTGCAATACAACGTTTTTACTTAGTTTTTTCATGTTTTTTATCCAGATTTAAATAGGCGGTGCTCATGCCAAGCAAAGCCCAATAAGTGAATGCTACTTTAGAGGCTGCAAAAACGTCTATATAGATGGCATTAGTTAGCAATCCCAAGCTAGTTCCTATAATAGTAATACTTAGAGTAACTTTCAATCTGTCTGCCTTTTGTAGATTTTTAAAAGCTTGAATCAAAGCAATGACCACCATGCCGTAAAAAGTAATAAAGCCCAACATGCCAGTTTCACCCAACGTGCGCAGTAGGTTGTTATCGATACTCTCAGCTTCAGTGAAATGATATTTGCTATCTTTATTCAGAGTGGCATAACCTTTACCAAAAAGAGGATTGATTTTAAAGCCATCTATAGCTTTGGGCCAAAGAGATTCTAGACGAATACAAAGAGAAAGGCCTTTCCTATTGGCACAATCGCTAAATATTCTTTCTCTTTCCTCATAAACTATAGTGCTTGCGCCCGAAGCAGATTGGGTGGCAACAGCTACTAAGTCAGGCACATCCACATAGACATCACTGGGTTTCTGAGGAGTAGGTA
>JBDLIL010000045.1:0-7542 GCA_039714855.1 Patescibacteria group bacterium
ACCGCCTAGCCAAACTTGACCCGTAGAAGGATGTTTTTTTAAAACTTTACCCAGTTTATAGCAAATATGCCTAAAAACCGCATATTGAAAACTAGCAGAGAAGTCATAAATAGCTGGTTGGTCTAACTGATTATCGTCTTCCAGCTCTTTGATTTTATTTCGGGCGAAAGTTTTTAGCCCAGAGAAGCTTAAATTAAAATTTTTGCTTTCTGTCATAGGCAAAGGAAAAGTGAAGCACTTTTCATCTCCTAGCTTAGCAAATTTTTCTATTACTGGTCCTGCGGGGTATCCCAAACCCAAGATGCGACCAACTTTATCTAAGCATTCACCAGCAGCGTCATCTATAGTCCAGCCAAGGCGTTCATACTTACCTATTTTTTTTATTAAAATAAACTCAGAGTGACCGCCAGAAACTACAAGTGATAGTGCCGGATTAATCTCATTGTGGTTCTCGAGCGTAGTCGAGGGAGAATTTCTTGTCGCCAAAGGCGATAGGCAATGCCCCTCTATGTGGTTAACAGCAATTAGCTTTTTATTATGTTTTTTGGCTAATTCTTTGGCTTTTTTGATTCCTACTTCTAGCGCAGGCGCTAGGCCAGGGCCTTGGGTGACAGCAATAGCGTCTATGTTCCCCCAAATGCTTCCCGAGCTTATCGAGGGACTGGCTTTTTTTAAAGCAGCACTGATACAAGGGTCAATATTATCTTTGTGAGCTTGCTTGGCCACAGTGGGAAAAACACCACCATATTGTTTGTGCAATTGGGTTTGGCTAGCAATTACATTACTTAAGACCACTAGCCCTTGCGTAATAGCGACGCTAGTGTCATCACAACTGGTGTCGATAGATAGGATAGTGGGTTGTTTTTTTTGTTTTGTCATTACTAATAAAGCATGTCACCCTCTCTGATATTTAAAATTCTGTTTTTATTATCCTCTTCAAAATCTACTATTAAATCAGGCTTTATCCCTCTGGTTTTAGCAAACCCAGCTACTTGATCCCACCATTCTATTACTAAAAGACTAGCTTGTTTGCTTTCTAACAACTTAGGAATTGCTAACAAATCAAAACTCTCTTGAGAATCTATCTTCCAAAGGTCAAGATGATAAAATTTGCCTTTTACACCGTGTCTTTGAAAATCATATTCGTTGATAAAAGTATATGTAGGTGAAGTGATTTCTTCTTCTATTTTTAGAAATTTTGCCGTTCCTTTGGCAAAAATAGTCTTGCCAGCTCCCAAGGGGCCGTTGAGACATATTATTAGTCTACTCTTCTTTAAATCTTCCCAGTGTTTTAACAATAATTTACCAGCTATATCCTTAGTTTCTTGTTCGTTTTGTGATTCTAATTTCAAGTTTTCTGATTTATTTGGAATTTCTCTTCTGCGCAGCGTAAGCGGAGCAGAAAGAGTAGTATCTATTACCGTAGATGGCTGATTATGTGGCAGCTCGCCAGCATCTAGTACTAGATCTATTAAGTTTTTTTGTTTGTCAGAAATATTATTAAAAATGTCTGTTATTTTGTAAGGTCTTTTTTTGCCGCTGGCATTAGCAGATGTGGCAGTTATAGGTTTTTTATAAATTTTTAAAATATCTAATATTAACTTGTAATCCGGAATCCTTATTCCTAAAGTATTAAATTCTGATGCCACTCCAGAAGCCAAATTATTTTTGGATTTTGAAACTATGGTTATCGGTCCTGGCAAGAAATTTTTATAAAGCTTTTCAGCTTGGTCATTAATCTCAACGTATTTACTTGCCATTTCTTTGTTGACCACCGCAACAGACAGAGGCTTACCTTCGCGCCTGCTTTTGTAGGTCAGCAATTTTTCTACAGCCTTAGTATTAGTAGCATCCACTCCGGCGCCATAAGTGGTTTCGCTAGGAAATATAAGTAAACCCCCACTCTCTAGAGTTTTAATAGCTTGATTAACTATTTTTTTGTTACTTAATTTTTTTAAATCTAAAATTTTCACAAGAGTTATTATACTCTCTCAAGGGTGATATAATAAAATTCATGCAAAACTCTCAAGATTTTAAAGATAGAAATAATTTAATTAAACGCGAATTATTTGCCAGAGCACAGCATGCAAATAGTCTTTCAAAAGAATTCGAAAAAATAATGCTTTTACCCAAGATTAAGAGGCAAAAATGGGTTGAGGAAAATGAATCTTTCTTAGGTCAAATGTTTGACACTTTTACTGACGATAGCATGATGGCCTTAGATGGAGTAGAACTTGATAATCAAGGTATGGAGCTTTCCATGGAATTTATATCTAAGTTGCGAGTTACTATGACAATGCTCAAAACTATCATGGGAGAATCCAAGCGCTTGGAAGGTTGAAGTACAAATGTCACTAATTTTTTCTTTGTTTACCACTATTGTTTATCAGCCCTTTCTAAATCTCTTGGTGTTTATTTATTGGATTTTAGATTTTGGTTCGCAGCAGGCTGACATGGGCATTGCAGTGATTATCTTGACATTGATTATTCGTTTTTTACTTTTACCCCTATCATTGTCTGGATCAAAAAGCGAGAAAGACAGGCGTGAAATAGCTGCAAAGGTAGCCGAGGCTCATGAGGTTTACGCAGATGATCCTATTAAGTTGCGAGAAGCTGAAAAGAAGATAATGAAAAAAGGTGAAAATGTAGTTTGGGGTGAAATGATTAGCTTGAGTATTCAGACAATGATTGCTTTAATGCTTTATAAAATTTTTAAAACTGGACTTGAGGGAAAAGATATTCATCTGATTTATTCGTTTATGCCCAAGGTAGATTTGCCATTTAATTTAGTATTTTTGAATAAATTCGATTTGAGTAAAGCTAGTATTACTTTAAATTTTATTCAATCCCTGTTTATTTTTATATTTGAGACTTTGGCGACTATGACGTCTCCTTATCCTCATAGTAAGGCAGAGCTAGTTAGATTGCAGGTAACTTTACCCATAGTATCTTTCTTTATATTTATGTTTATGCCAGCTGGTAAAAAATTATTCGTGATAACTACACTGGTATTTAGTATTTGCCTGACTTTAACAAAATATATTAGAAGAAAATTTTTGAGTTATAAAGAATCCTCCTTCGCCAAGGCTTCGGAGGATGGGCAAACAGAGGAGAAATTAGTGGTAGATGTTAAATAGCTATGGATTCCGGCCTTCGCCGGAATGGCAACTGAGGGTATAATTATCCGTATGGAATTTGATCGTCTGGGGGTTTCTTTTATGGTGGATGAGGTCGTAGGTGGCTTTTTCATTTCTGTGCCTCCCGGACATGTAGCTTGTGTTTATGACAGAGGCAGGGGTGTTTTGCCCTATGTATGGGGACCAGGCTTGCATCTTAAGATTCCTTTTTGGCAAATAGCCAAACTTTTTAATGCTCAGATTATTGAATATTCTATTCAAGAAGGCTTTGATTTTTCTAAAAATAAAGAGGCTTTGGGTGATCAACCTATCCAGACCACCACTCAAGATGGTCAAAATGTTTCTATTGAGGGTTCAGTTTTGTTTAGAATAGATAAGAAAAATTCTCCTGAGCTTTGGGAGAATATTGGTGAAAGTGTGGTTTCTAAAGTTGTGCGTCCCTTTTCTCGTAGCCGTGTTTCCACTGTTTTTTCAGAGTTAACTTTAGATCAAATTCAACAAAACCGCGCTCAGGTAGAAAGCATCATGAAAGATGATCTTAACCAGCACTTTAAAGACAAGGGGTTGGATTGTGAGGGCTTCTTGCTTTCCAGAGTTTCTGTTGGTAGTAATGGTGAGCGGGAAGTGTTGATATCCTCAGAAGCTAAATAATTACAACATCCCCAAACTAAAAAACTCCCCTTGACTCTAAATTAGCAGTCGATTAGTATAACTGCTATCAAACGCAAATGAGTGAGTCATTTGCTAAATTACAAATTCCAAACAACAAATAATAAGGAGTTTTTATGACTAAAACTATCAAAGTTTCCGACCTCAAGCCACTCGCAGGCTTTGTATTAGTAGAGCCAGCAGAGGCGCAGACCAAAACCGCCAGTGGAATTTACTTGCCAGAGAGTGGTGATGAAAAACCTCAATATGGCAAAGTTTTGGCTTGTGGAGATGCTATTTACGATGACGGAGTAGAAATTAAATGTCCGGTGAAGAAAAAAGACCAAGTACTTTATAAAAAATGGGGTGGTAATGAGTTTAAGATTGCTGATAAAGAATATCAGTTTTTAAAATTTGAAGATTTGATTGCAGTGATTGGGTAAACTTTTTTATAAACCAGAGAGAGAAACTTAATTATTAACTATTAATAAAAAAACTATGGATACCGGCCTTCGCCGGTATGACAATCAAAAGGAATATTATGTCCGCAAAACAACTTGCATTTTCCGACGACGCCAGACAAAAAATGTTGGTCGGAATTAATAAACTTGCTAAGGCAGTAACAGTCACTTTAGGCCCTAAGGGTAGAAATGTTGCCTTGGATAAATCTTGGGGTGCACCTAACGTAATTCATGATGGTGTATCTGTAGCCAAGGAAATTGAATTAGAAGATAAATTTGAGAATATGGGTGCTCAATTGGTAAAAGAAGCTGCTAGCAAAACCAACGATGACACTGGTGATGGTACTACCACTGCCACACTTTTGGCTCAACAAATTTCTGCCAAAGGTATGAAATACGTTACCGCTGGCACCAACCCAATGTTAATGAAAAAAGGTATTGATAAGGCAGTTGCTGCAGTAGTTGCAGAAATCAGCAGACTCGCCAAGCCTGTAAAAGAAGCAGACTGGGAAAAAGTAGCCACCATCTCTGCACAAAATGAAGAGGTGGGTAAGAAAATAGCTGAAGCTTTAAAGCGAGTTGGTAAAGATGGAGTGGTGGAAGTAGAAGAGGGTAAGACCATGGAAATCACTATTGATCACAAGGAAGGAATGCTTTTTGACAAAGGATATGCCTCACCTTACTTTGTTTCCAATTCTGACACTATGGAATCTGAAATCAAGGATCCTTATATCTTGGTAACAGATCAAAAGATTTCTAACATGCAAGAGCTCTTGCCTATGTTAGAGAAATTGATGCAGGTAAGTAAAAACTTTGTCATCATTGCTGATGATGTAGAGGGTGAAGCCCTGACAACTCTAGTAGTTAATAAGCTTAGAGGTGCCTTTAATGCTTTAGTAGTAAAAGCCCCTGGTTTTGGTGATAGGCGCAAAGCCATGCTCCAAGACATTGCTGTACTTACCGGTGCAACTCTAGTTTCAGCCGATATGGGCAAGCAACTCAAAGACGTAGGAGTTGAAGATTTGGGTAGAGCAGATTCTGTTAGATCTACTAAAGATGAAACTACAATTATTGGTGGCAAGGGTAAGAAAAATGATGTAGCTGCTAGAGTAGCTCAAATTGACGCAGAGGTAGAAAGATCTACCAGCGATTTTGATATTGAAAAACTTCAAGAGCGCAGAGCCAAACTCACTGGCGGTATTGCTGTTATCCAAGTAGGTGCTTCTACAGAAATTGAAATGAAAAATCTGCAAGAGCGTGTCAAAGATGCTAAAGAAGCAACTAAGGCTGCTATTGAGAGCGGAATTATTCCAGGTGGCGGTGTGACTTACATCCAGGCTGGTAAAGTTTTAAGTAAAATTAAGGCTGATAGTCATGATGAGCAAACTGGCGTGGATTTGGTTGCTTCTGTGCTGGAAGAGCCGCTGCGCATGTTAGCTGCCAACTCTGGTATGGATGCAGGTTATGTGGCCAATGAAGTTAAAAAGAAAAAGTCAGCCACATTTGGTTTCAATGCTCTTACTAATGAATTTGGTGATATGGTTACAGCTGGCGTAATAGAACCTGCTAAGGTAGCTATGTCTGCACTAAAAAACGCTGCTTCAGTAGGGTCTATGATTCTAACTACAGAGTGCTTGGTCACAGATATACCTAAACCTGAGCCTGCTGCACCTGCAATGCCAGCCGGTGGCATGCCGGGGATGATGTAAAGCGAACTAATTTAAACGAATAAAAGCAAATTTAAACTAATATGGCTGGGAGAAATCCTGGCCATATTTAGTATTTAGACAAGCTATTGACATAGTTAATAGTTAATAGTAAACTATAAACTATGAAGACAGATACCAGAGAAAAAATACTAGAAATTATCAATAATAAGGGCCAAGTTAGAGCTCATGATTTGGGAAAATCCCTGGAAATTAGCCAAGTTGCAGTTCACAAGCAACTCAAAAAGTTGATCAACGATGGATTGATTGTCAAAATTGGTGAACCCCCACATGTTTTTTATTTTCTCAAAAAAAAAGCTGCAAAATCAGTTTATATAGGTGATTTGGATAAAAGCACAAAGAAGTTTATTAACTCCAGATATATTTATGTGACACCAGAGGGATTAGTTTTGGAAGGAATTATTGGTTTTGCGCAGTGGACTAGGTCTATTAAACAAGAATATGTTTTTTTGCGATTGGCGAATAGATTTGTGCAAGTTAGAAAAGAAGCTGATAGGTTTTTTGATAAAAAAACATATATAAATGCTACGCAAAAGTTTTCAGATACTTTTAATAAGAATTATCTAAATGAAGTGCTTTATCAAGATTTTTATAGTTTGCCAGAGTTTGGTAAAACAAAATTGGGGAGTTTGGTGCTTCACGCCAAGCAATCTCAGAGCAAGAAGCTGATTAGTGATGCGGCTGAGCAGATTTTTCCCACAATTCAAAAACTTATAAAAGAGCATAAAATTAATGCTGTAGGTTTTATTCCTCATTCGATTCCTAGAAAGCTTCCCTTTTTAAAATACTTGAGAGAAAAACTTAATTTGTCTTTGCCAAATATTGATCTAGTAAAAGCATATGCAGGTGAAATTCCTGTAGCACAAAAGAGTTTGAGTAAAATTGAGGAAAGAATAACTAATGCTAGAGAAACTATTTTTATAAAAGACAGTGATATTTCTCACAAAAGAGTTTTGCTAATTGATGATGCTGTTGGTTCTGGGGCCACACTAAATGAAACTGCTAAAAAACTAAAAGAAAATTATAGAGTAAAAAAAGTATATGGCTATGCCATAGTGGGAAGTTATAAGGGGTTTGAGGTTATTAAAGAGGTTTAAAAGTACCAGGGGAGAGATTTGAACTCTCGACCTCAGGTTTATGAATCCTGTGCTCTAACCAACTGAGCTACCCTGGCTTGCTAATACCTCAAGATTATACCAAATTTTTTATATCTTTTGACTTGAGATAGCTTAAAAGTTATAATCTGATGTTCTTTGAAAAAGATATTTGTCCTCCTTTTCCACCAGCTGGCGGATTCGGAAGGGCTGTTCTCCCGCCGTGGCGGGATCGCGCGGGATAGTGTACGGTGCACGTGAGGCTCATAATCTTACAGGCTGGGTTCGACTCCCAGTCCCGCAACTCAGGTTATTAAAGAGAAAATATTAAATTAATATTTTCTCTTCCAACCTGATGCGGGTGGTGAGAATGAATGAGCGTAGCGAAATAAATTCTCATGATACCTGCAATTCTAACCAAATGGGGATGTAGCTGCGAAGCAGCTTGATATCCCCGATAATTCGCCTCATGTAC
>JBDLIL010000046.1:0-7525 GCA_039714855.1 Patescibacteria group bacterium
CTATAATAAAAGGTGTGATCCAGTAGCCTTGATTCTCTGCTTTTAGCCTGGTGTAAGGATCTTTTAATTTTGCATTAATTATACGGTAATCGCTGATGTACGCTTCTTTGCCCTCAAATTTTAACCTAATTCGATAATTTGGACTAGAAATCCAATAAACCTGAGTTTGAGTATTATTTGTACCCTTATTTATTATATCTTTTCCATAATAAATATTAATTTTACTATCTTTATATATATTATTAAATTTTTCTAAATCGGAAACTATATTAATATTGCTTAAACTACTTATAAATTTCAGTTGTTTAAAATATTCTTCTTGATATTTTTTCTCCATGGAATTCTCTAGTCCTAGCAATGTAAAGCCAGTTTGCTTATTTGGTTGATCAAATAAAGCTTGATTTACCAAGTTTTTAAAATATTCGATATCTTTGCCATCTTGCATGTAATCATTGGGTTGGCTGGTGAAAGAGCTAGACATATCGCCATAGTTGTAAAGCGGATCTGTGAGGGTTTGTCTGACAATAAGTGGCGCATTTTGGCGCTGGTGATCTGACATAAAGAGCCAGTTTTCACTAGCGGGATAGGGGTAATGTGGTGGACCACCATAAAGGGTATAGGAGTCTGTTCCCCACTGCTCTCGGGTAATCTGGTGAACTTTAATGCCATATTTTTCATGAATATAATTAAGAGTAGGTGTATCCAGCATCCAGCCAGTAGTTATCTCTGGGTAATATCCAAATTTTGCCTTAAAAATTTTAAAAAGTTGATCTACTAGTTTGAGCCTATCCTCTGGTGAATAGCCAATAGTATAGGCATGTTGCGCCTCATACCAGGTATTTTCATCTCCTAAATACTCTACCCCGGCATCTGTGGCTAGTTGGGGGGTGATTTCTATAAATAAACCCAATCTCTTAACCTCAGCTCCCTGGCCTACCTCACCTATCTGGTCTCGTTCCGCCTTTGGCGGCAACTCGCCAGATGTCCTCTCCAAGTATGGAGAGGAAAAATCAGGAATATTGTTTAAATAATCAATAAAATCAGGATTGTTTAAAACATCATAGCGAAGAGTAAAAAAAGCGGGTAAGTCATATTTATTTAATATTTCTATCTGCTGTTTTAAGTTTTCTAAAGATCCTGGCTCGCAGCATTCTGTGCCACGCACTTGATTGATGATCAAAACTTGAGGCTGATTATCAATTTCTTGGGCGAAAGTGGGTTTGGGGTTTAATAATGTAGATCCTTCGACTGCGCCTGCCTGCCGGCAGGCATGGCTCAGGATGACAAATAAAAGAATAAAAAGTTTTTTAATGCTCATGAGCTTAGTATACAAGATGTTTAACTTTACCTATTTGGATTTTCTTCCATTTCTGGAGAGGGTGAATTAGCAGAGTATCACTAGGACTGCTAATAGAGTTCAGATATAACTTATTGCGGTGTGTAGGGGTAAATCCCCAACAAAAAACCCGCTCCGTTTAAGAAGCGGGCTCAAAATGTGTCCAACAGGACGCTGTTTGAGCTTGATAACCTCATCCTTAATATAACAAATTACAACAGTTTTTCAATAAGATCTTTTTGAGCGTGGACCTGCCGGGAATTGAACCCGATGGACCGAGGTTATCAAGCTCGTCAAGCAAACCTGCCAGGCCCACGCTAATTTAAAATAATACTAGTTAATTTTGGGAAATAGCTTGGGTTTGGCAAATACTTCCACCCGAGGTAAAATAGCAGTCTGATCAAAAGGGCCCATAGCTCAGTTGGCTAGAGCGCTTGTATGGCATACAAGAGGTCAGGGGTTCGAGTCCCCTTGGGTCCACAAATAAAACCTCACCTATCCTCTCTTTTCCAGCTCCTCCACAACCTCTTCAGTGACTGTGAGCGCGGCGGCTACAATACTGTCACCTGTCTTTGGTCTCATTAAAATCACTCCTTGAGTTGGTCTGGTGAGTGTAGGAATAGATTTGTTGGTGATTGGGAGCTTAATTGCTTGTCCCAATTTGGTTGTGAGAATAACTTCGTTGTGATTATGAGTAATCATTCTAGCGGCAGCTACTAACCCACTCTTTTTGGTAACCTGCGCTACTTTGACGCCAATTCCAGAGCGTTTTTGCAGTGGATAACCAGATAGGTCTGTACGTTTGCCGAGCCCATTTTGAGTAACTAAGAAGATTTGGCGGAAGTGTTTTTTTCTTGCATCTTGTGGTTTATCAGCGTCTTTGGCAAAAGCTTCCATGCCAACCACATAATCATTTTTTTTGAGAGCTATGCCTTTAACACCTTTTGTATCTCTCTGACTAGATTTAACCTCGGATTCACTAAACCTAATACACTTACCGTTTCTAGTAATAAGCATAAGATGATCATCGCCACCAGTTAATCTGCCCCAGACTAATTCATCCTCACTATTTAAAGTGATGGCAATAATTCCATTTTGTCTGATATTACTATAAAGCTTAACAGCGGTTTTTTTTACTAGACCCTTGCGAGTAGCTAGAGTAATAAATTTATCTTTATCTTCTTCTCTTAAAATTAGCATGGATTGCACAGTTTCTTGAGATTTTAAATTTATCAGATTTACTACTGCAGTGCCTTTGGCTTGACGTGAGCTTTCTGCCATTTCATAAACTTTCATCTTGAAGACACGGCCCTGATTTGTGAAAAGTAACAAATTATCATGTGTACTAGCACTAAGCATAAACTTAACTACGTCCTCAGCTTTGGTGGTCATACCTTTGCTACCTTTACCACCTCTGGCTTGGGACCTGAAACTACTAGGGCTAACACGCTTAATATATCCAGATTCTGTTAGAGTAATAATGGTTTTTTCGTTGGCTACTAAATCTTCTTCATTAAATTCGCCAATTTTGCTTTTAACCAATTTAGTTCTGCGCTCATCACCATAAAGCGCGATCATTTCATCTGTTTCTGTTGCCAAAACTTTAAGAATATTAGTGGGCTTACTCAGCAATTTTAGTAATTTAGCGATTATATTTTGAATTTCTTTGTATTCATCCTCTATTTTTTGTCTTTCTAAGGCTGCCAATCTTTTCAGCTGCATTTCCAAGATAGCTAAAGACTGTAGTTCTGAGAGCCCAAATTTTTTCATTAGTTTTTCTTTGGCCTCTTCTTGAGTTTTGGATGCTCTAATAGTAGCGATAACATCATCAAGATTTTTGAGTGCAATGAGCAAGCCTTCCAAAATATGGGCTCTTTTTTGGGCTTCGGACAATTCATGTTGACTGCGTCTGACGATAACAATTTGTCTGTGAGAAATGTATTCACTTAGTATTTGCCTAATATTCATTAACTGTGGCGTACCTTCACTATTTAATGCCACCATATTCATGGAGAAACTAGTTTGTAGGTCTGTGAATTTATAAAGCTTGTTTAAAACTACTTTGGGGCGAGCATCTCGTTTGAGATCAATAGTAATCTGTAGACCAGTACGATCTGAGTCATCGCGCAAATCTCTGATGCCATCAATTTTTTTGTCTTTGACTAAATTGGCAATTTTCTTTAATAGTCTAGATTTATTTACCTGATATGGCAATTCGTTCACTATAATCTGAAATCCTCTCTTGCCTTCTTCGATTTTTGCTTTGGCTCTTATGAGTACTTTTCCTTTGCCTGTACTATAGCCTTCTTTAATGGCGTTAAAATCATACATGATGCCAGCAGTAGGAAAATCAGGGCCATTAATAATTGCCATGATTTCTTCAAATTCTATGTCGCTAGTGAAATCACCAGCAAGAAGCTTGGGATCAGAATTAATTACTCTCTCTGCCTCACCCTCCCCGGCAGTTGCCGGGGTTCCCTCTCCATCAAGTGGAGAGGGCTGAGCAGTGGCTTTACCTTTTTTGAGCATAAGCAAAATAGCTTTGCAAACTTCTGTCAGATTATGTGGTGGGATCTTGGTTGCCATGCCCACAGCAATACCTTCACTACCCATAAGGAGTAAATTTGGCAATCTAGTTGGTAAGACAGTTGGCTCTTGCATAGAACCATCAAAATTGTCTGCGAAGTTAACAGTTTTTTTGCCGATATCTTTTAGTAATTCTTGAGTTATTTTGGCCAAGCGTGCCTCGGTATAACGCATGGCAGCTGGGCTGTCTCCATCTATAGAACCAAAATTACCTTGCCCATCAATGAGCGGATAACGCATGGAAAATTCTTGAGCTAATCTAACTAAAGCCATATAAACAGCACTGTCACCATGAGGGTGATATTTACCCAGCACATCTCCAACGATACGAGCCGATTTTTTGTAAGCACTGGAGTGGTGAATTCCACTCTTAAACATAGAGAACAGAATTCTTCTATGCACCGGTTTTAATCCGTCTCTTACGTCTGGCAGTGCTCTAGAAACTATGACACTCATGGCATAGTCTAGATAAGATTTTTCCATTTCACCAACTATGGAGATATGTTTAATCCTGCCATATTTACTCTCAGTGATTTGACCCACTAAATGCCCATTGGTTTCTAGAGCCTCTTCTTCGAGACGTTGTGGTGCAACGTCTTTACTATCTGGTGTTTTATTCTCGTCTGTCATGTTTTATCGCTTTTTCTATTGCTGGTGCAATTTCTTTTTTACGGCTTAACTTGGGACCAATGTCAATAATTTGATCTTTGGCTGTAGTATTGAAAGCTTTTTCTGATAATACTTGCTCTTCATTTGAGAGCAAGATAATTTTACTATTAACATTTAGAATATCGCTGACTACCACAAATAATAAATCTACTTTTTCAGCTGTCTTTACACTTGCCATTGCTGCTAATATCCCAGCCTTTTTATCTGTAAAAATTAGATCTTGTTCTACTGTTTCTATTTGATTGATAAAAACTTTTTTGTCGCCAAAATCATAAATTTTGTAGTCGTTTTTAACAATTTCTTCATCTGATAGTTTTGTCACGCTAGACTTAGCCTTAAAAATTTCTAAAGCAAAAGCGTCTATATCAGTAATTTCTGCTAGCTTAGCAAGTTCTTGAAGATATTTTTTATCTTTGTTGGTACTAGTAGCACTCTTTAAATTAACAGTGTCAGAAATGATGGCAGCTAGCATTAAGCTTGCAAGAGTTTTGTCAGGCACAATGTCATTTTTCTTCATGAAAAAGTAAACTATAGTGCAAGTGCTGCCCCAAGGTTTAAAATTTAAGAAAATTGGTGAATTAAAATTAATATTTGCTTTATGATGATCAACTATTTCAGTTATTTGCTCTGCTTTAATTCCGGTTAATCTTTGCGCTTCTTCATTGTGATCTACCAAAACTATTTTATCTTCATCACTGATATTACTAGCGCTAATTTCTTTGGGAGAATCTACTTCGAATTTTTGAAATAAATATTCTGTTTCTGGATTCAATGGGTCGGTGATAACGGGTACGGCATTGCTATAACCAAAGCAATCTTTTTGCTTGTAAAGCTCTGCTAGTGCCATAGCAGCAACTACTGCATCTGTGTCTGGTTTTCTGTGGCCTATGATATATGTTTTCATACGTCTAACTCCGCCATTTTGGCACGGCTTTGAATAAATTTTTTCCTTGGTGGGACGTCGTCTCCCATTAAAGTAGTAAAGGTTTCATCGGCTTTGTTGGCATCGTCTATGGTGACTTTTTTCAAAATCCTAGTCTTAGGATTCATAGTGGTATCCCAAAGTTGCTCCGGATTCATTTCACCTAGACCCTTATAGCGCTGAGTTCCTATTTTGGCATCAGCTTTTGTTTTCAAAATTTTCTGAATTAGCTCTTCTCTTTCCTCTTCGCTATAAACATAAATTTCTTCTTTTTTACCATGAGTGATTTTATAAAGTGGTGGCATGGCCACATACAGATAACCCTGCTTAACTACTTCTGGCAAATGTCTAAAAAAGAAAGTCAGACCCAAAGTAGTGATATGCTCACCATCTACATCGGCATCATTCATAAGAATAATTCTGTGATAACGCAGTTTTTTATCATCAAAGGTTTCGCCGATACCAGCTCCCAGGGCAACCACTAGCTGTTTTAATTCTTCAAAAGCAACTATTTTGTCTAAGCGTGCACGCTCAGTATTAAGAATTTTGCCTTTAAGTGGGAAGATGGCTTGAAATTTGCGATCTCTGCCTTGTTTGGCACTACCACCGGCAGAGTCACCCTCTACTATGTAGATTTCTGATTCTTCAGCTATTCTACTTTGGCAATCAGCTAACTTGCCTGGTAACGAGCTACCTTCTAGTGCACCTTTGCGAATGACAGCATCTTTGGCAGCCCTAGCGGCCATGCGAGCCCTTGCGGCGAGCATGACTTTTTCAATAATAGTTTTTCCAACTTTAGGATTTTCTTCCAAGAATGTCTCAAAACTATCTTTAAAAATTTGATATACAGCAGATTGGGCCTCAGTATTATTTAATTTAGCCTTGGTTTGAGATTCAAATTGCAGATCATTGGCCGACATTTTTACGAATACTACAGCAGTTAGACCTTCTTTGAGGTCATCAGTGGAAAAACTTTCTTTTTCTTTTAAGAGCGAGTGTTTGTTGGCGTAGTCTTTTAAGACTCGATTCAAGCCCATCCTAAAACCGGTTAAATGTGCACCGCCATCTGGAGTGTGTATTACATTTACGTAACTTTCCAAACGCTCATTAAAGCTGTCAGCATATTGCAAAGCTACTTCTACCCCAATCTGTTTATCTGACTCTGGGTCTTGCCAATTATTATTAATGTAAAAAACTTTATGCAATGGCTTTTTAGCCATGTTTAAGTGCGATACTAAAGATCTAATGCCACCTTCAAAATAAAAGTGCTTTTCTATGTTTTTAGAAACATTGTAAAATTGAAAATAAAGACCAGCCATGAGATAGGCTCTATCTTTGAGGACATCTTCAACTATTTTGTCACTGAATTCTGTAGTCGAAAAAATACTTTTGTCTGGAATAAAGTGAACTAGTGATCCTGTTTTATATTCTAATAAACTTTTTGATTGTTTTGGAAATATTTTGATTAACTCTGCTTCAGTTATTTTATTTACTTTAGCTTTAGGTGTACCTTTGATATATTCTTGAAAGTGATAGCCGCCATCTCTTTTAACCACTACGCGCATAAGAGCAGATAGTGCATTTACAGCAGATGATCCTACCCCATGCAAGCCTCCAGAGGCCTGATAGGCAGTTTCTTCGAATTTGCCGCCAGCATGAAGCTTGGTCATTACTAACTCTAGCGCTGACACTCCAGATTTATGAATATCTACGGGAATACCTCTGCCATTATCTAGAATACTAACAGATTGATCTCCAGCGATATTGGGCTCTGTGGCCGAGAATTCTTCTTCTGTAGTATCTGAGAGAAATAGTTGGATAGTTTTGCCAAAGCCAGCAATAGCTTCGTCTACGCCGTTATCGACAATTTCTTTAACCAAGTGGTGTAGTCCCCTACTATCAGTGGAGCCGATATACATACCAGGTCGTTTGCGCACCGGCTCTAGACCCTCTAGGACTTTAATCTCACTGGCTTTGTATTGATTGTTTACTTTGTGCATTATGATTTATCA
>JBDLIL010000047.1:0-7420 GCA_039714855.1 Patescibacteria group bacterium
GCCGTTAAAAATTATTATTAACTTATTGTTTTTTAAATCATCTGATGAAATTTGAAATTTAGCGTCTTTAGAACTAAACTCAGTTTCCCGCGATGTGTTTTCAATATATTTCCAGTCAGCTTTTTTTTGATAATCTTCTTCACCTATAAATCTACCCAAAAAACTGCCGCCTTTAATGTCGGTGTGGTATGTGCAGGCTCCACCTGCACTACAACTGCCAAAAAGTATTTTTTCTGTAATTGGCAGGCTTCCTAAGTCAAGTAAGCCAAATGCTGCTTGTAAAAGAGTTCCGGCTTGATATTCGAGCTCGTAGTCCATTTCAGTGGCTGGTTTTTTCACTTCATTAACATTTATAGCAATATTTTTACTATCAATGGGGCTGAGTGTTATGTAGGGAGCTTCTTCAAGTTTTACTTCTGGCAAAGAGAGTTTTTTCTTTTTTGGTTTTTCGTCAACAGTCTCAGTTTTACCTCTCATTTTACTGAAGGCAAAAACGCCGCTAACTATAATAACAAAAGCTATGCCAATAAGAGAAATTATTTTTTTGTTCATGATTTATTTTATCATTTTTTCTAGATATTCCTCAAGCTTGCCAATTTCTACTCTCTCTTGTTTGCTGCTATCTCTGTGACGTACTGTTACAGTTTCTTTTTCTAGAGTTTCATAATCAACCGTTATGCAAAATGGTGTACCGATTTCATCTTGAGCTGCATATCTTTTGCCAATATTACCTCTATCATCATAGCTAGTTGAATAATGAGTAGTAAGCAATGAATGAATCTTTTTTGCTTTACTTACTAGATTTTCTTTATTTTTTACTAAAGGAAAAACAGCTGTTTGATATGGTGCTAGACTAGGTTTGAGTTTAAGCACTGTGCGTTTATTTTTGGCATCATACCAATACGCATCGCAAAGAATCATTAAAAATAATCTGGCCACACCCACAGCTGGCTCTATTACATGGGGAATAAATTTTTTCTGTGTAAAGGGATCGGTATATTCCATGTTTTCGCCTGAATGCTCTTGATGTTGTTTAAGATCGTAATTTGTTCTATAGGCTATGCCCCAGAGCTCTTTAAAGCCAAATGGATATTTATAATCTAAATCGTAAGTATCTTTGCTATAGTGACTTCTTTCTTTATCAGTATGTTGGCGCCAGCGCAGATTTTCTTTTTGAACTCCTAGAGTTTTTGTGACAAATTGCCACATGTCACTTTTCCACTCTTCCATGAGTTTTTGCCAGTCGGCTCTATCAGGATCAAAGAAGTATTCGATTTCAGCTTGTTCAAACTCTAGGGTTCTGAATACAAATTGCCCGGTAGTGACCTCATTGCGAAAGCTTCTACCAATATTGCCAATGCCAAATGGAAGCCTGACCCTAGTGGTGTCTAAAACTTGTTTAAAATTTGTAAAAAGACCTTGAGCAGTTTCTCCTCTTAAATAAACTTTTGATTTATCTCCAGCCACCGCCCCTATGGAGCTTTCAAAGAGCTGATTGAATTGCTTTACTTCAGAAACCTGATTGCCGTCAGGACTTAGGACTTTATTTTCTTTAATAAATTCATCCATTTCTTTTAAGTTTAAATCTTCGACAACAAACTTCTCACCATGTGGCCAATCTTCTATTAGATGATCTGCTCTGTATCTTTTATGAGTCACTAGATCTTCTACTAGTGGATCATTAAAAGCTGTGACGTGACCAGAGGCCACCCAGGTTTTGGGGTGTTGAATAATTTGAGTGTCTAGGCCTACCATGTCTAGTCTGCTACTAATAAACTTTTTCCACCAGAGATTTTTTATATTTCTTAGTAGTTCGGTTCCTAGGGGTCCGTAATCATAAGAGTTAGCCAGCCCACCATAAATTTCACTGGTAGGATAAACAAAGCCGCGGCGTTTAGCCAATGAGGTAATATCATCTAGAGTTGTCATAACTTTCCTTATTTTTCAATAAAAAACACCCCTACAAAACACCCAAAACTTGAGTATTTTATAGGGGTCCTTTTGAAGACGGCTGTGCCGCTCCGTAGCTCTGTTTTTACAGAGCGGAGGACGGTTCCACCCTATTTATTTAGCCATGATATCCACTTAGCCAAATCACTTAATTTTTTGCAGCTATTTTTTTTAAGCTTGCCAAGGCTTTAAGCGCAAAGTAATTATAGCATATAGATTCTTTGCATATTAAATATATAATTGGCAGACTATGGCGGGAAAAACTCAGGAAGGGCTAAATATTGGTTGTTGGGAATTGACTATTATTCCGGTTTTGATAGCTATTGTGCTTGTGAATTCAGCTTATTTTGGAATAAGTCCTGTAGGAGTTGTAGATGGATTTCTTGATGCTGAACCTCAAGATTTATTAGAAGATTTTGCATGTTTTGCTTTGTTTGTTGCAGTTGTGTTTATGGTGAAGGAGTATGTCACCCACAAAAACTAAACCCGCAAGTATTCCCAACTTCGATTGTTTCAATAGATAACGCGAAAGGTTTTTGATAGACTAAGTTGTGTCAACAAGATAACAAAGTAGGTTTTTTTATTGAAAAAGTTAATACATGTCTGCTAAAAGAGAACAGAGAAGAAGAAGAGTGTCAGCAGAGCCAGATTGGGTTACTGAAGCTTTGTCTGATGATCTATCAGATAGGCAAGATCTTGGAAAAAAACCGAGTGAATTAGGGCGAGATGCCAGCAAGACGGTTGTTCAAGATGTTCAAAGGTTAGAGTTAAGGGAAGTATTTCCATCTTTACAGCAAGTTGATTGGAGAGAATTGCTAGATGATAGGCGTACATTTGTAGATTTATCTGACTCTGCTCAGAGAATTTTTATTGCTGAAAAGTATTCTTCTATAACAGGAGAAGAAGCTTTGAAATTTTTAACACAAGCTTTTCAAAAAGAATTAGTGAGCAAGAAAGCGCGCCTTGAGGAATCGGAAACAAAGCATAGTCAGGCTGATGAGAAAAAGAGTGAGTATTGGTTGAGTCGCGTCACTAACGAAAGAAAATCTCTGGACGCATTCGAGATCTTTTTACAAGAAATTTTAGATGACAATAGTGTTTTGCAAAGGTGGTGGGAGAAAGTCAAGCAACGATTTGAAAATGCTGAGAATGAAATTCTTTCTTATGTGGCAGAAAACATTGATCAGAAAATTGAACAGCTATTTGCTCGATATTTAAGAAAGGACAAAAAAATAGCACCCATATCTCAAAGATCTTATCCAGTTTTGATGGCAGCATATATGACCATAGCAGAATTGTTTCATGTCCATGGAGAAAATGCTGTTAGTTTTGCATATTCAACGTTAGGATTTGCAACTCCACCTGAGATGGACAGGTTGAGGTCGCTGGTGTTAAAAGTTGATGTGAAAGATAAGAATTATTTTGGCTCTTCTGATAAGGAATTTGCTTATATGTTGTATCCAGAAACTGTTTTTGCAAGATCTTTTGCTTTTCATGAAGCAATGCATATTGCTGTTGATGGAA
The DNA here is from genome assembly GCA_039714855.1 of Patescibacteria group bacterium. GTDB lineage: Bacteria > Patescibacteriota > Microgenomatia > UBA1400 > PJMF01 > JBDLIL01. Next base: position 3,475 of record JBDLIL010000047.1, read on the forward strand.
TTACTGAAAAAGAAGAGGTTGAGACTGCAGGAGGTAGTCGTCTAGTTGAGAAAAGAGGATTTCACCTTACTTATTATTACAAGGATGGTCAGTTGGATAAGTTGCAAACTGAAGAGGCTCATAGACAGCAGCCATTGCAAGCCATGGATGAGGGGGCAGTTGTCCTAATTGATTCATATGTCAGAAATAATCAGGATTGGTACGAAACTATGAAGAATTGGAAAGAAGGTTTCAATTTATCGAGATCATATTTTGTTGCAACCGAGGCAACCATTGAAGTTGTGAGGGAAGTGGGTATAGATTCACTGTTGTCGTGTTATATAAAAAGTGATATTGAAGGTTGGTTCCGAATGATTAATAGCAAATGTGAGGCTAGTGTTCTAAACAAATACTTGGCAGTTCTCAAAGAAGCTCAGAGGGGATTTAGTCCTTTTGATTTTTAATCTAAACCCGCAAGTATTCCCAACTTCTCATGGGTTTGTCGGAGAGCTCTGCTACGTGGTCTAGTAGTGAGAGACCATTAGAGCTGTGATAGCCTAGTTGACTGATTATATTTTGAAGTTTGCTTTTAATCTCACCTATCTTAGTATAGCGGGATGTTCCACCTGTTTCTGGAGAAGGGCTGCTTAGCAAATTTAAAATTTCACGCACTTGCTCGAAGAGCTCTAACTCTTCTTCGCCTTCTACAAAAAGACGATCTACTATTTCTAGCACTTGTGTGAGTTGTCTGATTTTCTTTAAGTTCGAATTGCCATCGGAGAATTGGTTTATGAGCTTGGCTTGAGTAAGTAGTGGCATGGATTTAGTTTTAATTAAAAAAGCGTCAACATAGTTACCAGGTTCTAAATATGCTCTTTTGCTGGATCCCATTTTGCGCACACCCTTAGCAATACAAACAAGTTTGCCCCGTTTTCGAGTTAGCAGTGTAAGCACGCGATCAGTTTCGCCCACATTGGAACGTTTTAAAATTATCGCCGGAGTGCTAAAACTTCGTTTCATAAAAGCTATCCTCTTCCACACTAATTTCCTCTTGTCCTCCATTCACATCCATAATTGTTTTAATTGGGCCAATTCCTCCCTGTTTCCAAAGTAAAACCTTATAGTTTTCAGTGTCGCTATAGGGCAAAGTATAAGACAATTTGACCTTGGCTTGGCTCATAGGCTCAAGACTAAAGAAGCCATCAAAGACAGTAAACCCATTTTCTTGGTAGCTTTTTACCTCTTCAGTAAAGCCCTGAGAATCTGTTAATTCAGCTCCCGAAGGAACATAGAGTCTAAACCAATCTTTTAATGTAGAGTTTAAGCACAATAATCCTGCTTCCAAATTACAATTATCAGCCTTGCGGTTATTTTTGTAAGTTACTGTAACAGTTTTAGTAATTTTGCCATTTTCTGGTGTTGAAATTTCTTGCAAAACTTCGTTACTTATAAATAAGTTTGATTTGGCACCAGCTAAGTTGGCATCTACTATGGCGACAAAATCTTCTGCTTCAGCACTCATCTCCATTCTGCCCCCAGCATTTATGGCTTCGATAGCAGTCTGCCAATCTTCTTTGAAGAAGTAAGCCTGCATATGTCGTCCACTAACAGATTCAAGTCCTACAGTAAACAAATTAGCCATATATATTCTCGGGCTAGAATAGATTTTGCTTAAAATAGCTTTCATTAATGGGCCTAAAATTCCTTTGCGATCTTCTCTAATATATGGGGTGGGTCTAGTGATAATTTCAGACAGAGCATAAATGATCTGTGGACAATCACAGCGCTCATCATTTTCGCTGCTAAAGGTTCCGTATCCAGGGATTTCTATGGGACCAACTACATCCATTAATCCCGTAAGCAAATGAGTGTCAACAGCAATAACTCCATCTATGTCAGAAGGTTCTCCCCTAACTTCTTTATAATTGCTAATAAATTGATGCATAGATTCTTTGAAATCTGGAGACGTATTCATATCTCTTAGATTCCAATATTTTTCTGTAGTTAAATATCTACCTAATTCTTCTGGAATTTCAATTTTTTTGTTAAATTTCTTATCAAGCTCATATATGTCATCGGATTTCTCTGGTGTTACTACGCCATCTTCTAAGAAAATCACCGCATAGGCTGTCAAAAATCCACCGGTGGGTCTTAGCTCATTATCATTTTGAAAAAGTATTAAATATTTTCTTCTTTCACCTGTAGCGCCAGCTATATCGGGGAGTTTTTCAATTATTGGTCTGAATTCAGTCAAAGCCGTAATGGCCGTGTCAGCAGAATCTTTGGCTGCAATCAACTTGCTTTTTATCTCTTTATTTTTAATTTTTTTTGGGTAATGTTCAGGATTAATTTCAGCCAAGGCTGATTGCATCTCGTGAAGGTCAGATTCTATAGCATCCAATTGAGGAGTAACTTTTTCTAAAGTTTGTAAGATTAGTTTAACTCTGTTTTCAGCACTGCCTCCTTCAAAACTGTCTTCGCCACTGAATCCCAACACATCTGCATAGGGGGTGATTGCCTCTATGGCGGTCAATCCAGCATTCAAGCCTTTATCGGCAGCATGCAACCCCGCTTCTCCGTCTTTATAGTATCGAGACATCAAAGGAACAAATTTATAAATAGATAATTTTTTATAACTCTTAGTGATTTCTTCTAGTTTATTATCTAGCTCTTTAAATTTATTTTCGGCTTCGGGTAAATTTTGTTCCTTAAAAGCCAAATATCCGGCTCTGCCAATGCTTTCAGCTTCTTTAGCCTGAGAAAGTAACTGTTGACCAATCATGACGCTATAAATTGTTAGAAAGCTTACAGTGCTTAATATAATCAGTAAAACGATTATGATTGCTTTTTTCCATGTTTTATCTATCAGATGTGAAAGCTTAAATCTTGGCTTTTTAACTTCAGCATCATTGTCTGCAACTGCAGTTTCATTTACCAAGTCCTGCTCATTCTGTTCAGTGCCTAGTTCATCATTTTTATTTGTCTTAGCACTCATTTTTTCTTTTAATATTTGCAGGAGTTTTTTCATAGAGCTTAAGTATAACAAAATACAGGCCGCCGAGTCACTAAGTTTTTAAGTTGTTGATCTTGTTTTCACCATTTTGATATCATGGCTTGAGGGGTTTTAAGGAGAATTCTGATGTCTTCGCTGAGCTTATGTGTTTTTGCATAGCTTGCATCCATGGCAGCTCTTTTCTTAAAAGGCACTTCATTGCGACCGCTGGTTTGCCAAGGACCAGTAATGCCTGGCTTAATAGATAGTATGACTTTTATATACTTGCGAGTTTCTGGGTATCTTGCAGCTTGTTCTTCTAATTCTTTTTTTACATATGCTCTAGGACCCACCATGCTCATTTCTCCCTTAACAACATTATAAAGTTGAGGGAATTCATCAATAGTAAGAGAGCGCAATACTTTGCCCAAAGGAGTGATTCTGGGGTCATTTTCTAGTTTCCAATCTGCGTTTTTGAATTCTTTAAGTAGTTTTTTATTTTTCTTGTGTAATATTTCGTCAGCATTTTTTACCATAGAGCGAAATTTATATATTTTGAATTCTTTTCCTCCTTTGCCCACTCTTTTGTGACTGAAGATGATTGGCCAGCCAGATTCTAACAGTACTAAAACTGGAACAATAAACCAAATAGGTAGAAACATCAGAACCAATAATGTAGCAATTATTAAGTCCAAAATTCTTTTTTTTATTTCAAAACTTATCATAAGTATTCTTTTCGTTTTTCTTTTTTGAGTTTTTCTACTAGCTTTTTTACTTCTTGACTTCTTTTTTTAGGAGCGATGAGAAGAATCTCTTTGGTGTCAACAATAATCATGTTTTGCAAACCTATGGTGGCTACCAATCTATTATTGGCGTGTATTAATGAATCTTGAGTATCAATGTTAATGTTGACATTCTTATTTGAGTCGCTAATAATAACATTGCCTTGACCATTTTTCTTTCCCAAGTCATAAA
>JBDLIL010000048.1:0-7290 GCA_039714855.1 Patescibacteria group bacterium
TAAGGGAATTTTTCTTCAAAATATTCACAGTTAGCAAAATAATCAAACAGGTAAAATAATTCTTTTGGTTTTTGCTCAATAGCTTCAACACCTTCTAACTTTTTCTTGTATGCAAATAAGTGTTTTCTAGTACCCCTGCCTTTTATCTGCACAAAATCTTGAGGTGAAAAAATAGGACGCATCAAGCATATATTGAGAATATCAGAACAATCATAGCCAGTAGTCATCATGCCTACTGTCACACAAACTCTAGTTTTACCTGATTTATAGCCAGGTAAAAATGATGTTTTGCCATTTAAGTTATTATTGGCAAATCTAATGGTAAATGGTTGAGCGTCTTTTACATTTGAAGTTATTTGTATAGCAAAATCTGAATTATATTTACCAGGGTAGAGCTCATGAGCCATTTGATTAAGTAGTTGAGTGATTTTTCTAGCATGACTTTGACTCACGCAGAAAATAAGAGTTTTACCAATTTCATCACTAATAGGATCTCTTAAGGCATTGGCAAAAAATGTTTCGATAAATTGTTGATTGGTTTTCGGGCTAAAGAAATTCTTTTCAAAATCTCTAGCATAGAAAGTTTCATCGCTGGCTTCCTCAGATTGCTTCTCGCTTGCAGCAGCATAGCCTTTGTCAGAGAGCAATTGAGCAGTAATTTTAGTGCGACAATCCAAAACATAAGGATTGATTAAAAATTTGTCTTTTACGCCTCTCAAAAGATCATATCTGAAGGTAGGCTCACCACTCTTACAACCAAATGTTTCATAGGTAGAAAAGAGAGTTCTCATCTCGAACTCTCTTTGATCTTTTTCTGACAAATCTTTGTCTGTTAAGTTCTTTAAATAATCTTTGGGAGTTGCTGTTAAGCCGAGTTTATAGCCAGTGAAATAATCAAAAACATTTCTACTTAAGCCTTCACCAGATATTGCTCTATGAGCCTCATCAGAGATAATCAAGTCAAAATCAGTGGGGCTAAACAGATCTTCAAACTTATTGTCATGCATGATGCTTTGAATGGTAGTAACTACCACTTCAGCTCTTTGCCAACTATTCTTATTTTGCTTATAAATAACAGTGCTTATATCTGGGCTTAGGTAGTCACGAAAGTTTTTATAAGCCTGATTTTCAAGCTCTAAGCGGTCTACAAGAAATAAAACTCTCGAGGCATTCTTAGTTTTAATGAAAAGCTTAATAATGGCTGCACTAGTAAGTGTTTTTCCTGTGCCAGTTGCCATTTCAAATAGAAACCTCTTTTTGCCCTTAGTGATTGCCTGTTGCAGTGATTCAATTGCTTCTTTTTGGTAGTACCTCAAAAATCTCAAGCCCTCATTCTCCATTAATTCTTTTTTACCTTCCTCAGTCTGCCAGCGAGGATCTTGCTGGTAGTCAGGCATTTGAGTGAGAGCAATATAGTCATCACTAACTTTTTCATTTATTAAGGCATTTATATCTTTGGTAGCGGAAACATTGGTTTCTAAAGATTCTTGAGTGGGAAAGTGATAGATTTCTTCTGGGTTTCCAGTCTTAATATCCCAGAAATAGTGTTTATCGCCATTAGAGAGGATGACATACTTAACGCCAATCGAATTGGCATAGTTTCTAGCTTGTTCTTTGGCGTCTAAGGGGTGAATTGAGCTTCGTTTAGCTTCCAATACACAAAGTGGTTTTTTATTTTGCCCATGCAGCAAATAATCAATAAAACCACCTTTTACTTTCTCAAAGTCCTTGCCCAAAGTGTCTTGCTCGGCATCTTGGGAAACTAACAGGTGATCTTCGACTGTAACGCTAGCCTTACCTTCATCAGAATCAAGCAAGCGCCAGCCTGCTTTTTCCAACAATTTATTAATTTTGATTCGAGCGCTAGCTTCTTGCATTATTTATGACTTATTTGTACCAAAGTAACTGATTATAGAACAAGCGGCTTTGAGCTAGTAGGGTGAGTGGAAAAAAGATACTTAATTAATTAAAACTTGAGCTTTCATGTTTCTCCACAGATATGGAACTAAAGATTTTTCTTCTTTAGAAGTTTTAGGAGAAAGTAAGTGTTTAATTTTTCTTATCGATTCTTTTTGCGATCTATCATAAGCTTCTTTTGGACTGTTCCCTTTAATGAGTGTTTTAACTACCAAATTTGAAGGTTCTAGAAAATAGGAGGCTATTTTATCTTTTAGAGGTTTCGTAACTTTCTCTGAGTCATTTAACAAAATGAAGTCATTAATATAACCAATGTAAGCTATGACTTTCTTGTTTCTTACACAATTTTCTCCCAACATCTTGGCAGATTTACAGCTTCTTGCATAAATAATTTTATCAGCAAGCAAGTCATCGTTATCATTTGCCTTAATTAAAATTTGATTATCAATTCCAGTAATTACATCTATATTTCCATGACCATTAAAGAAAACTATTTTGGGCTTATGTCTTTTGAAATAGCTAGTTAATGCTTTTTTATTTGCTTTTTTACCTTTCAAATCAAGGATAGAAAAACCCCTGTCTTCCGCAGTCTTAATTACTGGTTTTGACCAATAAAAAAGATAATTTGTTGGGCGATCGTGATTTGGTCTAGTTATCAATATGGAGGAGTCATTCATACTTATATAGTTCACCCTGAGCCATATCTCTCAAAAACTCTATCTGAACGTCAATCAGCTCTTTTCCTATTTCACTATCATTTTTAACATTTTCAATGGCTTCATCTCTGGAAAAACTTCCATCACCACCGACAGATATTTGATAGTTTGAAGGAATGCTTTTCAGTCGCTCAATTGCTAATAACTTCATGTCTTCTTGAATTAGCTCTTCTTCGTTTAGTATTTTTTTGGTTTTTTTATTCATCCGAGATTATTTTCATTTTTGCTAATTTATCTAATATAGAATTTCCTGTTTCAGTATCATTGTTGATTTCTAGTTTGGCAGACTGCCAAGTGAAAGGCTCACCTTCAACAACCACAATGATATCTGATCTTAAGTGAAGCGGAATATTGGCATAAATCTTCAAAAATTTTGCTTTTTTATCCATGTTTAGAAGTTTGTTGGTCAATTAATATTGACTTATTCAATAATACAATTAACTATGTCACGATAACAATATATAATTATTAATTAGTTTTTTCATTATATCAAAATCGATCTTAATAAGTCAGGAAACTAATGTATCTTACTAAATCCCACTTTCTAGCCTATCTCGATGCACCCATGCACTTATGGGCAGATTACAATGATAGATTTGAAAAGCCACTTTCTATATACGATCAACATTTATTAAAACAAGGCTATGAAGTTGAAAAGTATGCTAAAGAGTATCTGGAAAACTTGGTTTCTCAAGATAATAATTTAGAGCTAGTTTGGCAAAGAAGTTTTACCGATAAAAACTATGAGGCTAAATCTGATGCCTTGATTCATAAGCTAGATACCGACACTTACGATATTTATGAAATTAAAAGCTCGACTGAAGTAAAAAAAGAGAACAAATACGATGCTACTTTTCAATTTCTAGTCAGTAATAAGCAAATCAAAATAGACAAAGTCTTTATTTTGCATTTAAACAAAGAATATGTTCGTTATGGCAAGCTTAATATTAATGAGCTATTTGTAGCTGATGATGTTACAGACAAAGTTCATGAATTAAAAATAGAAGTTGATATAAAACGAGAAAAAGCTTTTGAAGTGCCACAAAAGCAAGATCACGAGAATATTCAAGCTTGCTATGACATAAAATCATGTAGGTGTATGAGCTTATGTCACCCCGATTTACCGGAATTTTCTATTTTTAATATTCCTAGGTTGTCAAAGAAGAAAAAACAAGCATTACTGGATCTAAATATTACTCTTCCTCAAGACGTTCCAGATAATTTTAAACTTTCTTATAAACAATCAGTGGTAGTAAAAGCAGCCAAAACAAACAAGCTCCAGTTAGATAGAAAAGCCATAGTTCATGAGCTAGAAAGATATGAATTTCCGCTCTATTTTTTAGACTACGAAACTTTCAATTCTGCTATTCCGCTATTTGATGGCTACAAACCTCATCAGCAAATGGTATTTCAATATTCGCTACATACGCTAGAACATCCAGATAGCAAGTTAAAACACACCGAGCACTTGAGCTTAGGCAAAGATGATCCAGCTCTTAGTTTAGTTAAATATCTAAAGCAAGATATTTCTAATACTGGCTCAATCATAGTTTGGAATAAAACCTTTGAAGCTGGCAGAAATAAAGAAATGGCAGAGCTTTGCCCAGAGAATACTGACTTCCTCCTTGATTTAAATGATCGCATGCTAGATTTAGCTGACTTTGTCAAAGATGGTATGTATGTGCATCCTAGATTTAAAGGCAGTTGGTCAATTAAAAATGTCTTGCCAGTGTTAGTGCCCCACTTGTCTTACGCAAATTTAGAAATAGGCAAAGGCGATCAGGCTATGATTGCTTGGTGGGATATGTTCAATGATAAGGATCCAAGACCAGAAGAGACTGAGAATAGTTTATTAAAATATTGCGAACTAGATACGCTAGCGATGATAGAGGTGTGGAAAGAATTACTCAGACAAATCAGTTAAATGCTTGGCATAATTAAGTTTTTCTAGTTTTGGGTTACTAACAAACGAAATACTATTAATAGCACAGTTATGCATTTGATAGTCTTGGCCAAGATCATATTGTTTTATTAAAGTCATAACTGAGTCGTCACCAAACTGATTGCGTAAGTAATCAATAATAGCTCCACCATGGGTTACTAAAAGAATATCTTGACCTTCCGCAAGCTTAAGACTTTTGATCAAATTGCTAACTCTCTCACCAGTTGCTCTAGAAGAGTCACCATACTTGGGATCATAATCTCTATCATGAGTTGCTTTTATCCACTCTTGCAAAAAGTTTTCCCTAGTAGTATCTGGCTCGTAAAAATCCATTCTCTCCAAGAGTCTTTCGTCTTTTGAAAATGGCAGACTGAGTTGATCGCCTATATAGGCAGCTGTCTCAGCTGTTCTATTTTGTGGGCTAGCAATAATTTGATTTATAGGAAACTGAGAAAAATACTTGCCTGTTTGCTTAGCTTGCTCAATGCCAAGCTTAGTTAAACTAGGATTATCAAGATTTAACTGTTTTTGGCCGTGGCGAATGAGGTGAATTGTCGGCATGTATTAATATTAATTTATTTCCTAAAATTAAAGGGTTTTTCAAAAACTAAAACTTCTTCAAAGTTCTTGCCACTAATTAAATCACTTTTTATTTTTTCATAGGGTTGTTTTATAGCAGCTTTATACTGACTTGGTGTCAAAACTCTGGGCTTAAGTTTGCCCTTAGAATTGGTCTCAAGTACCCCAAAGCCTACCCAATATTTTGCCATTGAGTTTCTAGTGCTGCCAATACCAATAAAATCTGGTGTAGCTTTTGTGAAAACAAGTATATTTTCAGGTGCTTTTACCAGCTTAAAAACTTTTTCTAGATTGGAGGTAGCAGCTGTTTCGTACAAAGCTGCTAGATAAAGTTTATTTTGTTTTTCTTCTTCAGATAAAAATGACCAATCTTCTTTACCATCCAATTTAATATTGAGTTCGGACATTTTTAAATATCTTTGTTTTTTAGCTTCATCCCAAGTTTTGTATTGCTTTTCAGCTTCTACTTTTCCCTCTTCTAGCTTTTCAAAATATTCTTCTCTGGAATAAATATCTGCATCTTTTAATATTGAGATCTTAAAATTACTAGGCAAATATTTTTGAAACTCATCAATTAATTTTTGAAAGGAGTCAATATAAGCTTGTATCTCGTCTTCAGGCAAATTATCATGCAATTCCATTAGCAGTGTGTGCATGTAGTAAACAAGCTCTACTCCAGGTTTATAATTTTGAGCAATCGGTAGTAGATACTCAATTAAATAAGCAATATTGAAGAACTCAGCCCAATCAGCTTCGGGAGCAGAGGGAAGTCGCCAAAGTTTATAGCCACCTTGAGGGAAAATAATCTTGATAGGCTTATTTTCTTTGAGCTTTATTTTAATTGCTTGCTTTGTTCTTTTAATGCAATTTTCATCTAGTTTAGTTTTTCTAAACTTCTTGCTGGTTAGCCGCTGATAAATATAACTCTCGATGTCTTTATGATGGTTATCAGATGAAATATTTTCTTGTTTCAGCAAGGAACTCATGGTTTCGCTAACTTGTTGTTGTAATTTATTCATTTGAGATGCGGGGAAGAGTCGAACTTCCGTAACTTGCTTTGCAGGCAAGTGCATAACCACTTTGCTACCGCATCAATTTGAGTACTTCCCAATTTTACAATAAGAATTAATAATCTGGGCATGAAAAAACAACAAGACCCTTACAGCAAAGAAGCCATCAAAATCTTTGCTCAATTTTTTGAACTACTAGCTGAGATAGACAAAAGGGAGAAAATAACCGATTATTGGCGTAATAAAAATGCTCGACACAATAAGGATCAAAACAAGCAAGATTCAGATAATTAAACCCATACTTGTTCAAGACATTTACAGAAAAGTTTATCGAGTTGAAGCTCTCAGATATCCTTTAATGAATGTTAAAGACAAGCGATTTATAAATCCTGGTCACTTGATTGAGAAAACAAGATCCTACTATCCGAGTGTTACTTTTAGAAGCAACGGAAATGTGTTTTTAGAGTTTTCAGCCCCTAAGATTCCTTTTGACAACAATGTTGAAGAACTTGATGATGATGACAAAGATATTTTCATCCAAGCCTTGAGTAAAAAACTATTTGACATGGGCTTAGGCATATCAAAACAGGACTTATGGGAAAGCAGCATATCATTTGCCACTGTCTCTAAAAACATAATAATCAAGGATATTGGAGCAGCCGAATTTATTGAGTTCACCAGGCGCTTGCATTGGAAGTGGCGACATTCTACCAAGTTAGAGAATTACGAAGAAAACGGTATCTCTATTAGAAAGTATTCGAGTTCTACAGGCATAGGTATTTATGCCAAAATCCCATCTTTGCAAAGCATAACTAATAAAACAGATCGTGAATTAGAACTAAGCCAGGGCTTAAAACAGAATAATATTTTGAGATTTGAATATCGAATGCAAGAATATCAAAGAACGAAATCAAAGTATTCCTGGGCAAAGGGCTATGACTTATCAGATGTTAAGTTGAAAAACATTTTTAATACCAGGTACAGCAAAAAAATCTTGCTTTTTGATTTAAACAAAAGCTTGTTTAGCGATGAATTTAAACTAATTTCTATGAAATTGCCTACTATCAAGAAAATGTATGAATATCTCATGAATCAAGATCTAAAGCCAAGTGAGGAGTGTGCTGTA
>JBDLIL010000049.1:0-7178 GCA_039714855.1 Patescibacteria group bacterium
GCTTTGACTCATTTAGCTGTTTCATTTTTCTCTTTCCCACTATTGAAACATCTACTTGAGCTTTCTCTATATTGTTCTTTTTTAAAACCTCTTCAACAGTAAACCTGAGTTTTTTCCTATTTAAAGGAAAACGCGAACCAACAAAAAGATTAATAATAATCATGAATAAATTATCTAGTAATTTCTATAATAGTGATTTTTGTTTTCCTGGCTACCTCTTGTATATGAGGAATCATGCCCTCTTTTCGCTCTTCTAGCCAATCTATAATTTCTGGATCATGATATTTATTTTCTAGCATATCCAAAAACTCATCATGAACCTCATCCTCTAAAAAATGTAATATTGCCTCTAATATGGCATGATCTAAAGATTCTATTAAGTGAGCAATTGCGTCTTCTCTCTCGTGTTCTTCAAAGCTGCTAAGAATCTCGTCCACCAATTCTGTTTCTAACAAAGAAGAGTAATAGCTAACAGGCAACTTATATGTGTTTTGCATTTTTATACTTGAGTTTGAATTAAACTCTTTAAATTAATTACGCCTAAAGGGATTTTATCTTCAGGATCGTCTACAAATAACAAAATAACTCTTCCTCTGGCTTCTGGACTCCAAATTTTAGCTTCACGGATAACTTCTGGAGAACCTCCAAATTGCTTTTTCACCCATAGAGCTGGTCCGGCATCTCCCACAACTCCAACCACTGCTAGTTCATTAGCTGGATTAATTGCAATCATTTTGCGAAATTTATACCAGGGTTTAAGCTCTCTGTAATTTGTATTCCAATCTGGCAAATATAATGTTTGCACAGCAAAATAATATTTTTCTCTGTTGATAGTTTTTTCATCCAATTCACCTTGAGCAAACCACCCAAAAGCCCCTCTAGCTGGAGCCATTCCCGATTCACGATAGGCGTCATGCTGATCTAAGCTATCTCCATCAAATCTTCTCAGGTGTTGTTCCCCTCCCATAATCCCAACGCTATGATTTAATCTGTGCCCATCTAACTCTGCTGTTACTTCAAAACCCAGCATATCGCTTAGTTGTTGCTCCAAATAAAGCTCGTCTTCCTGCGCCAAATGTCCCGAGTTCATCATGCTAAAGGCCTTAGCCTTATCCAAAACCACTTCATATTCTTCTTTACTGATATCAATAGCCAAATCTTTTGAGCTTTTATCTTGATTTTGAATCTTTTGCAAAACTTGAGCGTCAACACTTGACCCTGCTACTACACTTCCAGTAAGTGAAGCTGCAGCTAAAAAATTTTGAGATTTTGCCCTCATGTCTGCCACTTTTAAAGATTTTTTTTCTAACCAGTCACTTGCTCGCTTGTGACTTGAATAAAAACTATTCTTAGAATTACTAGTAAAATCCTGAAGTTTTTGTAATTTTTTCGATGGTGTTTTGCTCGCCTTATTTATCATTGATTAAATCTTTAGCTTGCCTCAATCTATTAAGAGTAATTTCTGACCCCAAAACCTCTATACTCTCAAACAGTGGGGGGCTAACTTTGCGACCCAAGCTGGCGAGCCTGAGCATCATAAAATATTGACCTCTATGCCAATTATTTTCTTCTTGCAACTTTCTAATAGTTTTTTCTAAATTTTCCAAATTCCAAGCTTCTAAATTTTCAAGTTTTTTTAAAGACTTATTTAATTGCTCCACAACTAACATTTGATCTGCTTTTTTTAGTAAAAGATTGGAATCTAAATCAATATCTCTGTAAAAAAAGTTAGTTAGCTCTTCTATTTCATCCAATCTAACCAGTCTTTCTCGAACTAAAACTAAAATCTTGCCTAGTTTGTCCTTGGGAAAATCACTTGGTAAAAATTTATTTATTTTTAATTTTAAATTTTCAATTTTTAACTTTCTAATATAAACTCCGTTAATCCAATCTAGTTTTTTTAAATCAAAGGCAACCGAATTTTTATTTAAATCTCGAGGATCAAATTCTTCAACATATTCCTCCAAGCTCAAAATTTCTCTTTGATCTTTTGGCGTCCATCCTAAAATCATAAAAAAGTTTAACAGCGCCTCTGGCAAATAGCCTCTGTCTAAAAAACTCCTGGCAGAAACAGTGCCTTTGCGCTTACTCATTTTGCCCTTGCCATCGGGGTTTAGAAATATGGGTATATGAGCAAATTTCGGCTGCTGCCAAGAAAAAGCTTGATATAATAAAACATGCTTGGGCGTAGAACTTATCCACTCTTCTCCACGCATGACATAACTAATTTGCATTAAGTGATCATCTACTACTACAGCCAAATGATAGGTGGGATAGCCATCCGATTTTAATAAAACCTGATCATCTATCTCACTAGAATTAAAAGCAATTTCTCCACGAATAAGATCTATAAAACTTATATTTTTATTATCAGGAACCCTGAGCCTAACAACAAACTTTTCTTTATTTTTTATTTTTTCTTCTTTTTCAGCTTCAGAAAGTCCGAGACAATGCCTATCATACTTTGGAGCTTTTTTTTCAGCTCGCATTTTATCGCGTAATTCTTCCAATCTCTCTTTAGAGCAAAAGCAGTGATAAGCCTTAGTCTCATTGAGTAATTGCTGAGTGTATTTTTGATACAAGCCCAATCTTTGAGATTGTATATAAGGACCGAATTTGCCACCTTTTCCTGGACCTTCGTCCCAATCCAAACCATAGTCGTTGATAATATCTTGAATTGCCTTTACTCCACCCTTCACCTCTCTAGTTTTATCTGTATCTTCGATACGCAAAATAAACTTGCCCGCATGCTTTTTGGCATAAGCATAGTTTTTCAATAAAATAGCCATACTGCCCACATGCATGTCACCAGTGGGACTAGGAGCCATTCGAGTACGAACTAAATTTTGCATAATTAGAAGTTTTCAGTCTGAATATATCGTGGATCTATAGCGCTAACATAAGCCAAAAATCCCTTATCACCTTCAAAAACATAAATTGGTTGAAAATATTCTTGATACTCAAATGAGTCAAAATATCCCAAATATATGTGACGAATCACAGCCTTATCAAGTTCGCCCTTGTTGACTACATAAGCTTCGCCCGATTGTAGTAAATTCCACGCAGCAGAAACTGACCTCAGCGGATAGCTTTCTTCTTGAGAATATTCCATAGGATAATGCTTGTGACGCAAACGCATTATGCTATTCTTACCATCAAAAGCCCCTGTAACTACTGCATGAATCGTACCTTCTTTGCCAGCTGGAGTATAGACTTCTAACCCGTTTATTGCTGCTCTTTTTAAATCAATTTGTACAAATTCGGCATCTGAAACACTGGTGGCAGCTTGTAATCTATTGCCCACAGCTTTTAGATATACTGCTTGAGCTGATGCCGAAGCATCCTCTAGCACATCAAAATGACTAATACCTGCCTCCAATAAAGTGTTTTTTACTTGTTCTATGGCCGACTGAGTATCTGGCACATCGCTAGATAGCAACAATTCTTGCTTAGAAAGATAATCAGTTTTTAGTTCAAATGTTTTTGAGCGAATGTTCAAATCTAAAGTTGAAGCAAGTGGCTTAGATTTAGTAAAACGATAATTTTGAGAATCCAATTCTTTTGGTTCGAAAACAAATCCTAGACTAGCAGCAAGCTCACGAGCAGTTTCATCATCAAATAAAGTACTATTAAATCCTGGCATAAAGTAAACTTCTGCCTTCTCTACAAATTTTGGAAAGTTTCCCGTCTTGGTTTCTAGCTCATAACTTTGAGGTTTGTCTTTGTCTTCTTGTTGAGGAAACTCGATAGCTGGTAAGATGCCAAACCCCAAGGTAGGAGCAGCTGGCTTGGGTGGATGAGTAGCTCGCCAAAAAGCAGTAAAAGCGTTAAGAAGCGTCCGACCAACCATCAAACTGACTACTAAAACAAGACCATATTTCACAGTCTGTCTGCCTATGAAAGTCATATTTGTCAAAGTAGGGCCAGTGTTTGTAGTAGTCGGCATAAACTTTAGTCTATCAATTCTTGATAATTAACCCAAGTGTAATTCTCAAAACAAAAATCAATAATCTTTTTTGTATCAGCAAATCTATCCTGACTCTTCATTACCACTATTAGAATAGATTTTCCCCCTTTTTCTACCTGAGTAACTAGCACCTGTCCAGCTAGATCCGTGGTACCCGTCTTAACTCCCATAATTCCAAATTCTTCTGCCAAAAATTCATTCGTGGTATATAAATTATGTCGATTTTTACCACTAGTATCTGTCACCACAGTTTCTTTAATGCCTACTATGTTGTGCAAAAATTCATTTTGCATCAACTCGTAAGCTAAAATCGCCAAATCTCTTGCGCTAACTAATTGCTCGTAATCATCAAAACCAATAGGATTTTTAAAAAAAGTAGCGCCTAAGCTCAATTCTTGTGCCAGAATATTCATTTCGCGCACAAAACCCATATAGCCCTCATCATGATGTTGTGCTAGTAGCAACGCTGCGTCATTGTCAGAAGTAATTAGTAATAATTTTAATAAATCGTTTCTAGTCAATTCTTCGCCCACTACTAAATTGTTTTTATTACCGTGCTCAAAATCTCCATGTTCAACTATAAATTTATCTTCATCGCCATATAGTTTTAAAGCCGTCAGTGCTGTCATCATTTTGACAGTAGAAGCTGGAAAAAGACGCTCGTCTTCATTTTTTGCCAAGAGAGTTGAAGCCGACGGATTATCCATTACATACACAGCCTCAGCCGTTATACTAACTAAAAATTCTTGATTATTGATTTCAGATTCTGAATTCCGAATTGGTACTGCTGCCATCTCCAGCATGGCAAATTCTTCTAGTTTTTGAAAAATAGAAATTGGCTTTTGATAAAAAGAAAATATTAGCAAACCAAACCCTAAAACAATAAAAATTACGCTGACAAACTTTTGAAATTTATTTTGCACAAATGTCATTATAACCAGTTAAGACTCAAGAGGGGAGAGTGAGAGTTACTGCTTCACAACCAAACCCAATTCTTTCAGCTGACTTCCTTCCACCACATTAGGCGCATTCATTACGGCCGTGCGACCAGTGCTAGTCATAGGGAAAGCGATAGCTTCTTTTAGGCTAGTTTCACCAGCCAATATCATTACCAGCCTATCTAAACCCAAAGCTATGCCACCATGTGGTGGTGTACCAACTTCAAAAGCCTCTAGCATATGGCCTATGCTTGCCTCAATTTCTTGATCTGAATAACCCATAATCTTAAAAGTTTGTTTCAAAACTGCTGGATCATGAGCCCTGATGCTACCACCACCAGCTTCATAACCATTACAAACCAAATCATATTGAGCGGTAATAATCTTGCCAATATTGTCACCGGCCATATGATCTTCCAAGCTCTCTGGCACTGGTGAAGAGAATGGATTGTGAGTAAATGTCCAGCCAGATTTACTGTCTGCTACTTCAGCAGCATCCGCTTTATCTACCTGCTTAAAAAAAGGAAATTTGACCACCCAGGCAAAAGCCAAAGTTCCGTTTTTCTTCTCTGCTTCAGTTCGCAGATCAAATTTATCTTCACCAAATTCTTTTACAGCGTCTTGGTAATTAAAAACTGGAAATTTCTCATTTTTTAGTTTTCTACCCACAGTTTTGACAGCATTCTTAACCATATTTTCTACGCGCTGCATAACTCCTTCTTGATTTACAAAACTCATTTCCATATCTAGCTGCGTAAATTCAAAACCTCTGTCGGCGCGCAAGTCTTCATCACGCACACAACGCGCTATTTGAAAATAATTTTCAAAACCAGCTGTCATCAATAACTGCTTATATTGCTGCGGACTCTGTGGCAAAGCATAAAACTTTCCTGGTTGAAATCTGGATGGCACTATAAAATCTCTAGCACCCTCTTTGGTAGACTTAGTCAAAAGTGGAGTCTCTATTTCTACAAAGTCATCTTTAAACAAATCTTCTCTGATAGCCTGAATAAACTTGCTGCGCATGCGCATGATTTTTTGCATTCGCTTTCTTCTCAAATCTAAATATCTATATTTGAGCCGCACCTCTTCATTTACTTCTTTAGCATCACCTTCTACTAATATGGGTAATTCTTTGGCTTTATTTAAAATTTTGTATTCTTTTACTTCTAATTCTACTCTGCCTGTGTCTAGTTTTTCGTTAGTTGCTTTTCCAGGGCGCTCTTTTACTAAACCAACTAATTCGACTACAGATTCCGTAGTTAATTCTCCCATTTTACCCACACCTACACATTGGATTTTCCCACTCCTGTCTCTTAAATCGATAAAGGTGACTTTACCGTGATCGCGCTTGCTGTCTACCCATCCTTGAAGTTTTACTTCCTTGCCAATTTGATTGATAGTTTCGACAACTAATGTTCTTTGCATAGACTGCAATTGTAACATCCTGACTGGTTTTGCTTAAGCGCTGCTTATTGATAGTTGACATACTCTTTACATACTCTAAAATAATAAATCGTTATGTATTCACAAAATCATATTATTACTCGTTGGAATTTTTTCCTTCTTATTAAAAAGGAGGTAGCGAGGTAATGTAGTGATTTAAAAAAATTATTATTAATACCTCGCGAAAACAAGCGAGGTTTTTTAGTTCTATAATGAACGAGAAAGGGAAATATGTCAGCAGAACAATTGGCCCGACAAATTAGAACCGAAGCATTGAAAAATGGGTGCATATGGAATATGAACAAACTCATGGACATTTACTACGACTCAGAAAAGCAAGATTTTTTACAAGCAATGAACATACTAACCCAAGATATGGGACCCACAATTCTTGCAGTTGTTAGTCAAGTTGTTGCAACAGATGAGAAAAACACCCTCGAAAAATTATTTTATGCTGATAATTAATTGACTTGAAAATCCCGCACTACCACCTGAACATTGCGGCGACCATTCCATTCGTTGATCTCTATCATGCCAGCAATATCTATGCTGTCACCAGGATTTAATTCTGAGAGTCTCTCCCCCATCCTCCAAGCAATAGCCTTAACGTATTTGTACTCGTTGTTTTGCATTTTGTATTTTGCATTTATAAGCAAATGATTGTTCTCTCTACCCATAGTTTTGAAATCTATAACTTGCAAATTTTTTAGTAAAAAAATCGGCTTTCTATTACCTTGCCCAAAAGGTGCAAATTCATCTACCAAACTCACCAGATTTTCACTCAGCAAATCAACGGATATTTCTGCTTCTACCTTTAGTACTCTCTC
>JBDLIL010000050.1:0-7033 GCA_039714855.1 Patescibacteria group bacterium
TCAAGTCCACTTTCAGAAGCTATTATCTCTAAAACTCTTTCATTAAAAATATCATAAAACATAGTCAACAACATATTAGATTACAAATGTAATCCACATCCCCTAAATTAACCTAATCAACTCATATCATTTGCTTTGATATAAGAAAAATCACATCTTTTCTACTACTTGGATGCCTAGTAAATTCAAGGCTTCTTTTAAGATTTTAGCTGTGGCCAATGTTAAAGCTAATCTAAATTTGGAATTTGGTGCTGGTGATTTGGAGTTTTCAATAATCTTATGATGATTGTAAAATTTGTTATATTTTTGTGCCAAACTATATAGATAAGTACATATATGATGGGGTGCATACTCTCTTGCAGCCAGTTCCACTACTTCAAAATATTTGTAAAGGTTGCGCAATATATCAATCTCTTCATTATTTAAGTTTTGACTCTTATATGATTTAAGGTCGATTAGTGTATCAAAAGGTTTATTAATATCTAATTTTGCCTTTTGCAATACTGAGAAACAACGCACATAAGTGTACTGAAGGTAAGGACCAGAATTACCTGCAAAACTAAGAGACTCGTCAAAACTAAATGCTATATCATCTCCAATATTTGATTTAAGAAAAGCGTATTTGACAGCTGCTTGTCCTATCTTCTCTGCTATCTCATTTCGCTCTTTTTCATTCAGCTCTTTGTCACTAGCTTCAAAAACATCTAAAACCCGTTTTTTAGCCTCATCCAACAGCCATTCACCGGTAATAATCTTACCCGTCCTACTAGACATCTTACCTTCAGGCAATCGCACCATACCGTGACCCATGTGAGTAGTCTTAGCTTCTAATTCAGGATGAGTTTTAGATAAAGCTTTGAGCAAGACTTTAAAATATTCATTTATTTCATTGCCCGTAATAATCAATGATTTATCATAAGGATATTGCCTGTGTTTTTCTGGAGCTAAACCGAGTTCTTTGGCTTCGTATGTTGGCAATCCAAGAGAGTTTATAAATACTCTGTCATGCAAACCATGCTCTTTACCAGGAAAAATTATAGCGCCATCACTTTTTTCAAATATTCCTTTTTCTAAACCATTCTTAACTATTTTTACGCCATACTCACCTACCGCACTCTCGGGAAAATAATAATCAAAACCCATACCTACACGCTCATAGATACTATCGAAATAATCTAAACTCCACTGCCTGCCAGTGATAAATAATAACTTAATCTCTTCATAATCAAATTTTGGATTTTTAATATGCTTTTTATAATCAACTTGAGGCTGCCAGGACTCTTCTTCAACCAAACGTTCCTGACCAGCTAGAAAAGTTAAAAAGTTTATTTCTTTTATCTCTTCCTGGGCTTTTTCATCATCTTTGAAAGCAGTTGCACCCAGAGCATAAGCCTGCCCTAAAAATTTAACTCTTTGGTTTATTGGCTTTTTTCCCAGATTATTTAGAGCTTCTTTTATTTCCAACCCAGGATCTGTTCTTAGTTTTTCTCTTAACCCCCAAATACTCTTAGCAGCATGCATGCCTACATCACCAAAATAATCAGCTCTTTTTACTTCTGCTCCCCGAGATTCAAAAACTCGAGCAATAGATTCCCCTACTGTGTTGCTATACAAGTGGCCAATATGAAACTCTTTAAAAGGATTGGGATCGGTAAACTCCACCATTATCTTTTGGCCTGATAAATTTTTATTGCGTACAGACGTTGCATGCAACGTCTCTAGCATATTCTCTATCAACCAATCATGACTCAAATAAAAATTAATAAAGCCAGGTCCGGCTACTTCTATTTTGGAAACAATAGGTGAAGAGATTTTCTCAACAATTGCAGTGGCCAACTCTCTCGGATTTTTAAATTTTTTATTTTTTAATTGCGCGAACGCAGTGAGCGCAATATTACAACTGTAATCGCCATGATTTTGATCAGCTGGATGCTCCAAATTAATTTCTTCAGCTACGGCAATAACTAACTCTTCAAGAGCTTCCTTAATTAACTGCTGAATTTCTAGTGCAATACCAGAGTAATTTGACATAACATCTTCTATTCTACCACCCTTCGACTTTAGCTCAGAGCAAAGCAATAATCCACCACTAACTATCGCTGCTGATTACCAAATTTAACCCAAACAAAACTGAGTATATTTTGTTGAAGTTTCGGTTTTTGATTATTCGCATCTTTTTCATCTAGCAAGCATAAAATTTTTACTCTAAATAGCTAAATTAGCAAAATATTTAAAAATTATTTCGGGTTTTAATAAATTACTACTATTTTGATAGTATTTGATGCCTTGATAAGATATCAATACGCAAATTTACGATAATTGACAATAAATTTAGCAAATTTTTATAAAAAAATTAGAATTTAATAAATATATTTAACAAAAACCAGAGGTGAAGCTTTTTATAACACAGAGAAAAATTATTAATTCCACTTGAGTAAATTGGCGCTATTTGTCATATATTAATGTGCGCAGCTTAGCTAAATAATTAGTAAAATCCCCCGTTTTTGCCCCAAATAAGCAATTTGCTTAGCAAAATGAACGAATTTTCGCTATTAATTCGTGTTATTTTCAAATTACTACTTGCATGTAAAAAAAAACTATGCCACATTTGATAAACGCTCTTTAAAAAGAATAAAACCCAAAGCTTCTATTTAGCCAACCAATAGCTTTCTCCATCGCTTATCAGCTCTATCGAACCCAACTCATCGGTTCTCAGAATCTCTACTCCAATTTCTTCAAATCTTTCTAAAACCTCTGGACTTGGATGCCCATAGCTATTATTTTTACCGCTACTTATGACAACTTTTTCGGGTTGAATTCTTTCTATAAAAGCATCTGAACTACTGGTTTTGGACCCGTGGTGCCCTGCTTTTAGTATATGAGCTCCTTTTATCAGTCCCTTTGATAATAGTGATTGCTCCCCACTTACCTCTAGATCTCCAGTCAGTAAAAATTCTATTTTACCTACACTCAACAAAAGCACTACAGATCCATTATTTTTATCAATATCTTCTTTTTCGCGTTTCTCCAAACTCACAAAAATATCCTCTAATACTTTTTCGGATTCTTGCTTCGTCCAGGCTAAATGGATGCCGCTTTTTGATCGACTATTCAAAATCGGCCACAAAATTTGAGCCACAACTCCATCAGAGATCACTATTTTATGGCCGAAATTGGCAACTCCCACCCACTCTAAATGAGCTTTTTCTTTTAAAACAGATTTTTTTAAATCCTTAAAAACACTGCTCCTGTCTCCTACTTGAGGTAAAAAAATCTTTTTTATTTGGTAGTTTTCAGATATTTTTGGGAATCCTCCTATATGATCAGAGTCAGCATGAGTTATCAAAACCAACTCCAATTGTTTATCCCAAAAAGGCATATAATCACCTAAACACTGACTTGCTTCTTCTCCCAAACCAGCATCAATCAACACTTGAGTAAAACCACTTGTGATGAGAATAGCATCACCTTGACCGACATCGCAAAAAATAATATGAGTGTATTTATCGGGCCAATATTTCAAAATGAGTATTAAGAATATAAAAACAATCAAAATAGAAACTAAAATATAACTTCTAAGCTTTTTCATAAGATCTTTTAGATAAATAGATAAAAACAGCAACAAAAAACCAAGAAGATAAAACCCACCAGATAGAAAACTTGATAGAGTTAAAATATCCAGCTTCAAAACGTCCAAAAAATTTAACTCCCTCAACAAAAAAATAAGTTGGTAGCCAAGCAGAAAAACTAATTATCTGCAACAAATTGCTACTCATCCAGGGAAAAAAACTAAAAATAGCAGATATAATTAATACAAAAAATCCAGCATAGGTAATAAATGGTGTCAACCAGAGTAAAAATGTATTTGATGCCAAAGATACTAGGCTAAATTCACCAAAATGGTAAAGCAACAGGGGTAAAGTGAAAATTTGAGCACTCAAAGTCGTACTAAAAGAATCAAAAAAGAAATCAATCAATTTTCCAAAAAATGACTTTGAAGTATTCTGATCTAATTCAATTTGAGATAAATCGTTTGTGCTCAAACTCTTAAATACGCCTCCAGACCTATTAATAACTGGGGAAATTAAAATTATTCCCAAGGTTGCGGTGGTAGAAAGTTGGAAAGAAATATCAAAAAAATATAGTGGCTTAAACATCAGCATAATAATTGCAGCAACCAATAATCCAAATAATGGTCTATATTGACGAAAAAATAAATTTTTTGCTCCAATACTCAAGATGGCCATGATTAGTGCTCGAGATAAAGGCGGTGAAAGACCTGAAATCAGTCCATAAATAAAAATGCCGAGTGTCACCAAGCTTGACTTAAGAAGTTTTTGGCTAGTAAACACGTTCACCAGATTAGAACAAAGAAGCATAACTAAAGAAATATTGAATCCTGAGGCTACCACTACATGCTGCATCCCTGTAATTTTTATTTTCTTTACAAATTCTTCGGGTAGACTTTCTTTGAATCCAAAAACAAAACCTGCTATCAAAGACCCATAAGGATTTGACCATAATTCATGAGTTTTCTTGAGTAAAAATAATCTAGCTCGAATTATCGGCCTTAAAAATAAAATTTGCCAATCTTTATACGAAGTTGATTGATTTTGAAAAATGAATATCGATTGAACTTTCAAAGTTTTCTGCTGAAAAAAAATCTTATCAACAACTTCCTCAACTTTGCCAAAAATAACAATTTTTTCTAAAAATTTATATTCTTTACATCTGGTAAGATAAAAATGGTACATATCATGTTTTATCCAACAAGATTTTGGATTTTGATAAAAAGTATGTTCTAAACTTAGCACCTTACCTTCGCTAATACTTCTTATATTTTGTAATTTATGAAAAAAACGCATTAATATTAATATTAAAATAAATATCCAAATATATTTTTTCATCACTCTTCAATTCTTATAAACAAGATATAAATTTGATATAAAAAATTGTTATTTTATATAATCGAAATATTATGCGAGATTCAATCAATTATTTGCAATATTTCATGATCCATTCATCATTTAAATTACTATAATGCCGATTTTGGACGTCTTATATCAGCAACCTATAATTACAAGCCAATATACTCTTCAATACCATTAAATATCCCTTCGCTAAGAATATTTTGCTCAACCAAATCTTTGATCTTTGAATACGGTCGATTTGCAAGAATATCTTCCGCTCTCTTTTCCCCTATTCCTGGTAAACTATCCAACTCTTCCAAGCTACCGTTATTAATAGACACCAAATTCGAATGATCTAATTCTGAATTTTGGATTTCTGAATTTTGATTCTCCAACTCTCCTTCAAAGGGAATGTATATTTTTTCTCCGTCATCAAGAAGCTTAGCCAAATTTAAAGTTTGAGATACAAAAATTTTGTCTGCTTTATTAGACAAACCTCCTGCCATTTCTATGGCTCGAGCTAAGCGTTGTCCGTACTCAAGAGAATAAACGCCCGGATGTTTTACTGCTCCTCCTACATCAGCATATATTTTTGATATTGAATTTTCTTTGCTTTCAGAAGCTTGAGAATATATCTCTACTGAGACTGCATTTGAAATTGTCTGGAGTTTTAACAGCGCTAAAATAATGAAAAAACAAGATGTCAGCAAACTAACCAAATAGACCCAAGTAGAAATACTTAATTTTTTAAGCAATATAACTAAGTTAGTTAAATATTGACCTACGACTACTTTTTCTTCGAACATAAAATGACTCTAACAAGTAATTCTGGGAAATACCTTGGGTTTGAGGTACCCTATATAAACCATCATGAAATCCAACTTCAAGATATTAGTGGTTTTTGCTATCGTTTTCAGCCTATACTTTAGCCTTAATACTAGAGTATTTTCTCAGACAGCTGATGATCTCTATTCCTTAGGTATTGCCGAAAATATTACTGTTGCTGGTGATAATCTAGAGGGCGGTATGATTGTTACCTATGTAGATGGACAATATGCCTTAGCTACAGAAGAATTTGACCCCTATACCTTTGGAGTTATCAGCAACACTCCAGCTGTAGAATTTATTTACGAAGATATCGAGCGAGAAACTGTCCCTGTGGTTACTAAAGGTAGTACTCCAGTAAAAGTAACTGCTCAAAATGGCGCTATCAGCATAGGCGATAGAATAACTACTTCCACAAATCCAGGGGTGGCAATGCTGGCAAATAAAAGCGGACTTACTTTGGGAGTGTCCCAAGAAGATTTCAATCCAGAAAATCCAGAAGAAATTGGAGAAATCATTGTCACACTTGATATTAAATTTACTCTCTCTAGAAGCTTGACTGAAAAACAGCAAGTAAACAATAAGCTGCTGGACGTAGTTAATTTGAGCACCATAGCCGCTCTGGAAGAACCTCAGGAAGTTTTAAAATACGTTTTGGCCGCATTTATCTTGGTAGGATCAGTTGCTTTTAGCTTTTTAGTATTCGGAAGAAGTGCTCAAAATAGTATCTTGGCGCTGGGGAGAAACCCACTAGCTAGTAAAGCCATTAGTTTGGGAATGGTCTTAAATATTGCCATGAGTTTGTTTATTATTATTAGTGGAATACTTACATCTTGGTTTGTAATTAATTTATAGAAACTATGCCTGCCTTAGAAATTAATCCCATACTTTTACTTATTCTGGTAACAGAATTAGTTTTATTAATATCAATAATTCTTTTCTGGCGAAAACTAAAAAACGATCAGCAAAAATACATACTTTTGGTAAATGAATCTGTAAAGCAATTCGATAAATTACTAGAAAAATTTAAGTCTTTTGATCAAGAAGTCATTGACATTATTAGATTGAAAATTAGTCAAACATTTGATAGCGTTCCCAATATTAATGAACAATTGGGTAAAGAAGGAGAAGAAAAATTAAAAAAAATACTAACATGGCAAGAACGCGAAATAAAACGAGAACAAAAAATATTCATTGAAGTTCTCAAAGAAAAGTCATCAGAAAGCATCCAAGCCTTCGATGACTCATTGGGCAAACTCTCTGGCGAACTAAGAGAAATCGTTACTATTGCCATCACT
>JBDLIL010000051.1:0-6843 GCA_039714855.1 Patescibacteria group bacterium
TTTAAAATTTTTATTTTTTTTAACTCCTTTGAAAAAGAAAGATTCTTAACATTTGAACCACTTAAATCAAGAATCTCTATATTTTTAGAATCAACTAATGCAAACATGCAATCACCACCACCAGCACCAGAAAGTGATGCTCCCAGCGCAGCAGCATCCAGACTGGCTAAAATTAATTTTTCTAAGTCTGCACTACTAACCCCAAGTGATCTTACTTCTTGTTGGTGATCATTAAATAATTTGCCTATTTCTTTTTTACTATTTTTTTCTAATGCCAAAGCTAATTTGTTTGAAATGCCACCTATTTGTTTAAAAGTTTTTTTAATTTTTTCCGGATTATCATCCAGAGATTTATTGACCATCCTAATTAGAGTCGGCGTATCAGCTTTCATACCAGTGTAACCCACCACTAAATTCAAATTCTTTATATTAATTTTATTTATCACTTTAGCAGGACTAAGATATTTTATTGTCCCACCCCATATGGCGCTAGCAATGTCAAAACCACTACCAACACCTTGTACTTCTATTACTGTCTCATAGCAAATATCAAATAATTGCTTTTTAGATTTTTTTATTCCATAAAGTTCTAATAAGGCTTTGGCGAAAGCCACTGTTACCGCACTACTGCTACCAAAACCAAAACTGCTAGAAAAATCACTTTTTGTAGTTACGCTAATTCCATGGTCTTGAGGGTATTTTTTTAGAAAATTTTTATATAAAGTTTCTACAAAACGAACAGCTTTCTCTTGAGGCAAAGCTGTATTCTCAAGCTCTAATATAGCTTTTGAATATGCTTTGAGCTTTAAATCAGGAGCATGGAGATCAAAAATCTTATCTTTTCTCTTTCTGACACTTACATACAATCTCTGATCTACTGCTGTTACCACACAAGGCTCACCATGTACTACTGCATAGCTACCTGTCAACATTAATTTTCCTGGCGCTGATGCGACAATGGTTTTCATAAACTAATCTGGTAGTATTCCCAATTGTTATTTTTAACTAAATTTTTTAATTTATTAATATCTTGGTGATAACACAACAACATTCCAGAACCAGACTTTATACCACCCGCACCAGTAATCTTTGCTACAGCTCCAGTGCTCTTAATATCCCTAATCATTGTCTTTGCTCTATCACCAACTACTCCTAAATCCTCTAGTAATTCTTGATTCTCAGAAATTAATTCCGGAATAAAAATATTCTTTTTTAAATCATCAATTAGTTGTTTGGTAACTTTACCAATTTTTTTAATTATTTTATCCTTGTCGCTTTTATCCCTAACCATCTCTACCATTGCTGCAGTATCTTCATCTGCTTGCCCCGAATTAATCAACAAAAACTTTTTGTTTTTCAAAACAGTTGTTTCTATCTTGTTGTTTATTACTTGCTGCAACCCTTCATAAACTACAGCAGCTTGATCCATACCACTAGCCGGAAAGATTTGTCGTTCAGCTTCTAACACCAATTCAAACAATTCATCTTTACTTAACTTAATATTAAAATATTTTGCCAAACCCTTAATAAGCGCGTGAGCTAAAGCCGAAGATGAAGCCAAGCCAGATTTTTGTGGCAAATTAGAATTGATTTTAAAATCTAGATTACTAATATCTTGATTTAATTTTTTGCCAAAAGTTTTTAAAAAAATCATAAAATGCTTATTTTTACTTAAGCCATTTATTTCCCCCTCCACTATCTGAATATTTGTGCCCATATCAATACTAGCCACTACAGCTGGCTGACCATAAATCACGCTATGTTCACCGGACAACACAACTCGACCTGATGAATAAGCTTTGGCTGTTTTCATATTTTTGTCACCTTAATCCCGTATTCTATTATTCCAGCTTTATTACTAATCCCCACTTTGCGCAAAACACATTTTACCTTGTCTCCTGGCTTTAATTTTTCATGCCCTACTCCCATATATTCTTTCTTTTCCTTGCCAACTTTTACTACTGCATAACTATACGGCAGTAAATCTGTCTGTTCTGGTGCAGATACTCTAATCATAGTAGATGCTACTACAATACCTACTTTACCAATATATTTTTTCCAATCTTTATTTTGTCTGTAATATTCGGCTGGCCTCATGACAATACTCCTTCGATCACATGTACTACTGTCGTCGCTCCACTACCACCCACATTGTGAGTCAATCCATATTGCAAGTTATTTTTTTGCAAGTACTTATTCATAAAAGCTAGCTGCTTAACACCTGTGGCTCCCACTGGATGACCGCAAGCTTTCAACCCACCAGAAGGATTAATTATTTGTTTAGCAGTTTCAGACTTACCTTTTTCAGTAAAACCTAAATCTTCTATCGCCAAAATTTCTGCAATAGTAAAGCAATCATGAACTTCTGCAGCTTGTATTTGCTCCGGCTTTAAACCGGCTTGCTTTAGAGCTTGCTGAGCAGCTTGCTTTGTTGCAACTAATTCCGTCAGAGAATCTCTGCCTGCTAAATCTAAACTATCTTGCCCATGACCTGTTCCAATTATTTTGCATTTTTCATTTTCAATTACCTCATTAGTTAGAATAACTGCCGCTGCTCCATCACTTATTGGTGAACAATCTAATAATCTGAGAGGGTCAGCAAGCAAAATACTGGAACTAACTTGATCTAAGGAAAATTCTTTGTGAAATTGCGCCATGGGATTATCCATAGCATGCTTATGATTTTTCACCGCCACAGCCGAAAGTTTATTCCTAGTAGTCTTATATTTCTTCATGTGAGCCTGAGCCAGAATTGCATAGAGACCAGGAAATGTGCTCCCATATTCACGACTCATATCAGCAGCTGTAGCTAAAATCTGGGTAGTCTCACTGGCTGAAACATCTGTCATTTTTTCTACCCCCACTACTAAAACATTTTTATATCGTTTGGCTAATAAAGCATACTCGGCTGATAACAAAGCCAATCCACCAGAGGCGCAAGCTCCCTCTATTCTCATAGCTGGAGGCTTATGCTGAAAGTAACTACTGGCCAAAGCATTTATCTGTCTTTGATTGTTAAAAGAAGCACCGGCCTTGTTTGCAACAAATATTGCATCAATATCTTTTGGCTTTAAATTAGAATCTTCTACGGCTCCAGCAATAGCTTCAAATAATAAATCCTCTAGGGATTTCTCCCAAAGTTCTCCGAATTTAGTAATGTATGATCCAGCAATATTTATCTGCATTTTTATATTTTAATGACTTAGCAGGTCCACAGCTTCCCTATATTCTTGATAATTTATCAACTTTAATTTTTTTATTTGGCTAGCAAGTAGATTATTCCAACGCTCTCTTCTGACCTCTAATTCTTTCGCAACTTCGAATAAAAAACTATCTGCTCCTGCACCAGAACCATAAGAAGTAAGTAAAATTTTTTCTCCTGTTTTTGCCTTATCCAATACAGCTGCCAAAGCTAACATTGCAGCAGCAGCATATGTGTTACCAATTTTTTTGACTATGAGACTATTTGCCAATTGCTCTTTAGTAAATCCAAGTTTTTTAGCAACTAATTGAGGAAACTTTGCATTGGGAGTATGAAAAATACAGTGATCAATATCTTTTGGCTCTAACTTTATTTCTTTGAGCAAATTTTTTGTAGCTGTTTCCACATGATAAAAATAAGCAGGTTCTCCAGTAAATCTACCAGCATGCTTAGGATAAGCTTCTCCTGATCTGCGCCAAAAATCTGGAGTATCTGTAGCCACAGAACCTGTGGCAATTAACTTGGCCAATATGTTTTGCTTGCCTAAAATAAAAGAGACTGCTCCGGCCGAAGCAGTAAATTCAAGAACATCACCTGGCGCAGCTTGAGCTGTATCAGCACCTATAGCCACGGCTTGCTTCGCCATACCACTAGCAATATAACTTGCACAAATTTGCAAGGCCTGAGTTCCAGCTTTGCAAGCAAATTGCAAATCAGCTAGGCTCATATTTTCACTCAAACCTAGCGCTTCTTTTACTATTGTACCTGTAGGTTTTACAGCATATGGGTGACTCTCACTGCCAACAAACAAAGCTTCTATTTCTTGTTTTACTCCTAATCTTTCTAGAGCTTGCAAACTGGCATCAGTGGCTAAAGTAGCTGTATCTTCGTCTATGCCGGGCACCGTTTTTTGATCTACTCCTAGAGACTTACTCACTGAACCTATATCTCTACCCTGAGTCTTTTCTATCTCGCTAGCAGCTATTGCTTGCGTTGGCAAACAAGCTCCATAGGAAACAATACCAATATTTTTTTTGAACTTCATAATTTAAATCCCCTCTTTTAAAGAGGGGTGCCCCGCCTTCGGCGGGGCGGAGTGTTTAACCCCTGCCTAGTGTTTTATGAGCTTTTGCCAAAGTATTATTTGCTAGAGCTGCTAAGCCAGAAATTTCCCCAGCCAAAGCTGCTACTCCTAATACAGCAGCTAATTGCCCTGAATTAATTTTTTTATCTTTTAAGATTAAATTTCTTGCTTGGGATTGCGATGGTAAATATGTACCACCACCAACAGTGCCAAGGTTAAGATTCGGCAAAGTAACGGAAATATATAATTCTTGATCTATAAGATCTAAATAGGTACTGGCCTGACTACCCTCTACTACATGAGCGGGATCTTGACCGGTAGCTAAATAAAATGCTGCTACAGTATTGGCCACATGCATATTTTGAGATAAAGAACCAGCCAGATTACTACCTACTAAATTTTTGGCCACATGAGCCTTATATAAAAATTCTGGATTATTAATTTTTAATCCTTGCTTTAAAATTTCTTGAGAAATTTTTACCTCTGCCTGCACCCAATATCCTCTGCCTAAAATTCTGTTAATATTAGAATCTTTTTTATCAGTGCAAAGATTACCAGAAATAGAAATTAACTCTATGTTTCCTAATTCTTTCTTTCCTGAGAATAATTCTGAAAAAGCAGTTTGCAAAGCTATAGTCACCATGTTCATCCCCATAGCCTCATCAGTATCAAAATTAAACCTAGTAAATACCAAATTTCCCCGTACCCAATTTTTATGAGAAATATATTTTAAGTGAGAACTCGTACTTTCAGCCAAAGCTCTTATTTCTAAAATATTACTATCGATCCATTTTGAGAATTTTAATGCAGCTTCACCATCACTGCATCTAAAAACTGGTGAGCGTGTCATACCAATTTTTTTTACAAAAACTTTAGCTCCTCCAGATTGATCAATAATCTTGCAACCTCTGTTTACACTGGCTACCAAGGCACCCTCAGTGGTAGCGAGAGGAATAAGCGCAGACATATTACGATGCGTTTCTTCGAATTTTATGTTCACTGGTCCTGCTGCACCCACAGGTATCTCTACGCTACCAATTAGGTTTTCACAGTTTTTCTTACCCACTTGCTCTGCATCAAAAGCAACTTTAAACAAATCTTTATACTGATCCAACTTTCCAATAATCCAATTTCCCAGTATTTCCTGTCTTTTTTCTAGCTTCTCAACTTCTGAAATTTCTTCTTTAATACGAAAATTTGTTTGTGACATAGAGACATTAATAGTCGCAAAAATCACAAAAAATCACGCAGATAAATCGCCTAGAGCTTTATGTAGTTTGGGGTCAATTATCATTAACGCAGTCCATGGAGCAATAATTATATTTCTATTATTAATAGATATTTTAATGGGGGCTGCTAATCTTTTTAATTGCTTATGTGAATGCTTTAGACTTTCCTGTGCAGATAATATCTGATCATTTTTTTCTAAAATTTTTGCTAGTAATTCTTGCCAGTCAACCCAGATTACTTCACTAACCTCATCTGGATTTGGCAACACTTCTCCATCATATTCACCAATAAAAACTTGATCTAACTCATGTTCAGAATATTTTTCATTGCCATAGGCTTTGTATTCAAATTTGTAAACTGGCTTTAAATCTATTTTTATATCTTGCTTGCTCTGCGAAGCCCTGGTGAAGCAGGGAATTTGTAATTCCCCATAAAGTCTTCTGTGAGCAGATTCTTCGTAATTTTCATCTGGTCTTACGTTGGCACAAACACCATTTCCCCACTGACCTGCACCTATGGGTTTAAATTTACTCCGTCTTTGCAAAAGCACTTGAATAAAATTTTTATTATTTTTTCTTTTTTCTTTTTTCTTTCTAAATAACCAAACAGAACTAGCTCTATGCAAATGAAAAGGGTCTTCATGAGCTTTAAAAATATCCATTTCTCCCTGAAAATCATCTTGGGAGTTTACTAAAGTAACAGTTTTTGACCCAACTACATATTTCATGTTATCCATAAACTTCTTTGTGAGTCCCCATATCATAAAAATAATACTTAGTATCTTCAAGAAAAATTAGTCTAAATCCCATAGTCACAGATAAACTCTTTGTATCCTTTAGTTTACCTTTTAATTTATGAACTCTTAGCGAAGGGTGTTCTGAATTATCAGCAAATAATTTAAGTTTTTTATGAATTTTAAAAAACAATTTTTCATCTTTTTTAGCCAGCACTTTCAATTTTTTCTTAAAGTCTGGACTAAAAGTAATCTTTTTCATAGAGAGGCAAAAAACTCATCAATATTTTTAACCTCAATTGCTTGATCTCTCTCTTTTATAGCTTTTTTATAAGCTTCCTCTGTTTTTTTGGAAGCCTGAAAAACTGGATATTCTACATCCTTAACATCATCAATTATTAAATTTTTTACATAAGAAGACATTGTTAAGCCAAATTTGTCAGATTTACTCCTCAAATAAGCCTGTAATTGTATTGGAAGAGTAACTTTTAGCTGAACTGTTTGTGTTGACATAACAGGACTATTATATCACTATTGCAGTACTTTTAAAATACTATTTGAATACCTTACTAAACCTAATTAGCAAATAAAAAA
>JBDLIL010000052.1:0-6771 GCA_039714855.1 Patescibacteria group bacterium
TTGGATACAACATGAATGGAACTGCGCAAGTAATGGATTGGATTCAGGATCTATTGCCTGAAAACAAAGTACATTATGCTATGGGTTTAGGGCTTAATCCTCAAGATATTATTGATGCCGTACAATTGGGGTTTGATATTTTCGATTGCGTAGCACCAACGCGTCTCGCTAGAAATGGAGCTTTATACACTGGGAAACTAGGAAAAAAAGCTGGGAAGCTTGAGTGGCAATCAGAGTTCAAAAAAGGTAGATTGCAAATATCAAATAGCAAATTTGCAACTGATAAAAAAGTAATCGATAGTAATTGTGATTGTTATACTTGTCAGAATAATTATTCTCGGGGATATCTACAGCACTTGTACAAAACAAAAGAATTAAGCTATTTTAGATTGGCTTCAATTCATAATTTAAGAGTAATGATTAAATTATCCAAAGATTTGAGAAGCTATATTTTGTCATGAAAAAAATCATTGTTGCTTTTCTTTCAGTTATCTCCTTAGTATTTTTGATGATTGTTTTTTATGCTTTTTTTTCAAATTTAGAAACTGAAAACATAATTTTTACCCATAAAACAGCAGAGGCAAAAGGGGATAAGTTGATTATCTTACGGGCAAATACAATAGGAAAAAACCTTTCTTTAGAATTTTTCAGTATTAATGCTGGTCAGAAATCAAAACTTTTGGGGTCATATGGTGAATATTCTTTAAGAGCAATCTATCCGCTTTTGAAGCTAGATGAAAAAAACAATTCATATATAAATGCGGCTTTTAGTTATTCATTAAGAATATTAGTAAAGCAAGTGATTGCCCTAGAAAGAGTGCCTGAGATTGAATCTCAAAGTCAGGTTAAGCAATTGTTTTTAGATCTATGTTTAGATCGTTATGGCAAAATTAGTTTTGAAGATAAATTTAAGCTACTAAGATTACTTTTTAGAGTGGACAATTTAGCTGTCGAAGTCGAAAACATTGATAAACCCGAGGAGCTAAATCTAGATGAGGATTCAGCAGGTTGTAGTGTGTCCCTGATTAATACTACTCAAAAAAATGGTTTGGGAAGGGATATGGCTAATTTAATAGAAAAAAATGGCTTTAGAGTAGTTAAGATTGATGATGATAGTGAAACTAGGGAAGAATCGATGGTAATATTAGCTCGAAATGAAAGCAACTGCAAAGAACTATCTGGACTTCTATATACGATTTTACCTTCTGATAAAAAGCCCAAATTTGATGAGAGTTTATTTTCACAATACCGAGCTGATATCGTAGTTTTATTGGGAACTGATTTACTAGATTAGGGGGAAAGTTCGTTTGGATTTCGAGTGATTTCTCCAATTTTAGACAGGCTTTGTTCAGGCTCTTTATCCTCATCGGTGTTGACTAATACCACCGGAAGAGCTTCTTTGCTAACGTAATTTGTATCTAAGTTTACCACAGCATTTTGGTTGTTTTTATTGATGGAAAACGAGTGAGTATTGGCATTGCGATTTGAGCGTTTAATTTCTCTGAGGAAAACATGGCATGTTTGATCATTTATTGATCTAAGCCAACATGAATATTCGTTGCCGTTTTTCATTAATTTACCTAGTCTAAAAGACAAATCGTCAGGAAGTGAGCCTATATATTTGCCATCGACTTCAATGGATACGTGGCGATTTTTTAGTTTAATTGTACATTTTTGTCCTACAGTTAATTTGGAAAGCAAGTCTTTACTGGCTAAACGTCTCAATTGGGTGGTTTTTGTTTTTCCTGGTTCTTCAATAAATTGATTTTGATGAAAGTTTGGAGCTTGTACTGTTTGATTATTCTTAATTCTTATAAGGTGTTTTTTCGCTATAGTATTAGACTTTTCTAATTTTAAAACTGATTGGAAAGATTGTTTAGCTTTGGTTTTTTTGCCCACTTGAATATAGGCGACACCCAATCTGTTTAAGGCTGAAATATCTTTAGGATTTTCTTCTAGCAGTTGAAGATTAAGCTCAATAGCTTTAAGCCAGTTTTGATTTTTAGCTGCTTGGATAGCTTGATTTTGGATTAAATTGCGTTTATTCATCTTGAGAGTAACTAAGCTAAGCATTTAAACTTAGCTTAATGATTTTGTCAATATTGATCTTTTCTAAATGGTACAATTAAACTCCAGTTTATATTTTATTTCTTTACAAAGGAATACAGCTTATGTCCGGACACAGTAAATGGTCAACCATTAAACATAAAAAAGGAATAACGGATGCTAAGCGAGGCAAGCTTTTTAGTCAATTAGCAAAAAACATTCGTATTGCCACTAAAGAGGGAGGATCAGGGGATCCAAAAATCAACTCATCATTGCGCTTAGCTATCGATAAAGCCAGGGCTGCAAATATGCCCAAGGAAAATTTACAACGAGCCATAGATAGGGGAATGGGAAAAGGGAAGGGAGGGCAGATTCAAGAGATTCTATATGAAGGCTTTGGCCCCGGTGGCGTAGCTATGTTGATTGTAAGTTTGACAGATAATAAGCAAAGAACTAGTGCTGAAATAAAAAATATTTTGTCAAAAGCTGGGGGATCACTTGGAAGTCCAGGAAGTGCTTCGTACATGTTTAAGCGTGAGAAAGACTTCAATTACACGGTTATCATACCTACAGTGGTTGATGACGAATCATTGCAGAAAAAACTTGAAGAATTAATGGATAAATTAAGAGAGAATGAAGATGTAGAAGATGTATATTGCACTGCCAACTTATGAGCTAAATTTTAGAACTTAAAATTTTATGAGAAGAAGAGAAAAATTTGTACTGTCTTCAATATTTCTGAGCCTAGGTCTTTTGGCAGTTCAATATGTTCCTTTGGAATACCGCTACGCTGTAATTGCTGCTTTAGGCTTGTCATCTTACCTGGTTTCAGCTTGGGCTTTGTCAGATGATTTGCAAAAACATGAATGGCTTACCATTATTCCGCTTCCTAGTCTTTATTCGATGAGTGTGGCCTTATTTTATTTTCTCTTGCCAGAGAATATTTTGAGTCGTTTTGTTATTTTGCTTTTATTTGGAGTAGGAATGTACACCCTCTATTTAACTGCCAATATTTTTTCAGTCGCCAAAGGAAGAACGATCCAGCTTTTACATGCAGCTCACGCCGTTGGGCTTATGGTTACCTTGCTTACGTCTCTGTTATTTTTGAATACTATTTTTTCACTTAGGCTTTCATGGTATGTTACTGGATTACTGATTTTCGTGACTCATCTACCGCTTATCTTTTTGTCTTTGTGGTCCGTAAGGTTAGAATCTCATATTTCAAAACCACTTGCGTCCATTAGCGGTCTGTTTGCGCTTGTTTTATCTGAGATAGGCCTTGTTTTCTGTTTCTACCCGTTTTCAGTGTGGTACAGCAGCTTATTATTAATGTCTTTTTTATATTTAGGCTTAGGCTTATTACACAATCACTTGCAAGAACGATTATTCAAAAATACTCTGACAGAATATTTGTTTGCGGCAGTTTTTATAGCCATGATTTTTATTTTCAATTTTCCCCTGAAATAATTTTAGTTTTCTGGTTTTTGCGGTAATTACGCGGAAATAGGGAAGAGCAGTACCTCACCCATCTAGTTTGGCTAACGCAAAACCAGATTCCCTCTCCTGACTAGGAGGAGAGGGTTGTTTAGTGGCTAAATGAATTTAGAAAAGTTATAGCAGAGAAGAGATGGCACAAAAAATAGAGAAGAGAGTACAAATTTATTTTCAGACGATACCAGAGAAAGGGAAGAGAAGATGATATAGTTTGATATGGTTAAAATTATGTGGAAAACTGAAAAGTTATAGGACATAATATCAGCACAGTTAATCTGGCTATGCCAAGAAGAATCAGTGAAATAGCGTGAAAAGTTGGTCAACTAGAGTTGGATAAACTCCTAGTGTTCCCCGAGTAAAAGCTTGTCTATGAATTTTCTTGGTAAGCAGAAAAAACCCGAAGGCAGTCGTGCAAAAATAGTTCTAATTAAGGCAAAGATACTGAGATGAACCTAAAGAGTATAAATAATTTAAAATTAATTTAAATATTTATCTTTTTGTGGCCTTAATTGTTTTAGGGAGCAGTGAAGAGGAGTGCTCCTCTCTCTTTTGAGTGGTCCAGATAAAGTTTATTATGTCGCACAATATAACTTTTACGACATAATAACAGGTTTCTGCGATGAGGGTGTAAACGTGTTTTTTCTGAATTTTAATTTTTTTTATTATTTTTTTTACGCATATTCCCCGTATATTTTTACTTTAATAATTTTTATTATTACCTTTTTGCTCTTATTTACTCTTATTTTGGAGCGATTTAGTTTTTGAGTGCAAATTCTTTTAACTAAAATAAAATATCTACGGATTTTTAGTATCTAGAGCTAGGGTCTCAGTTTTGCTTGATTTTTAACGATGTTGTCACTTATTTGGGAGATAAAAGACCGATTTTAGGCCTCTAAGAGCATTTGTATCTGGTAATAAGCCCACTTATCAGGCTAAAATAATATTATTGAGTTCATTTTATACATTATTTTGTTTTACCATTTAGCATTTTTGAAATTTGTAGCAACTTTTGGCGACTTTTAGTAACTTCTGGCATTAGCAAAAATTATCTTTTGATCTACTATTGTTTTTATTTTTGCTTAACTCTGCGTTTTCCAATCATCTCCAAAACTAATGATCATTGTGTTTCTTTACTCGAGTTATAGGTGTATTTTTATCTTTTTGACTTCATTAATTGTATTAAAAATATCAAGAAAAAAAGACGGATGCAAAGGGAAAAATATTTTAAATGGCATATTAGCAGTATTTTCTTTACTCTGCTAATGTCTTATAAGAGTTTTTTGTGTTAAACTTGGCTCATGTCTCAAGTAACTACTCCTCTACCAGCCATGATTGATTTCTTGGAACATCTGGAGGTTGAGAGAAATGTGAGCCGATTAACCATACGCAACTATGGTCAATACACCAAGCGTTTTGTTGACTGGTTTGAATCCCAAGGTTATAAAGACCTGAGAGAGCTTGACAGAGATTCTATGCGTAAATACAGAATATATCTGGCGCGCTATATTGACAGATATGGTAGGACATTATCCAAAAAAACGCAAGGATATTACATTATTGCCTTAAGGTCGTGGTTGAAATGGTTAATTAAGAATGATGTCAAAGTGATGAACCCTGAAAAAATTGATTTACCTAAGACAGAGGCACATTCTATGCATTTTCTTAACAGATCCCAAATTCAAGCATTATTATCGCAACCTGGTTTATCTAGCAAGACTGGCTTGAGAGATAAGGTTGTACTCGAGGTGCTCTTCTCTACTGGTTTGCGTGTAAGTGAGTTGGTTTCTCTTAATCGTGATCAGATTGACCTCGAGAGAAGAGAGTTTGGAGTAATTGGTAAAGGCAGGCGTCCTCGAGTAGTTTTTTTGAGTGATAGAGCTGTTACTTGGCTCAAAAGGTGGCTTAACTCTAGGGAAGATAACTGGAGACCAATTTTTATTAGATTTTCTGGTAAAAAGCCAGATTTATTAGCTGATGGAGAAGAAATGCGTTTGACCACCAGGAGTGTTCAGCGCTTGGTAGATAAATATTGTCGAAAAGCAAAGTTGCCTGTTAAAATATCACCTCATGGGATAAGACACAGTTTTGCTACCGATCTGTTATCAAATGGTGCAGGTTTGCGTGATGTACAAGAGATGTTGGGGCATAAAAACATCTCAACCACCCAGATATATACCCACGTTACTAGGCCCCAACTAAAAAAAGTACATGGGAAGTATCACAGTCAGTAGATCTGTGTTGCAATACGTATTTATTTAGCAGTCACTGCTCTACTCTGCTAATATGAGTCTTTTAAAATTTCAGTTGATATATAAGTCTAATTTAGGTGTAATTTTCCTTTTTTATTCTCTAAAAATGTCTCTGAAGGTGCTTTGTATATACCAGTAAGATTGTTTTGGATGCATTAAGCAGTATAAAATTTGAGCTTTACAATTGGGAGCAAAATAAATCTTAGTACTCAAAATTTGCTTCTGATTATCAAAGCTAATTTGTATGTCGTCTCTAAGTATTTTGTTGCTGTTAATGTCTATAAAATAAATGCCGTTTTGAAGTTTATTTAACTTACTAATATCCAACTCTTCGTTCGAATTTTTGCCTTTTATAATTATTGATTGGGTAGGTATTGAGGGAAAATTGTTCTCATTTTTAATAATAAGTATTAGTCTGATGGGGTTTCTGCCTGCAATAGCATAAGAATTATGAGCATAGAAATCGATGTTTTCAGGTTCAAGCTCCTCTATAGTTTGGGTTTCGGGAAAAAAGTAGACCAGATTCGTTGAAAGTTGAAAGTCGAGATTCGTGTTCATGTCATGATTAAATATGCACTTTTGTCTCATAGAACAATCTATTTCTAGATTATAAGTTTCTTTTTCTTCCCCCCACTGCAAAGACATACTGTCTTTTTCTTCTTTATACTCGAGGGGAAAGCTCTTAGAGTGATAATTTCGATATTTTATTTGATTTTTGCTTATATTAGAGATAGAAAAGCTCTCTGGAGTGAATAAAAACTCTATTTTTTTATTATTTTTAGCTAAATAACTTAAATTATTATTACTAATTTGTACTGATTCACCAATCTTTTTATCTGGTAAGTCTAATCTAGTGGTTATTTTTTCAGTGTCAGAATGAGTCTGAAGGCCATATTGGGCCCACCAGGGGTACTTTAGATATATTTTTTCCCAGAAATTTCTAGCCTGGGGCCATCTGGAGCCATCTATAATAAAAGGTGTG
>JBDLIL010000053.1:0-6698 GCA_039714855.1 Patescibacteria group bacterium
CCGTTTCCACTTTCACCTTTTTCTCTTTCCTCATCTGAACATTCTCCAGCGTTTCTGATTTCTGGAGTTGTGATGGAGCAACTACTGATGGTACTACTCCTACCAGTATTAGTAGAGAGAGAAATTTCAAAGGTTCTTCCAATAATGTTTGGAACACTAGAGCCAAATATTTTTGTTCCAATAATCCAAGAGCCACCTGTAAATCCCGTCGAGTCTGTTGAAGTTTCTTTAATGTTTCCAGGATTAATTCTTATATAAATTTTTCCTTTGTAAGGTTGTGAATTATTAGTCACAACAAACTTCCAAAATAACTCCTCTGTTTTTTCAAAGCATTTAGAAGGTTTATTATTCGTATCAAGTATTAATGCGGACGAACATTCTAAGGCTTGGTTTTTTGTTCCAACTTTATAATCTAAAACCTTGCAGTCACTCCCACCAGTTTTGGCGATTAGAAGCTTGTGATGATCACTTTCTTTACTCCAGCACTTATCATGGTTTATTTCCCAAACTGCTACACCAGTGTCATCTGATTGAATCACTTCTGGCGGATTAAGAAGATTTTCCCATTTATTTCCAAGAAGGTTTCTTTTTTGGCATTTAACTTGATAGTTAGAGTTTATAGATAGTCCGGAAAAAGTAACAGTTCTAGGGGCAATTCTTTCACCTTTTCCCAGGCTGGTTGGCCAGTTGGAAATACTAAAATTACTACCAATGCCTTTTGTGCATGATACTTGTGCTTGTACAGATTTTTTCGTAGAAAAAATCATAGCTGTAAAAACCACAAAAAACACACTGGTGCTGAAAATCTTTCGCATCATAACTTATTTTACCAATTTCTGAACCACTTGGGGACTGGGAGTCTAGATAACTAGAAGTTTTACAAAACGCTCATATTCTGATAAATCAACTGTTTGGTCAGGGTTTGATAAGGAATGCTGCGTTTTTTGGCTTCTCTCTTGAGTTTTTCAATCCAAACTACAGGAAGGCGCAAGGTTATTGGCTTAGTGGTTAATTTCAAATTTGGAAATTCCCAGTGTTCAAGTTTTTCATAACTCACATACTCCGTTGAATCTACTGATTCCCAAAATTTTCTTTCTTCAGCTGCTGATTTGAATTTTGGTATTTTCTTTAATTTTTTCATCTCTCTCCTTTTTTATAGGCGTTTTTTTCGTTTTTGTTAGCTTTTCTAGCTGAGACAATTCTGATTTTATTTTTTCTTAGAGTAAAGACTACGAAAAGTAATTCTTTGAAAAATGTTTGTCCAATAACCATGAACCTGTCTTCTTGTTGCGAATGCTTTATATCTCTTATAATTACTGATTTTTCATCTAAAAAAATTTCTTCTGATTCAGATGCAGTTATTCCATGTTTTTCCGAATTTTTACTTCGATTGCCTAAGTCCCAATCAAATTCTACTAATTCAAATTTTTTATTCATGTACATCAATTATATGTACAAAAAATAAGAGTGTCAATTGCAAGTAATTGGTTTAGCTTATCAACTTAATATTATCCAGCTCTTTGGTTTTATTGAAATATTTTTTGTCAGCTGTGAGGAAAGTAACACTTCGTTGTATGGCTAGCGCATGATAAGCAGCATCATATACACTTGTTTTAAACTTATAGCTTATTTTAGCTGCTTCGTTTATTGTTTTTGGTTTTAGTTCAATAAATTTTATAGGTAGCTTTGCAAAAAGACTCAGAGATTTTAAAATTAGACCATAGTCTTTGAAATAGAATCTAGTAGCATTTGCAAATTCAAGCTTGAGAAAATGAGGAGCTTCAAGAAAAAACTCTTGTTTTCTTACCTGAGTTAAAAATTTACTACTTTTTTGTTTAATTTTAGGATTTGATTTTAAGACAGCGGCAGTAATGATTGAGGCATCAGGAATAATAACTTGCATTTATTTATATCCTTCTCTATATAAGTTGCCTT
This sequence comes from Patescibacteria group bacterium, assembly GCA_039714855.1. GTDB lineage: Bacteria > Patescibacteriota > Microgenomatia > UBA1400 > PJMF01 > JBDLIL01. The sequence goes on from JBDLIL010000053.1 coordinate 1,936, forward strand.
TTTCATCTGCCATTAGCTTACCTTTGTTAATAGTTTTTTTGATACCTTCATAAGTAAGATTGCCATCGGGCAGACTATTTCCAAAAGCAAGAAATTCACCTATCGGATCTTTTTTTTCTTGTTTTATTTTTCTTAAATTTTCTCTTAATTCAGCAATTTCCTTTTCTAAAGCCTCAACTATGAAACTACTACGTTTGCCTGGTTCAAGATATTTATGTAATTGTTTATAGAGATAGCCAGGCATGCTAACTGTCATACGCTGAGTGCTACTAGGGTCAATATTTTTTTTCATAAAAGTATTATTATAATTCATACTCATGATAATACTCATATTCATACTTGTCAAGTAATTAACCAGGATAGCCAGCAATACTAGACTTAGGTAGAATAGTTACTTAAGTTAGAATTCAAATGCCAAAATTTAAATCAATATCAAAATCTAAACTTAGTTTAACTGGTATATTTCTTAGTGTTATTTTTATTTTTTATTCTTCATTTTTTATTTTTAATTCTTACGCCATAGATCCTGTAGAAGATTTGCAAAAACAAATAGATGAGCTCGAACATTTAAAGCAGTTGTCGGAAAATGCCACTAAGCCACTAGAGGGAGAATTAAAGAATCTAGAATCCAAAATTCAAAATGCTAGAAACGGCGTGATAAATGCCAAAAAGCAGGCTGAAAAATTGGCTGATGATATTAATGAAAGAGAAGAAGCAATGGCAGCACAATATTTTATTCTCTCCAAAAGAATTGCAAAAAGTTATAAGCGCTCCCGTATGAATTCTCCTTTAATGGTGTTTTTCTCTTCTGAAAGTGCCTCACAACTAACTAAGGATTTAGCATATAGGAGTTCTATAGAGGCTCAGGACAACAGATTGATTGCTAATTTGAGTTTAGAAATAGAATCATTAGAATCAGATAAGACAAAACTAGAGGAAGATCAAGTTCGTTTGGTAGCCATGGAGGAGCAACTTGATTCTCAAGCTGATTTTTTTAGAGTAGAGATTAAAAAAGCTCAGGATTATCAGTCTCAACTATCTGGTCAAATTGCTTCTCTTAGTGCCAAGCAACAAGAAATTTTGTCCAAGAAAAGTGGGACTTTCCAGACATCTGTAGGAGACGTACCTTTGGCTGATGATCCAGCTAGTAGACCTGATTATAACCCTGGGTTTTCACCAGCTTTTGCGGCTTTTAGTTTTGGGGCCCCTCATTTTAAAGGTATGAGTCAGTATGGGGCTTACGGTAGAGCTAAATCAGGTCAAGATTACCAGACAATTCTCAAGGCTTATTACGGCAATGGTATCGAGATTAGAGATCACGATCCTAATGCACAAATTATTGTTGAAGGTATAGGAACTTATTCGTTAGAGGATTACGCTAAGCGTATTTATGAAGTACCCAACTCTTGGGGAGATAATGGTGGTATGGAGGCACTTAAAGCTCAGGCGATAGCTGCTAGAAGTTATGCATTAGCCAGAGGAGGTTCAATATGTGCTACTGAGGCGTGCCAGGTTTTTAAGTCTGCTGCTAAAGGTGGTAATTGGGAAAAAGCAGTGAACGAGACTCGTGGAAAAGTAGTATATGCAAATGGCCAACCTTTTTCCACTTGGTACGCTAGTACTTCAGGTGGATATCAAGAATCATACTCTGGTAATGGCCACTCAACTCCAGGATTTTGGGATACACAAAATGGTAGAGATGGTTGGACAGCTCAGGCTTATGAAAAAATTGCACAGTCACCCTGGTTTTACAAAGGTTGGTATAAAACTCGTTCTGGGGATAGTTGTGGCAGAAATCATCCATGGCTCACAGGTGAGGAATTGGCTGACATTCTTAACGCTTGGGTGGTGTTGGTCAAGCACGGCAATAGTGATGATAGGATTATGCCGATTGGTCCTTGTTGGGGGGGTAATCCTTACTCCATCAATGAGCTGAAAGATAAAGCCAACAGTTTGAGTGGAGCTTATAACAAAGTAACAGGAGTATCAATTAATTACGCCAATAATGGTGTGACAGCCAATGCAATTTTTCAGACAGACAAAGGTGCTGTGACCATTAATGGCAATGATTTTCACAAAGTATTCAACTTAAGAGCTCCAGGCAGCATTGCATTAAAATCAGGATTGTTTAATATAGAGCACAAATAATCTCTCTCCACTTGATGGAGAGAGCATCTGGTCTTTGCGAAGCAAAACCAGATAAGTGAGGTTAATGAGAGAGGGTTGCGGTACAATGCAACAAATGCTTCTCCAGAAACTAAGCCTCCAGAATTTTCGTTCTTTTTCTTCCAAAATCTTTGAGTTTAATTCTCCAATTACACTCATAGTTGGTTCGAATGCTATTGGCAAAACTTCAATCATCGAAGCGATAGCGCTAATTTCAAACGGATCTAGTTTTAGAGCAGGTAAAGTAGAGGAGATGATAAAGTTTGATGAGGAGTTGGGAAGAGTTAAAGCTATTATTAGTGCCGAGGATGCCAAAGATCTAGAAATATTGCTAACTCGTGGCATGGTGCAAGGCAGGAGAAGTCAGCGAACTCTCTATAGTGTTAATGATCTTAGGCGCAGGAAAAAAGATTTTATAGGCAAATTACTTGCTGTATCTTTTAGGCCAGAAGACATGCGCTTGGTAGAAGGTTCTCCTAGTAGACGCAGGCAATTTATTGATTCAGTTTTATGTTTAGTAGATAGAGATTATGCTCGCTCGCAAAAGGTTTATTTAGAAGCACTCAAAAAAAGAAATAAATTACTTTGGCAAATAAGGGAAGGTTTGATGGGTAAGCAAGTTCTAAGTTATTGGAATTTGCAGTTACTCAAACACGGAAAAGTTTTGCAAAAAAAGCGCAGAGAATTATTTAGATTTTTTAATACTATTTCTTTCTCTCTGCATTTTGAAATTGGTTACAAATCATCGCTGATTTCTGAGAAAAGGATGCAAGAATATGAGGTAAAAGAATTGGTGCTTGGCCATACCCTCATAGGGCCACATAAAGATGATTTTATTGTCAAACTCCGAACACCAAGCTCTAAGCAGCAAGATTTTGATATAGGGATATATGGTTCCAGAGGGCAACAAAGGCTAGCAGTACTCTGGCTGAAGATTTGCGAATTAGAATTTATTGAAGATTCCACTAATCAAAGACCAATATTATTACTAGATGACATTTTGTCGGAGCTGGATGATACTAGTAAATCTTATGTGTTGAAATTACTTGATGAGCAACAAACTATTATTACTAGCGCAGATAAAGATACAAAAAAAGAATTATCTAGGTTTAAATTTCAAATAATTAAATTATAAATCAGGATTAAAAATATAAAAATTATTATTTACTTTTTTTAGATTTATGTTATTATTAAAAATATGATAAGTACTACTTTAACTATGAGTTCTCAAGGTCAATTGACTATTCCCAGATCTATGAGGAAAATTTTGGATTTAGAGCCTGGTCAAAAAATACTCGCGTGGATTCAAAAAAAATCTCAGAGCAATGAATTGGTGATTACTAAAAAACCAAAGAATTGGACGCAACACATGGCTGGTCTTGGCAAAGAAATTTGGCAAGATATAGACGTGGATAAATATATCAGAAAAGAAAGACAATCATGGGAAAAATAAAGACCATTGGTATTGATACCATGCTTTTTATTTATCACTTTCAGCAGCATCCTCAGTATTTTTCTTCAACTCAAAGAATATTTTCTCAAGTAGAGAAAGGTGATATAGAAGCAGTTACCTCATTTATCTCTTATTTGGAGTCTTGCTCACTTGCTGAGTTAGATGGAAAAACCTCAATTTTACAGCAGTACAAAGCTCTTTTTCAAGAATTTCCAAATTTAAAAACCATGTTTCCTAATTATGAAATTTCTGAGATTGCAGCTAAATTGAGGAGAAAATATGAAGTTGCAGCTCCAGACGCTCTACAAATTGCTACAGCAATAAGTGCAGGTGCAGAAGAATTTATCACCAACGATAAGAAACTATTAAAAATCAAGGAAATAAAAGTGGTCCTACTATAGACCAGTTACACATCTTCATATGTTGTTTTGCATAACGGGAACACGCTATTTTATAAAAAAAATTTTATGCCAAATAATATCAAAAAATATTTAAGTCAAATTGATTTACCAAAACCTGATTCCCACAAAGGTCAAAATGGCAGGTTACTGATTATTGGTGGCAGTGAATTATTTCATGCTGCTAGCAAGTGGAGCTTGGATATCGCTAGTAAGTATGTAGATATGCTTTTTTATTCTTCTGTGTCTCAAAATAATGAGCTAATTAAAGAAGCTAAGGGTAAGTTTTGGAACGGCATAGTAGTTCCTAGAGGAGATGTTGGAGAATATATCAAAGAAGCTGATTGTATATTAATTGGTCCAGGGATGACCCGATCTGATGAAACAAAGAAAATCGTTAATAATTTATTAAGAAAATATCCAGAGAAGAGATGGGTGGTAGATGCAGGAGCCTTGCAAATGGTGAATCCAAAATTATTAAATAAAAATTGTATTATTACGCCACATAAGAAAGAGCTATTAAAACTTTTGGAAAAAATCCCAAGCACCAAGTGGGAAATTTCAAACAATTACCAATCACTAATTTTAAAATTTCGGAATTCAGATCTTGAGTTTATTTATGACTTAGAAAATGAGATTAAAAATTTGCTTAGTAATAGAGTTACTATTTTGCTTAAAGGACAAACTGATTATGTTTTCAACTATGAACAAATAGAAAAGATGAGTGGCGGTAACCCCGTCATGAC
>JBDLIL010000054.1:0-6198 GCA_039714855.1 Patescibacteria group bacterium
ACTTTCTCAAAAAATTTCTTTATCAAAAAAAAATTGTGATCACCAATAATTTAAATGTAGCTTTTATTAATAAGTTAGCTTTCTTACATAGACCCAGGGCTATTATTATTACTAAAGGTTCAGTAACTTCGCACGCTGCCACTGTGCTGCGAGAAGCCAAAATAACTACTGTCTATATTAGAAATATTTCCATAGATGATGATGTGAAAGTTAAGATTGATGAAAGTGGCAATATTGAAGTATTGGAGAGCTAATGAGACAAATATTATTTGCAGATGATATTAGAGAAAAGCATCAAGACTTAGTAGGGGCTAAAGCCTACAAATTAGCTTATCTAAAACAGCAGGATATATTCACGGCAAATTTCTTTGTAGTTCCTAATGCCATTTCAAACAGGGTGTTGGAGAAAGGCATATCTATAGATATTCAAAAAAATATCTTACTTGGATTAAAAGATATGCTTTCTGATAGATTGGCGATTCGCTCTTCGGCTACTTGCGAAGACGGACATAATTCATCTTTTGCTGGTCAATTTGATAGCTATTTGAATATCAGCAAAAAAGAAGCTATTTCAGCTATCGAAAACTGCTTTAAAGCTCTTCAGAACGAACATGTGTCTTTATACTGCGATTTTCATAAAATAGACCCAAGTGAAATTAAGATGGCGGTAATGGTGCAAGATATGATTCAGGCTGAAAAAGGCGGAGTATTATTTGGACAGAATCCAATCGGTAGCAATCATGATGAAGTCGTAATAGAAGCAGCTGAAGGCTTGGGTGAACAAGTAGTTTCCGGTTCAGATTTTTCTCAAAAACTAGTTTATTCACTAGCGAAAAAGAAAATTTTGTCAGAGAAAAGTGAAACAAAAACTTCTGTCTTATCTAATCGAGAAGTAGATAAGTTAATTTTAGAATCACAAAAAATCCAAAAAGTTTTAGGTAGTCCTCAGGATATAGAATGGGCGATTCAAGATGATAAAATATATATACTGCAAAGCAGGCCAATTACTTAGGAGTTATTATGAAAAAACAACGCTACTCAGTGATACCTAGAACTCTTTGCTTTGTGTTCGATAAAAATAAGAGATTATTGCTAATCAAATTTTCTAAAGACAAAGGCGATATGGCAGGGTATTTTAATCCTCCTGGGGGACATATAGAACATGGAGAAGGCATACTAGAAAATGCTGAAAAAGAAATTTTAGAAGAAACAGGAGTTCAAGTTTCTGATACAAAGTTGAGAGGAGTAGTTCACGCTTCAAACTTTTTTAATAAAAATATTATGCTTTTTGTTACTGTGAGTACGGTCAATGATCCCAAGTTAGTGGCAAGTAAAGAAGGAATTCCTAGTTGGGTGAAGTTAAATGAAATTAATAATCTTAAACTCATGGATGATATCAAGGTAATTTTAGAACAGTTGCAAAAAACTCCAGATAATGAAGTTTTTACAGCAAAGAGTAGTTTTGATGATGAGGGAAATCTATTAAGTTTTGAAGTGGATAATTAAATCCCCACTTGACCCTGCTTGTGTTTTAATCTTTACTTAGATTAATTAATTTTCCCTGCCTGAGAAGGATAGTAATGCATAGACAGATATTGATTCCTAGCGAAGAGGTTTCTCAAATAGTTGCTGAAGTAGCCAAGAAAGTCGATGGTCATTATGACGATAGGAGTTTGGGAATATTTATGTTGGGGGTTTTGAAAGGAGGAATTACCTTCACCAGTGATCTTGGGCAAGAACTTTGGAGACTTGGTTATGAGAAAACAACTCTTGGTTTTGTACAATCATCTAGTTATGGCAAACGGACTGTGTCTTCTGGTAACCCCAATTTGGCCTTTCTTTCAAAGAGAGAAGATATAGAAGGAAAACACATACTGGTAATAGAAGATTTAATTGATAATGGTTTTACTTTGAAGGCAATTCTTAAAGAATTGGCTCAGTTTTTTCCAGCGTCGTTAGCAGTAGCGACTCTACTTGCTAAGCCGGATAATCAGAAAATTATTTGGCCAGACGATATTCCACTTTTTATCGGAAGAAATCTAAAAGGTAAGCCTTGGGTAGATGGCAGAGGAATTGATTCTGGAGAAGAAAATAGATTTTCTCCTGATATTGGAGTACAAACTGAAGAACCAATGACGATGGAAGAAGCAAGAGCAGCATTTCTAGTACTAACTCATGTTGCCTAAGCTTGCTTTTTTATTGACATCACAGCATCATGATGCTATGATGCTTATATTATGCAAACAGTTAGAACTACGGTCACGTTACCTAAAAATGTTTATAGTCGTTTGAGAACGCAATCGTTTAAAGAAAGGAAAACTTTTGGACAAGTGATCGCTGATTGGTCTTTTGAGAGAGCAAGTACTAAAACAAAAAAAACAAGCGTAGAAGAAGACATGGTGTTTTTTGAGAAAGTTGGAGCATCAGGAAAAGATATAGATATGCTTAAGGCACTTAGGGAGGATAGGGATAGATGAAGAGTATAGTTATCGATGCAAGTGTTGCTCTAACATGGTTGTTAAAGGAAAAAGATGAATATAGTGTTCAGCTGTATCGTCTTTTTAAAAATGAAGATTATCATGCGATATCTCCACCATTTTTAGTTGTAGAAATAATTAATATTCTTATAAGAAAGAAGAAAGTCGAAGAAGAGCTTGCATCAGAGCTTCTTAATCGTCTTTACTCGGTTGTATCATTTTCTGATTCTTTCAGTGCAATTAGTCAAAAAGATTTATTGACAATAGTGCATGATTATAAGTTTTCTGCTTATGATTCACTATATATTTTACTTGCAGAACAAGAAGATGCTGCATTGATCACATTGGATAAAGAATTACTTAAACATCCTAGGGCAATTACACCAAAGAAATTTTTAGAAAAATATAATAAAATAACATCATGATCAAAGCTCGCATCCACTTTTTAACTCCTAGATCTTCAAGTTAGTTTTGCCTCACCTGCCGCGTCTGCGCCTTTGGCGGGAGACTCGGCGTTCTCTCCACTGAATGGAGAGGATTTTTGTTATAGTAATTTAACTTAAACTTAGGAGAAACATGCAAAGCGACAAAATATTTGATCTTATAAAACAAGAAAAGCAGAGGCAACTAGAAGTACTAGAGATGATACCTAGTGAGAATTATGCCTCTGATGCTGTAATGAAAGCAGTCGGCTCTGAGCTGATGAATAAGTACGCTGAGGGTAACCCTGGCAGGCGTTATTATCAGGGAAATGAATTTGTGGATCAGGTGGAAAGCTTGGCCGAGCAAAGAGTTTTGGAAGCGTTTGGTTTAGATGAAAGAGATTGGGGAGCCAACGTCCAACCACACTCTGGATGTGAAGCAAACTTGATTGCTTACAACGCTATTTTAAACCCTGGTGACAAAATCATGTCGATGTTTTTGCCAGATGGGGGACATCTGTCGCATGGTTGGCAATTGCCGGGTAAAAAGCTAACTCTAGTGTCTAAGATCTATGACATTAGTTTTTATAAAGTCGATGAAAAAACCAAACTGTTTAATTATGATGAAATTGAAAAACAAGCTAAATTAGTTCAACCAAAACTAATCATCTCTGGTGGTACCGCTTATGCTAGAGAAATTGATCATGAAAGAATGGGAAAAATTGCCAGAAATGTTGGTGCGTATTACTTGGCTGATGTATCACATGAGGCTGGATTGATTGCAGCTGGAGTACAAGCCTCGCCATTTTTGCATGCAGGCATAGTGACTTTTACTACGCACAAAACCTTGCGTGGACCTAGGGGTGCTGTAATCCTGGCTAGAAATGATCTCATGCCACAAATTGATTTTTCGGTAATACCTGGTGTGCAAGGTGGTCCGCATATTCACACTATTGCTGGCATAGCGGTGGCTCTAGAGGAAACTAAGAAGTTAGAGTTTAAAAAATATTCTCAGCAAGTGCTTAAAAACGCTCAAGTTTTTGCCAAAGCTTTTGAAAAAGCTGGGTTTAATGTTGTCTCAGGAGGGACCGACAAACACTTAGTTCTTCTAGATTTGAGAGGAAGTGAAGTAGACGCTTGGACAACTACTTGGGCGATGGAATATGCCAACATGGTAGTAAATAGAAATACTGTTCCAGCAGAAACAGCCTCAGCTTACTATCCCTCTGGTTTGCGTATGGGCACTCCAGCTATTACTACTAGAGGTATGAAAGAGAAAGAATGCAAACAAATTGTAGCTTGGATGATTAAAGTTCTAAATTATTCCAAAAAGTGGCAGATGCCCAAAGATAAGCAGGAGCGCAGAAAATTTGTAAAAGAAATAAGAAAAGAAATGCAAGCTGATAAGAGGCTAGCTAGTATAAAAAAACAAGTTTTAGAACTGACTAGTAAATTCCCACTATTTGCATGGTAAAATCGCTTTCTTATGAGCAAGCCCAAATTATCTAAATTATTTTTATCCAGGAAACCTTCTGCTGTGCGTTTAGCCCAAATAGAGTTTTCCAAACGCAAAGATGGAGTAAAGGCAGTCAATACTTCTATTGGCAATGTGTCTCTTCCTATGCACCCTGCCATGATAGCTCGCATGAAAGCTTTAGGTGCATCTACTAGAAAATGGTAATTTTACTCTACCAGATTTTGCAAAAATCGAAGAAATTATTATTGCAGAAAAACCAAGTGCTATTTTGGTAATCCCTTACGATAATCCTACAGGACAATACTTTAGCCAAGAAGATATTAATAAATTAGCTAAATTAGCTGTTAAGTATAATCTCTGGTTAATTGGTGATGAAGCCTATAGAGAATTTGGTTACAGTGCAGGTCATAAGGCTAGTAGTGTTTGGGGAGTTAGTGAATCGGAAATACCAGGCATTTCTGGTAGAAGAATTAGTATCGAGACAGCTAGTAAAGTTTGGAATGCTTGTGGGTTGCGTATGGGGGCAGTGGTTACCGATAACAAGGAATTTCACACACGCTGTGTGGCTGAGAATACAGCTAATTTATGTCCACCAGCCATAGATCAATATGTTTTTGGTGCATTAGCTCATGAGAGTCATGAGGATTTGCAAGCTTGGTATGAAAGCCAAAGAGATTACTATGCACCTATGTTAAAACAACTAGGAAAAGGTTTAAAAGAAAAATTGCCAGATATTATAGTTTCTGCACCAGACGCTTCGCTTTATAGCGTAGTGGATCTAAGAGATTTGGTGGATGAGGCTTTTCAAGCTCAAGATTTTGCTATGTACTGCGCGAGGGAGGGTAAAGTCGACATACATGGAGAAGATACGACGCTCTTGGTTTCACCTATGGCAGGCTTTTACAATGTTAAAGCTGGTGAAAATAATCCTGGTAGAACGCAAATGCGTATCGCTTTTGTAGAAACTCCTGACAGAATGAAACTAGTACCAGAATTATTTGTCAAATTATTTCAGCAATATTTATAGCTTTAATAATTGTTAGGCCTCTGTGATACCTGTCTTTTACTTCTTTGTTTTTCTTTTCTAAATTAACTTTAAAGTTTAGTGATTCCAGATGTTTAATTAATTTATTTATATTTTGTTTACCAGTAGGGTGGAATTCTATTAACAGTTCATTAAATACTTTTAGTTTCTCTCCAGCTGAGAATAATATTTCAGATTCCAAGCCTTCTATGTCCATTTTGAGTATTGCTAGGGAATTAGATTGTTCGAATATTAGATCTATAAAATAAGATAGAGTTTGAGTTTTGACTACAATAGCTTTAGTTTTTTCTTCTCCTGTCCAGGAGTTTTCTAGCAAGCTAGAATTACTTTGCCACTCATCATCTTTATCTACATAGAGCTGAGCTTTGCCTTCTTTGGTATCTAGAGCTAAATTATAAGTTTCTATATCCTCCAAATTATTTTCAAATATATTTTGTTCTAGAATTGCAAAATTCTCAGGATTGGGTTCTATGGCAATAATCTTGGCATTAGGATAAAGCCATTTAAAATAGAGGGTAGAGAGACCTATGTGAGCACCTATATCTAGAATTATTAAATTCGAATTACCGATTTCTAAACTGGGCTCGTAGATGCCCTGTGTAAATATTTCTCGTTTAAGACTATGGTATTCGCGTTTGTTTTGGTAGTTAGCGGTGAAATTATATAATTTTGTTTGTGGCACTTGAGTATTCTCTCATGGATCTTTAAGATTTAGAACTTATAATATAAGACATGAAAATTTTCGATGGTTATAAGCTTGCTGCGCAAAAAGAAAAA
>JBDLIL010000055.1:0-6076 GCA_039714855.1 Patescibacteria group bacterium
TAGATACTTGCCAACCCTCTGCAGGAATATAATCACCCACTCTTACTTGCCCAGTGCGGTATTTACCAGCAATTTTTACATCAATGCCGCTTAACAGCTTATCGTGAAGTTCAAGAATAGTATTCTGACTAAATTTTTCAATATTTCCCGATATATTCCTAATATGCTCTAAAACATCAAAGTAATTTTGGGCTTCGCGGATGTCACGCTCCATAGCAGTGATTTTTTTGCCTTCTTGTAGTTTATTTACTTGGTCTTGAGTAAGAGTATTGCCTTCTATGGCGGTAGATGCGTGCACAGTCTCAGCAGCCACTTTGTCAATATATTCTTGTTTATAGCTCTCTGGAATTTTCAAAGCTTGCAAATAGCCTACAACTCTACCAATATCTTCGATATTAGAGACTATTTTAGGGGTAATAGAGAAATAAGGGGTATACATAACTACTTAAATAGTACTTATAAAGTACTTATAAGTCAAGCTGAAAAATAAAATTCTTTAGCTAAATCTGTTTTAGATTATTTAAGCCAAAATTAATCCCTTGTTCTAAAATAAATTTTTCGTATTCTTCTGGGTTCAAACCTCACTTCTCAGATTTTTTTTCGTCAAGCTTAAAAAAATTTGAGTTTCTCTCCAAGTCTGGAGAGAGATTCCTCGACTACCACCAACTATAGGCCCATTCGTGAAAATAATGTGAAATGTGTGAATAGCGTGAAATATGATTTTAAATCAAAGTGAAAAAATAAATATACTGTATACTATTAGCTGATAAATTAAACAAAAGCCCTACTACGCTAAAGCTTCGAAGGGCAAGGAGACTTATGCAAATTTTTCTTATACTCGGGGTAATAGTAATTGCTATAGCCTTATACGCCGTAGGCATTTACAACAGCTTACAAAGACTAAAAACCCAAATTAAGGCCAGCATTCAAGAGATTGGCAATCAACTCAAACGCCAAGCTAGCTTAATCCCCAATTTACAAAAATCAGTCAAAGGCTATTTAAAACATGAAAAGAGTATTTTTAAAATGCTGACCGATGCTCGCAAAGACGTCGCTAAAGCCGAGAAATCTGGCAAAGTTGGCGATATTGATAAGGCTATAGAGTCTATTCAAACTGCTAGCGGCAAATTAAGCATAGCCGTAGAAGATAACCCAGAGCTAAAAGGTGATAAATCTGTAAACAAACTCATGGATGAGTTAACAGATACTGCTGACAAGCTGATGTACGCCAGAAGAAGCGTTATAGATTTGACCCAAAACTATAATGAAAAACTGGTCACTTTCCCCAGCAACATGATCGCCAATGCATTTGGCTTTAAGCCAGAGAAAGGCTTAGATACGCCTATGACAGGCAAACATGTTTCTGTGAGTGAAGATGAAATGAAAGATGTGGAAATAGACTTATAGCTCATGACCCACTACCAACTCGTTCAAAACAACAAGAACAAAACCCTGATGATTATGACACTGTTTGTGGCGTTTATAGTCGGGGCAACCTATATCATGGCCTATGGCTTAGGCTATGGTCTGGATATGGTGGGCATTGCCCTAATAATCTCTGGACTAATTAGTTTTTCTAGTTACTGGTGGAGTGACAAAATAATTTTAAGTATTAGTGGCGCCAAAGAAGCCAATAGAAAAGATCACTTTGATTTTTATACTATTGCTGAAAATCTGGCCATGAGTAAAAGACTGCCAAAACCTAAACTATACGTCATAGAAGATACGGCCATGAACGCCTTTGCCACAGGTAGAGATCCCAAACATGCTGTAATCTGCTGCACTACTGGTATTTTATCTAGATTAAATAGGTCAGAGTTGGAAGGCGTAATCGCCCATGAGCTATCACACGTAAAAAATTATGATATTCGCCTCATGAGCATAGTAACTATACTAGTCGGCCTAGTAGCACTCTTGGCAGATTGGTTTTTGCGCATGACATACTGGAGTGGTGGTAAAAAAAGAGATAACAAAGAAGGTGGTCAATTGCAAATGATTTTGTTTGTAGTTGGCATAGTACTGGCAATATTATCACCAATAATTGCAAACTTAATAAAATTAGCAATTTCGCGAAACAGAGAATTTTTAGCTGATGCCAGTGCAGCTGGCATGACCAAAAACCCTGAGGGATTGGCAAAGGCGCTGGAAAAGATCAGCAAAGATAGAGAACCACTAGAAGCTGCCAACAAAGCCACAGCACATCTTTACATCGCCAACCCGCTTAAAAACTTAAAAGGCGGAGTAGGCATCTTTGCTAAAATGTTTAGCACACACCCACCCGCAAAAGAGAGAATTAAGGCCCTGCGTGCTTTATAGCTGTGATAAAATCCTCTAGTAATGTCAAATAAGTTTTCAAAACAGCAAATCAAACATATATCTCAACTAGCCCAAATTCCCATTAGTGAAAAAGAAGCTGATAATTTAGCTAGAGATTTTACTGAGACTCTAGACGTAATAAGCAATTTGCAATCTATAGATACCAAAAACATTGAGCCTACCCATCAGGTTACTGGCTTAGAAAATATTCTGCGTGAAGATAATGTGGATGAAGACAGAATGTTAAGCCAAGAAGAGGCTCTAAGTAATGCTAGTGAAACTCATAATGGATTTTTTGTAGTAAAGCATTTATTAGAAAACAAAGATGCTTAATAAACTCACACTCAAACAAGCTATTGATAAATTAAATACCAAAGAAATCTCTTTAGAAGAGATTTACGAGGACACTAACAAAGCTATTGCAGATAAAAATAAAGATCTTAATATTTATCTGACTCTTAATACAAAGGCCAAAGATCAGGCTAAGCTGCAAGAAAAAAAATCTCTTAAAGGCTTGCCTATTGCCGTAAAAGATAATTTTTTGACTAAGAATTTAAGAACAACTGCCAGCTCCAAAATACTTGAAAACTATTTGCCTCAATACGAATCCACTGTCACAAAAAATCTGCAAAATGCTGGGGGAGTAATAATTGGTAAAACTAATTTAGATGCCTGGGCTCATGGCTCTAGCACAGAAACTTCTGATTTTGGTCGCACCCTTAATCCAAGAAATACAGATTATTTGCCCGGAGGATCTTCTGGTGGCAGCGCAGCAGCTGTAGCAACCGACGTCTGCCTAGCAGCCATAGGTAGTGAAACTGCTGGCTCTATCCGCCAGCCTGCTGCATGGTGCGGAGTAGTAGGCCTTAAGCCCACATACGGCAGAGTTAGTAGATATGGAACAATAGCCATGGCCAGCTCCACTGATTCACCGGGGCCGATTACCAAAACAGTAGAAGATGCCGCCATTATGCTTAATCAGATAGCTGGACATGATAGTAACGATGCCACCAGCTCAAGTAAAAATATTCCTGATTTTACCGCTTCACTTGGTCAAAGTGTTAAAGGCTTAAAGATTGGTATCTTATATTCAGAAATTTCTGAACTAACTGATACTAATAAAATATTACATGAACAAATAAAAGTTCTAGAAAGCTTGGGAGCTGAAATAAGTTTCGCCAAAGCTCTGGACCCCAAGTTAGCAATTAGTGTTTATACAGTAGTTCAACGCAGTGAAGTGTCCAGTAACCTTAGTAGATACTCTGGAGTTCGCTATGGGAAAGAGAGATCTCAGTTCGGCGACGAAGCCAAACGCAGAGTAATGCTAGGCACCTTTACACTTTCTAAGGGCTACGCCGACAAATACTATGACACTGCACAAAAAGTTAGAACCCTATTTAGACAAGATTTTGAAAAACTTTTTGAAAAGTATGACGTACTAATATCAGCGACCTCTCCTGGATATGCAAAAAAAATTGGTGCCACTGAAGGTAGTGCTATGTTTGGAGAGCTAGAAGATATGCTCCTAGAACCCAGTAGCATTACTGGTCTTCCTGGTGCAAATGTCCCCATGTTTAAAGATATTGAAACTAATTTACATCTTGGCATGAATATTATGGCAGCAATGTGGCGAGAAGATTTAGTAATCCAAGTGGCTGATGCTTTTGAAAAAAATAGTAAATGGAATGACAAAAAACAGTAAAGACGCGATTAATCGCGCCTCCAAATACCAACTAGTCTGCGGCATGGAAATACATGCCGAGCTAAAAACAAAATCGAAGATGTTTTGTGGCTGCAAAAATGATCCTTTTGGCGCAGGAAAGCCAAATATCTATACTTGCCCAGTATGCCTAGGCTTACCAGGAGCACTGCCAGTACCTAATAAAAAAGCCATAGAATGGACTATTAAATTAGGTTTAGCACTAAACTGCAAAATAAATTTATTTTCAAAATTTGATCGCAAGCATTATTTTTATCCCGACTTACCCAAGGGCTATCAAATCAGCCAATATGATTTGCCTTTCGCTTATGACGGCAGTATAGAAACTAGCGAAGGCAAAGTTGGCATCACCAGAATTCATTTAGAAGAAGACACTGCTAAGCTTGTACACAAGCAAATTCCAAGTTCCAAATCTCAAATTCCAAAGAGGGTCTCTTTGATTGACTTTAATCGCTCTGGAGTGCCGCTGATAGAAATTGTCACTGAACCTGATATCAAATCTGCAAAGCAAGCTAAAGAATATTCTAAAAAATTGCGACAAATAATGCGCTTTTTGAGATTAAGTGATTGCAACATGCAAGAGGGCGGCATGAGGCTGGAGGCTAACGTATCATTAGCAAATAACGAATTCCAAATAACAAATTCCAAACAATTACCAAATTACAAAGTCGAGCTCAAAAACATAAATTCTTTTAGATTTTTAGAACAAGGTATAAATTTTGAAATTAAACGTCAAGCTGAAATATTAGAAAAGGGCGAAACACCTGCGCAAGAAACCAGAGGCTATAACGCCAATACTGGCAAAACCTTTGTGCAACGCAGTAAAGAATCTGCTGAAGATTACCGCTACTTCCCAGACCCCGATATTCCACCCATTAGATTTACAGAAGCAAATATAAGCGAATTAAAAGCAAATTTAAGCGAATTACCTGATGCTGTTATTAGCCGTTGGGAGAAAAGCTACAACGTAGAAGCCAGATACGGCCTAGAACTAACTAAGTCTAAAAACTTGGCCACCCAGATAGATGAAATTCTCGCTGAAGCCAGTATGCAAAAGCTAGACTGTAATAAATTAGCGAGCTTCATAGTCAATGGTAAGTTAAAAATTCAGGTTAATCCCTCTCCAGAAATGGAGAGGGTATCAAATTCTGCAAAGCAGAATGTGATAGGTGAGGTTTTAAACAAATTTATTTCTCTTACCCAAACCGATAATCTTGACGAATCCGAGCTAGAAAAAGTAATTCAAGAAGTCATGGCTGAAAACCCAAGTGAAACTGAAAGATTCAAAACAGGAGAAAAAAAGCTACTAAACTTTTTTGTAGGACAAGTTATGAGGAAGCTTGGCAAAAAAGTTGACATGAAGCAACTTGCGTCCATTCTTAACAAAACTTTAACTTCTTGGTAACTTGTATACTCGTATACTTAATTTACTAGTATACTAGCCCCATGTCAGATTTTGTTCACCTTCACGTTCATAGTGAGTTTTCTCTTTTAGATGGTCTTTGTAAAATTCCTAATTTAGTTAACAAGGCCAAAAAGCATGGTCAAAAAGCTTTGGCTCTAACTGACCACGGCACTATGTATGGCGCCATGCATTTTTATAATGAATGCCATAAGCAAGGCATTAAGCCTATTATTGGTTTAGAAGCCTACATGGCTAAAAAATCAAGAAAGAATAAACAAACCCGACCCGGTGCTGATCAAAACCATCTCACACTATTGGCTAAAAATTTCAAAGGCTATCAAAACCTGATGAGATTAACTTCCATAGCTCATTTGGAAGGATTTTCCTACAAACCCCGCATAGATGAAGAAACTCTATTCAAACATTCTGAGGGTTTAATAGTTATGAGTGGCTGCGCTGGTAGTTTTTTCAATAGATTGCTGCGAGATGGAAAACAATCCGAAGCTGAAGTTACGCGTTTCTGTTGATGGTGGCGGTTGTTCTGGTTTTCAGTACGCTTTTGCTTTTGATGAAAACGTGACTGAAGATGATACCGTCATCGAAAAAAATGGTGCGACCATGCTGGTTGACGTAAC
>JBDLIL010000056.1:0-5716 GCA_039714855.1 Patescibacteria group bacterium
TCTGAGGAGTAGGTAGTTGGTCTGTTGGTGTGAGGACATTGTTGTTATCAAAAGCAATGGCGCCTTCTGGTTTCTCTACCTCTATAATAAATTTTTGATCTTTTCCAAATATGCTTGTAATTATATTTTTACTGACAATTTTCCTTTGATGATTTAATTGGTGATATGTTTTACTAATTTTAGGGTATCCATCTAAAACTTGCAAAAATCTTTCGTTCATATCCTGTCCGAAAAAGATCATCATGATTAGGGTTATTGCATAAAAAATACCAGCATATTTTAATTGAAAGATAATTTTCTGTGTCCAACTGGGTTTTTTCAGTGCAAAGAGTCCCATAACCACAGTAATTCCTACGAGATAAGATGCAAAAGGCGTGCGAGAGGCACTAGTAACTAATAGCCACAATCCAAGGATAAAGCATATAAAGAAGAACACTCTAGCAATGATTTTTTTGCTATATATAAACAGACTAAGTAGTAAAGGCAGTAAAATCACTAGATAGGCTCCCAAATCGTAATGTCCAGCAAAAGTGGATTGTACTCTGGCATGTTCTGTCAGATAGAGTCTCACGCCCTTGCTAAACTCTCTGTTCATGGTGGAATAAACTGGCCAATAAAGATATTTTTGACCGTAACCATAGATAGTGATGGCTACAACTGTTAAGCCAGAGATAAATAAAAGTTTTTTCACATCTTTGGCGCTTTTGATTGAAGAATAGAGAATAAAGAATAAAGAAAAGTATTCTAAATACCTAAAGTAGTGCAATAAACTCTTGCCCAAATGCAGTGGCTCTAGGGGAATAGTATTAATAACAAAAACTCCTCCCAATACTGATAACAAGCCTATCGTGGCGTAAGCGATTACTAGATAGAAATATATAGATCGCCAAGCTATTTTTTTTCTAAATACTTGAATCAGCCAGATTATTCCAGCAAAGGCAACTAACACATCTTCGAGTCTAACCCGAACAATATATTGTTCTATGGGGCTAAAGAGAGGTATTTTTGGCCAGAGGGGTATAAAGGCGATTAGAAAAGCACTCAAAAACAAGAGAAGATTATTGTCAAGCCAACTAATTAATTTCTTTCTTGATAGAAGTTTCATGAGTTAGTCTAATTTTGTCAGAGCTTCTCTATATATGCTTGCTCTTTTTTTGTCTTGAAGTATTGTAGCAAAAAGAAAGATTCTTAGATATATTCCAGATCGCAGAATATTTTTTAATATAGGTAGTTGCCAGAGCGGCTTATGTTTTGACCATATGTAAATATATCCTTTAAGTTCACCAATAAGAGCATTCTTGCTAGAAGAACTGGCACAGCCCAAATGGGTTGTTTGAGCTTTTGGGTGAATAGCGACATCCCAATGATGGTTAGCAGCTCTCATACAAAATTCTATATCTTCGCCATACATAAAAATATTTTCATCTAAAAAACCAATTTCATCAAAAACTTCGCGTTTAATCAGCATGGCAGTAGCAGCCACCCAGGGTTTTGTTTTTAGATATTGGATATTGGATACTGAATATTGTTTGAAATTTGGGGTTTGGATTTTGTTGCTTCTTAATCCTGTGTGTTGCGTACTAGGTAAAAACTTTCCCAATATAGGAATGTCATCTAAAAACATCATGTGATTAAAGATACTGAATAAGTTTGGAAAAGAACCGCCTTGGGGTTGAATGCTAGCATCTTTGTTGAGTAGTGTTGAAGATAATATTCCCAATTTATCTAATTTATTATGATAGGAGCTAAGAGTGGCCGTACTTTCATTGTTTTTAAATTTTTCAAAAGCGTTTACCAATTCTTCTAAGGCGTTTTTTTGAACTATAGTGTCGGAGTTTAATAATAAAACATACTTGCCCTTAGCTTTTTTAATGCCTTGATTATTGGCCACCGCAAAACCAGTGTTTTTTTTGTTGGCAATTACAAATATATTTTTTTCTTTATTCTTTATTCTTTTAACTTTTTCTAAAGAGTCATCGCTAGAATTGTTATCTATTAATATTATTTCAGCTTTACCTTCAAGCAGTTTGGATTTTTTGATATCGTTTAAACAGGAATTGATAGTTTGCAGAGTTAGATCTGCTGTGTTGTAGGAGACAATGATGATAGAAAGTAACATGGAATAAGTATAGCGTATAGGAGTTAAAACTCTAAACTACTGAAACCACCTAGCTCGACCCAGTTTATAATCCAAATCTTTAATATCTCTTTTACCAATTTCTTTGGCTGGGACTCCGGCTACTATTATTCCAGAATTTACATCTTTAGTAACTACTGCTCCAGCTGCTATTACAGCACCTTTGGCAATTTTTACACCTGGTAGAATAGTAACCCTAGGACCAACAAAAACATAGTCTTCTATTGTTACTGCTTCCTCTATGGGACGCATATCTTTTTTCTTCAAATCGTGCTCACTATTCCAAATCATAACTTCACTAGCTATGTCTACATGGTCACCGATTTTTAAAAAAGATTTTGAGTTTTGTAGTTGTCTTCTACCATCTAGTGTGACTTTTTCACCAATAATACTATCTTCTCCTATTACGATATTTCTGGGGTCATAAATTCTGGCTCTCATATGAATGGTGGAGCCTTTGCCGATTTTCATGCCTGACAATCTATAAAAAAATCGACGGAAATGGTGAGAAGGTACTTCTCCCACTCCCCACCATAAAAAACCAGTGACTAATTCCAGCCAAATGCTTTTGATTCTGTTAATTACTTTTTGCGGTAGTGATTTATTTTCAAATGATAGTTGAGACATGATAATTTTAAAACACAGGAGAAATGCTAATTTGGTGTTCGATTTTGTCCAATCGCTTATCGTGTTTAATCAGCTCATTATCGAAGGTATCGATCAAAACGTTTTGATTTTTCTTGACAGTTTTTAGCTCTCTTTTGACAGTCTTCATGTCTTTTTCTAAAGTTCCCAGTCTCTTATCCACTCCATCAAATCTCTTATCCACTCCATCAAGTCGATGATTCACACCCACTAACTGCTTATTAATACTCCGTAGTTCTTGAAAAATTTGGTTGTTTGAGATTTGAGGTTTTGCCATATATTACCGAATATATCATTGCAGCTAGCTTAAACCAAGATGCTTGTAAGCTAATTTTTGAATCACTCTACCCTTTGGTGTTTTTTTCATAAAACCTATTTGTAACAGAAACGGTTCTATGACTTCTTCTATGGTAATGGCATCCTCGTTAAGGGTGGCAGCTACGGTAGATAATCCCACAGGGCCGCCGGCATGCTTGTTAATAATAGTGGAGAGGAATTTTCTGTCCATATCGGTAAGACCCAATTTGTCTACAGCATGTAAATCGAGTGCTTCATGTACTAATTCAGGATTTATTTGATTATTATTATTTATTTGAGCGTAATCTCTTACGCGTTTTAATAGTTTTAATGCTATACGGGGTGTGCCTCTAGATCTTCTGGCGATTTCTAAGGCACTGTCTTTTTCTAAAATAATTTCTAGCTTATCAGCAGCATTTTGCAAAATACTAATTAATTCTTCAGGCTTGTAATGTTTTACTCTGTGGGTGACGCCAAAGCGATCCCTAAAAGGTCCTGCCAGAGCTCCAAAGCGAGTAGTTGCCCCCACTAGGGTAAATTTGGGTAAATCTATGCGAACTGTTCTGGCTGAGGGGCCTTTGCCAATGACAATATCTAAAGCATAGTCTTCCATAACAGCATAAAGCATTTCTTCTACTGGTTTTCTGAGGCGATGGATTTCGTCTATGAAGAATATATCTCCTGCCTTGAGATTTGTGAGTATGGCAGCTAAATCCCCTGTTTTAGATAGCGCTGTGCCGGAGCTAATCCTGATTTCAGACTCCATTTCTTTGGCTACTAGGTGAGCCAAAGTGGTTTTACCTAAGCCTGGTGGACCATATAATAAGACATGATCGACAGCTTCTTGACGCTCTTTGGCGGCTTTTATAGCAATGCCTAGAGATTTTTTTATTTGAGATTGACCCTGAAAATTAACCCAGTTTTGAATTCGCAAGGTATTCAGTAGTGTTTCGTCTTTGTCATTGACCATTTGAAACCTTTCTGATTCCCTCTCTTACTAATTCTTCTACACTCATACCTTCTCTATCAATTTCCTGCAATGCTAAACTGATCTTATCAGCTTCAAACCCAAGAGCTTGCAAGGCTTCAGCGGCTTCCTGTTCTGCGTTGGACATTGGACCAAGATCTAAATCTTTAATTCCACCTACTTTGCTTTTTAAATCTATTATTATTTTTTGTGCGACTTTTTTACCCACTCTGGGAACTGCTTTAAAGAAACTAACGTTTGTTTGCTTAATAGCCTCTACTATAGCTTCTGAGCCAGAGTTAAACATATTTATAGCGGTTTTGGGCCCGACGCCATTAACACTTATTAGAAGTTGAAAAATTTGTTTATCCTGAAAATTTTCAAAGCCATAAAGCTCTAAAGCTTCTTCTTTTACGTGGGTGTAAATGAAAAGCTCAGCCTCAGTTAATTTACTTAATTTATTTAATAATAAATTATTAACCAAAACATGATAACCCACACCATTTACCAAGATAGTGAGTTCATCGTTATTTATAAGTGCTTGTCCAGAGAGATAAGAGATCATGTATCAAACTATAGCAGGTTTAGGATTAACTAAGTAGTGTGTTTGTGCTATGGCTATGGCGTCCATGGCATCATCTAGAGTTTTTTTATTTGGGAGTTTTAACTCTAACTTTAGCATTTTTTCTACTGCCTTTTTATCTGCTTTGCCGTTGCCCGTAATTGCTAATTTGATCTGATTGGGATTATATTCAAATATTTCCAGATTGTTGGTTAAACAAATTTGAGTAATTACGCCCTTTGCTTCAGCTACGCGCATAGCAGTTTTTTTATTTACTGAGAATAATACCGTTTCTATGGCAAGAATATTTGGCTTGTATTTTTTTATTATTTTATTTAAATTTTTACTAGTTTCTTGATATCTTTGAGTGAGTGAGTTTTGCTTATTAGTTTGAATACAGCCAAAATCTAGAATTTCTAATTTCGAATTTAGAATTTGAGCTAAGCAGTAGCCTACACGATCATAGCCAGGGTCAATTCCTAAAATAATTTGTGGATTTTTATTTTTCACTAGCCACTTCTTCCAAAGTTTTTAGTACTATTCTAGCTGATTTTTTCCAACTAAACTTTTTCACTCTTTCTCTACCTAGTTTTTTATATTCAGCTCTCTTTTTAGCAGAAAAATTTAAAATTTCTCTTATGCCACCAGCAATAGAATCCAAGCTTTGGGGATCAACTAAAATTCCAGCTTCTCCTACTACCTCTGGCAAGCTAGAATCGTTGGCAATCAAAGGAATGCTGCCATATTGCAATGCTTCCAGCGCAGGAATACCAAAGCCCTCATATGGGCTAATTGAGATGCTAGCCAAGGCATGTTCAAACAAAACTTTTTTTTCTTTTTCGCTTATAAATCCAGTAAAAATAATGTTTTTGTTAAATGGAGACTTTTTAGCCGTTTGCAGAATTTCTTCAGCCAACCAACCTATCTTGCCTGCTATAATTAGTTTGAGATTATGAACTTGGCTCATCTGTGTTCTGCGACCTCTTGAGAGAATTTGTGTGTTACCGAGTTGTAAAGAAATTTTATTAAATGCTTCTATGAGTTTTGCTAAATTTTTTCTAGGCTGAAGTGTAGAGAGACTTAGTAAGTATTTATCTCCTAGTTCAAA
>JBDLIL010000057.1:0-5598 GCA_039714855.1 Patescibacteria group bacterium
ACAAACAACCCTGCTCCAGCTGCTGGAAGTGGCTTAAACGACGCCCAAGGAGCCATCAACAACACCGTTCAAGAGTTGGGAGCCAATACCCCCACTCCAACAGCGCCAAACAAACCAACAACAAGCGACACAACCCCCCCTCTCCCCGAGATTTAGATTTTAAAACAAGCTCCCGCCCTTCAAAAAAGGGCGGGGAATGCTGCTAACACTGCAATAAAAATTCGTTTACAATTGAGCTAATGCCTAACTTTTCTTTGCCCTTACCATTTTTGAAAAAAAAAGAACCTCAAAAAGAACCCCTCGATCGAACACAAGAACAAATTCAACAGTTTTCCAGAGGACTGGTTAGCACTCAAGATATTATTGCTCCCGAAGCCATCGAAGTCGACTTCACTTACCAAAAAATTAACTCCACTTACACCAGAACGTTTTTTGTAGCCGGCTATCCCCGCACTGTTCCAGCCAACTGGTTATCTCCCCTTATTAACTACCCCCAACAAATGAATATATCAATGTTTGTTTATCCTGTAGATTCAAAAGAGATTTTAGACAATTTAAAACGCAAAATTACCGAAATGGAAGCTGAGATTACCTCTGATATCCGCCAAGGAAAAATTAGTAATATTAATACCGAGGTAAAACTAGAAGACGCCAGAGCTATCAGAGAGCAGTTGGCCAAAGGAGCCGAACACTTCTTTCAATTTGGGCTTTATGTAACCCTGCACGCCAACAGCAAAGAGGCCCTAGACAAAGACACCAAGAATCTACAATCAACCCTAGGAGCTCTTCTAATTGTCTCAAAAAAAACCACCTTGCAAATGGATGAAGGATTTAAAACCACCCTACCTATGGGGGCAGACAAACTCCTAATTACAAGGAACATGGATACCACCTCACTAGCAACCACCTTTCCATTCACCTCGTCAGAACTAACTATGGAAACTGGTGTTGTTTATGGCATTAATGAACACAATGACTCGCTCGTTATTTTTGACAGATTTAAGATGCCTAATGCCAATATGACCATATTTGCTCAATCGGGAGCAGGAAAGTCTTATACTGTTAAGCTTGAGATAATTCGCCAACTCATGTTCGAAGCTGAGGTTTTAGTACTAGATCCAGAACAAGAGTATGAAAACCTAGCAAAGTCAGTGGGAGGAGAATACATAAACTTTACATTTTCATCAGAAGTAAAAATAAATCCCTTCGACTTAGCAGCTCTTTTTGAAGAGGGAGAAAATGAATTGGGTAGAAAAATCATGTCCTTGCACGGATTACTTAAAGTGATGTTGGGAGAAATGAACTCAGAACAAGAGGCATTGTTGGATAGAGCTCTTGTAGCAGCCTACAAATCAAAAGGCATTACTCCAGACTCAGCCACACAACAAAATACCCCCCCACTAATGGAAGATCTTTACAAATCTCTCATTGGAATGGAGCACGAAGAAGCCAATGACTTGGCCGCAAGACTTGAAAAGTTTATCACGGGGTCATTTCGGGGAATTTTTGATCAACAGTCTAATTTTGACATCACCAATCAACTCACAGTTTTTAGTGTCAAAGAAATGGAAGATGAGCTTAGGCCGATCGCTATGTATATCATACTCGACTTTATTTGGACTAAAATCCGCAAAAAAATGAAAAAGAGGCTTCTTATAATCGATGAAGCTTGGTATTTTATGAAATATCCTGACAGCGCTGCTTTTATCTACGGATTGGTAAAAAGAGCAAGAAAATACTACCTAGGAATCACTACCATTACTCAAGATGTTGAAGATTTTTTAAACAATGACTTTGGTAAAGCCATAGTTAGCAACTCCGCCATCCAATTTTTAATGAAGCAATCTAGCTCTTCTGTGCCGATTCTCTCTGAAACATTTGGTCTTTCTGAGGGAGAACAGAGACTACTGGTTAGCTCAGATGTAGGAGAAGGAATATTTTTTGCTGGCAGAAACCATGTGGCGCTAAGAGTTGTTGCTAGCGACAAAGAGCATGCTGTGATCACTACCAATCCAGAAGAACTACTGGCACAAAAAAAAGCTGTCGATGTAAAATCAAATTCCACTCTCCCCAAGCCCGCCTCTATGAACAACGATGATAAGAACGAAAAAACAAAGCATAATAAGACTATTTCTAGCAACAAAATAAAGGGCAAGCACAGCATTGATGAATACTCTCCGCCTCCTGGACCCCTGGTTTAAAAAAACTCCTGCTTGCAGTTTTCCACATTGTTTGTATATAACTTAGACGATTGGTAAAACCTTCTCCAGCCCATTTTGTTTTTTATAATAAGTAGCACCTATGATTCAAGCTCATAATCCTAAATCTGTGTGGAGTCAGGCTTGCGGACACCTAAAAATCAAGCTTAGTCCTGCCGTATACAACACTTGGATAATTTCCAACCCTCTAACTAAAATAGAATCCAATAATGATGTTTTTTTATGCACTATTACTAGTCCCACTGCTTTTCACAGCATTAATATTAAAAAAAACCTCAGTTCCCAAATTAAAGAATCTATCGAACTAGCAATAGGAAAAAAAATCAATCTTGCTTTTGAGGTTGGTAGTCCCTCGAAACAAAATCGGGAAAAAACAACCAATAATAAAGCAAGCAGAGAGGTTAAAAAAACAACAACTGAGACCGGAGAAAACTCCAGCCTATTCTCTCAACAAGTGTTATCCATATCTCAAGAACAACAACAAAAATTTCAAGCTCAAAAAGCAGGCCTGAGGAAAGACTACAGTTTTGAATCTTTTGCTGTCTCTAGTACCAATGAAATGGCTCATGCTGCTGCCATTGCTGTTTCAAGACAACCTGGATCTGCTTATAACCCTCTGTTTTTATACGGAGGAGTAGGAGTTGGAAAAACCCACTTAATGCACGCCATCGGTAATAACATTATCAACAACTCCCCTCAATCAAAAATCATCTATACTACCAGTGAAACCTTCACTAACGAAATAGTGAGCGCTATTCAAACTAAAAAAGCTCTTCACTTCAAACACAAATATAGATCTACTGACGTCCTTCTCATTGATGATATTCAGTTTATTGCCGGAAAAAACACAGTGCAGGAGGAATTTTTTCACACCTTCAATTCCTTAATTGGTCGAAGTGCTCAAATAATCTTAACCTCAGACAGACCTCCTCATGAGATTTCTCTATTGGAAGATAGACTTAGGTCTAGGTTTGAGGCAGGATTAATGATTGACATCCAGCAACCCACTTTTGAATTGAGAACAGCCATCTTATTAACAAAAGCCAAGGCTCACAACATCTTCATTCCCATGGAGCTAGCGCAATTCATTGCTTCAAAGGTTGAAAGTGCTAGAAAAATTGAAGGTGTAGTAAAAAGTATAAAATCAGAAGTGGAATTAAAAAAAGCAGTAATGAATCAAGAATTAGTCAAAAAACTTATTTCTGGAGAAATTAATCATGGAGAACACGAGAGACTTAGAGTAAGACCTCAGGAAGTAATAAAAACTGTCTCTGATCATTTTCACATAAAACAAATAACTATTAAAGGTAAAAGTCGAGTAAAATCCATAGTTAGAGCTCGTCACGTAGCCATGTTTCTAATGAAATCCAAACTAAAAATGTCCTATACAGAAATAGGTAGGTGCTTCTCCGGCAGAGATCATACTACTTCCATGCATGCTGTAGGAAAAATTAAAAAAAACATCAATAATGATGATCAGTTGAGACAAGATATATCTGCCATATCAGTCTCTTTAAACTCTTTGTCACGATAGTTTTCCACAAAAGTGAATAAATATGTTGAAAACTCGGTTAAAAAATACTGTATATTTTTCTAAAAAAGTTAATAAATAAAATTCTTTTAAACAAAAACTTATTTTTACACAGGTTTTTAAACAAGTTTTTACTTAACTTATTCAGTGTTTTTTTAGACTACTTTATTGATATTTGTTAAATATTTTTTCCACTTATCCTCGCCCCTATTACTACTAATACTAAGAATTATATAAAGCTTTATAATAAATAATATGAAATGCACCATTCTTCAAGAATTACTTTCTAGTGCTTTAAAAGTTGGTCGTTTGGCTGTAAGTGGTCGTAGTCAGTTACCTATTCTTTCTACTGTTTTAGTTAGAGTAAATAGTGGAAAAATAACTCTTTCTACCACTGATTTATACATGGGTGTTCGTTCAACTTTGACTTGTAGCAGTGAAGAAGACGGGCTTATTGCGGCACCAGCTCAACCTTTTTATGAGTTAATTAATAGTTTGCCTCCAGGCAAAATAGATATTGAGCTAAAAGATACTACTTTATATTTAACCTCAAAAAATAATAGTTCTCAAATTCAAGTGATGCAAGCCGATGACTTTCCTCCATTTCCAGAAATGAAAGGGGAAAAAATTGAGTTAAAAAGAAAAGATTTTGAAAGAGTTATAGATTGTGTACCTTTTGCTGCATCAAGGGACGAGACAAGACCAGCTTTAACAGCTGTTTTATTTCAATTATCTAAAGAATCTCAGGTAGTAGCTACAGATGGATTTAGACTTTCAGTATTAAATCTTCAAAATTCTTATCCTGAGCAAGATATTATGGTTCCAGCTAAAGCACTGCAAGAGGTGTATAAAGTTATTTCTGATAAGTCTGAAGAGAATATTCAATTTCAACTTTCATTACAGTTAAAACAAGTTTTTTTTGTACTGGGTGAATATGAGATTTTTATTCGTCTTATAGATGCCGAATATCCTCCATATGAGAAAATTATTCCCAGAAAATTTTCTTTTATAGCTCAGATAGATGTTGTAGAATTTCAAAAATTAATTAAGAGGGCTTGTATTTTTGCCAAGGATTCTTCTTATGTTGTATTACTTAAATTTGATAAAAGTAGTTTGGTCGTTGAAGCTGCTTCTACATCATTAGGAAAGCAGGAAGGAAGTATGTCTATTACTTCTATTCAGGGTGAAAAAGGAGAGATAGCTTTTAATGCTCAGTATCTATTAGACTATTTAAATAATTTAAGAACTAATTCTACTGATAAGCAGAGAAAAAAAATAATATTTTCTATGAATGATGAGTTACAACCAGCTCAATTTCAATCAAAAGAAGGAGATGATTTTGTTTACATTATTATGCCATTTAGACTACAGAAATAAATCTGATATAATTCACAACCTATGCCAAAGAGAACATGGAACCCTAAAAGTAAAAAAAGAGTTAGAAAGCATGGTTTTTTGCGTCGTATGTCTACTCGTTTGGGAAAATTGACAATGAAAAGAAGGCGAAATAAGGGAAGAAAAAGATTGGCTGTAAGTTTATAATTTTAAGGGCATGTTTTCAAAAAAATCAAAGTTACCCTTGAGGCAAGAGAGCGATTTTTTTAAAAAATCTCAAAAACACTTCTCTCATTTGTTTTTTTCATACGTCCAGAAAAAACATAAAACAAATCAAGTGTTAGTAATAGTTCCTAAGAAAAATATTCAGAAAGCTGTTTGGAGAAATCAAGTTAAGAGGAGGATTTATAATTTATTAAAAGTCGAGAAAAACTTTATGAAGGGAATTCATTTAGCTTTAATTTTAAGGAAAGATATTAAAAACATTTCAGATTCAAGACTTAGAAAATCATT
>JBDLIL010000058.1:0-5567 GCA_039714855.1 Patescibacteria group bacterium
AGATCATAATTTACGATTTTACCTTTACTTATCCAAATCTTTTTGAAGAACAAATTGAGGTATTCTTTTTTCAAATTGGGTTTTGCTAGCTTGTACGCCCTACCAATGTCTTCTGCCAAACTAAGTAACCTCTCCAAGTCTTTCATTCTGCTTTCGTGGTCAATATCGATTTTAGCTAGTTCTTCTCTAACCTTTTCTTTTAATGGAGTGTATTTATCTTTGATACTATTAAGTTGCTCAGTAGTAATAGTGTTTCTTAAATAGCGATCATCTTCAGCATCACCCAAAGCCTTTTCATACTTAGTAATTTCACGCTGCAATCTTCTCTTGTCTTCATCTCTCGTACCTCTTACCTCTCTTAATAATTCTTGCGCCTTTTGCAGAATTTCCTCTTTGTACTCTTCACTAATCTGGATTTTTTCAAAAAGCTTTTCAACCTTCTTTTCTAGTTTTTCTTGGTCGATATAAGAACCCTTACCAATATGTTTGCAGTAGTAATGGTTATATGTTTTGCCATTTTTAACTTTAACTTCTCCCATCATTTGTTTGCCGCTATCCTTATAAAAGATATGACCTCTTAGAAGCATTTTGTGCTTTCTAAATCTGGTAGTATTTCTAGCTTGTTGAATCATCATGCTTTGCACTTCTTCATAAAGTACTTCATCAACAAATGTATCATGTCTGGCATTCTTATATAGCTTATCTTTCCAATAGAATTGCCCAATATAAAATGGATTCTCTAGGGTAGTTTTAATTAGGCTTGGGTGAACCTTGTTTCTATGTGGGGATTTAATTCCTAAATCATTTAAGTGTTTGGCAAGTTTCGTGTAGTTACTCTTGCCGGTAGCGAAATCAAGAAAGATATCTTTAATGTAGGGGGCGATAGAATCATCAATAACGACTATTCTTTTATCTAGGCTACAAGTGGGATTGGGGTTATCAGCATTTTTATATCCTAGTGGAGGTATGCCCCCTGGGTACCAGCCAAGTAAAGCTTTTTGTTCCAGGACTTTGCTAGTTTTTCTGCCTGTGATTTGAGACTGAAAAGAGTTTGTTGCTGCCAAGATGGTATCTAGGAAATTTCCTTCTGGACTATCATCGATTGTAGGCTGACTAATAGATATCAGAGTAACATCATGCTTTTTAAGCATGGCTTTGATCTTGAGGTGGTCGAGGGTATTTCTAGCTAACCGATCTGTATCTTGTATTAAGATTATTTCTATTTGGTTGTATTTATCTTGAATCGCTCCCAGCATGTCTTGTAGGGCTGGACGATTCATATTGGTGGCAGACTTGCCTTCATCGACATATTTATCAACAGCATCAATATCATTACTCTCTGCATACTGTTCACACATTCTAAGTTGTGCCTCTATGCTCTTGCCTTTGACGGCTTGCTCTTCGGTAGAAACTCTGGCGTAAATAAAAGCCTTTTTCATAGACCTTCTTGGAGAATTTTAATGATATCTTCTTTTTTGTAGCGCCTATGTTTGCCTGTGCCAATTCTTACAGCTTTTAGTTTTCCCTCGTTATCCCACTTCCTCAGTGTCCAGATGCTGACATTCAATATTTGGGCTGTTTGCTTCAGGTTTAGAAGTGGTGGCCAGGTGCGCTGTGAATCTGCCGTAAAAACTGGGTTTGAAAAGTCTATTTGCATAATTTATATTAGGATATACTAAGTTAGATTAAAGAAAAAGATGAAAAACAATTACTTTACTGAAGAAGCTGTGGAATTATGTGAGGCAATTTTGCAAACTACTAGGCCTACTGAAGAATGGGGTGTAGTTAACATAATAAAATCAGTAAAAAGTTTGAATGATGACAGGGCATTTAACTCTATTTCTCATCCCGAAATTCCAATGGGTTATTACTACGTGTATGACGAGGTACCTCAGTTTCTCCTGGATGAGGGTGTTTTCTGCGGTCTTGATACGGATGGTGCTTGGTATTTAAAACAGGGCTATTATGTTTTTAATGGCAGTGGAGATGAAGATTGGCAATTTGAGAGAGAAAGTGTGAGTGAGGGCTTAACTTTAATGGCTACAAAAAAGGGTTGGATTAATAAAACTGTCGATAAAAAGAAAATCAACAATTTAGAACTTTGGGGAATTCCAGATTTGGGTATACAGGTTTTTGTCAATAGTTTTACGCAAGAAACATACGAAGATATGAATTTAGGAATGGTAACTCATATTGTTAGTAAAGGTCCCAGTGGTCGTCATCACTTAATTGCCCTCTTTGATAGAAAAAGAATGCAAAGTTTTGTCAATCTCTACAAAGGAAACGCTCCAGTTTTTGATGAAAAATCTGGAATGCTTTTATTTCTGGGCAAAGACATGAAATTTACTGGTCAGCAAGCACAACTTGTAAAAGTGTTAGTCGAAAATATAAATAGCACGGTTTCGTACAAAGACATTTTTGAGATTATCAGTGGAAAGAATTATGAAAAAGAGTTGGCTAGAAATGAGGGAAAAGTACCTAGTATTCATAATCCAATTAAAAATGATTTTAAAAATGCGAGAAAAAAAATTTACAAAAAAGATTCAGGGCTTTGTGAGAGTCTTGTGCTTGTTGAGCGCAACGGTATTGGAATGTTTGTAAATCAAGCCAACCCCAAATCTGATTAATTTTACCCCAAATTTTTACTAAATTTACCCCAAGTAATATCTTTTCTTACTCCTATTCACTGATTCAAAATATTATCAGTGACAAATACAGACTCATTCACTACACGCCTTGCAAAACTTCTGATTAAAACAGATCAGCAGCTTTGTCGTGATAGTGCTATGGCAAAAAGTAATTATGAAAAAAAGGAGAAAGAAGATGAAAGAAAACAACAATTATCAGATCTTCAAGATTAAAGATTTTTATCAGGCATGTGTTTTGGCCACTGCAAAAATTCCATTAGTTGATCTAGAACCTGGCGAAGGCAAATTTCTCACCTTTGTGTTTGATGACAAAAAGTTTATGGCAGAAGAAATATTGGGTCAGTACTGGGATGGTCAGCTAAGACTAGACCCCAAGGAACTGATTAGAAATATTCACGAGATCAGAAATAGGATGTATGCCAGAAAAAACTTGAAAAATGAATACTAAATATTTGCAATACGAGTTGGATAAGCTTTTGCAGCTGATGAATAGAGAAACTGATGCTTTTATTTCTCGCATCGGTGGCAACTTCAGTAAAGTAAATTATCTCGATGAAAAAGTGCTACCAGTAATAAAAAGTGACATAAATTTTCAAACAAACTTAGTAGTAAATGAAGCCGAAAGGCTATTGAAGGAAAAAGATGAAAGAAAAAAAGACCAAACCCAAACAAATTAGCTTTTTAAAAGATGGTTCTACCATTTACGAATTAGTCGGAGATAAAAAGCAGCTAGGTTTTATCAAATTTGACCCAATATCTGAGAGTGCAGAATTTATACAGCAATTTAACTTAGGCAATGATATCTATATTCCCCCGCAAAATGATTTAGTATCTAGTCGCACTATTGTGTTAGCCGAATATCCCCAAGAGTATGGAGAAATCATAAATCTTTTTGAGTCTATTAAGCACTATATCTACAAGTACGTTGATATCCCTGAGACATACCTAATAGTTGCCACTTTGTATGTGATGCTAACCTGGATATTTGATTGTTTCGATGTTGTTCCCTACTTGAGGGCAACGGGCGACTTTGGTACGGGCAAAAGCAGGTTTTTAATGACAGCGGGTAGTATTTGTTATCGTGCTTGTTTTGCAGGCGGTGCTACTACTACCAGTCCTATATTTAGAATCATAGAAATTTATCAAGGAGTGACTTTAGTTTTTGATGAAGCAGATTTTAAATATTCTGGTGCTGATTCAGATATGATTAAGATTCTTAACTGCGGCTATATGCGGGGTATGCCTGTGCTCAGAACGGAAGGTGATGGCGATCGTCGCCAACCTAAGGGTTTTAATGTATACGGTCCAAAGATAATTGCTACCAGAAAGCCGTTTACTGATATTGCTTTGGAAAGCAGATGTTTAACTCAAGTTATGGCTGGTAAGCCAAGGGCAGATATACCTAAGCACTTACCAAAAGAGTTTTATAGGGAGTCTGCAGAACTAAGAAATAAACTGCTTATGTTTAGGCTGAAGAATTATTCCTCGATAGAAATTGATCCCTCTCAAGAAATGAAAAACTTAGACCCTAGGGTGAATCAGGTAGCTTTACCCATATTAAGCATTATCCAGGATGATGCTGTCAGAGATCAGGTAAGAGCCGCCTTATCCAGTCTTCAGGATTCGTTAAATAGTCTCAAACAAGATGAAGATCCTGCTTTGATACTAAGGGCATTGGTTGAAATGGCCAAGGATAAAGAAATGAATTTAGGTTTTAAGGAGGTGGCAAAGAAAGTTAATGAGATTGCAGGGATTGATTCAGATTATCATTACGCCCTAAGCCCCTCAAAGATTGGTAGAGTCAATCAGTCGGTATTGAACTTAGATACTCATAAGGTAAATGGTAGGGCTAGGATCAAGGTTTCACCATCAAATTTAAAAAAGATTAGCAGCTTGTGTCAGCGTTACGCTGTAGCTGATGTAGACCTAGTAGCCCTCTACTACCCTGAAGAAAATGGTAGTTCTCGAGATAAACTACTTGAGAACACTCAAGAAGCATTGCTTTAAAAAGGGCTACATAGTCTACAAGGTCTACCAAAAGGAGTTTTATGAAAAACAAAAAGCAACTTAAGAAAAAAGAATCGACTGAAAAAAGAGTTCAAGAACTTGAAACCAAGCTTGAAGATCTAGCATGGAGATATTCAATCGCAAGTAATCCCTATGGTAAAGAAAATATTGTTAAAGTTGGAACTAAGCAGATAAAGAAAATCAACAAGGGTGAAGAGACATCAGGGCTGACGGCAAAAGATCCGGCTTTCCAGATGATGACGCTTTATGAGTTTGAGAATTGCAATTTACTTACTCATGGATTTAGTGACGCTTATAAAGTTCTAGCTACTGATATGAGTCGGCAACTACAGCAAGAATATGACTGCAAAACTCAAAGTGAAAAAGCTACGGCACATCTGACAGCACAAAATTATGTAAGAACGCTTGAGTTGCAAAGGGAGGTATCCTTCATTCTCCAATCTGATAGTTTTTCTGATTTAAGGTTAAAAAGATTATCTATTTTAGAAAAAGCATATGACAGAGCCAATAAGCAGTATTTGCTTAGCGTACAAACGCTTAAATCACTAAAACAGCCACCGATTAATATGACGGTCAAAGCCCAAACTGCCAATGTGGCCAATCAGCAATTAATTAAGCAGGATAATTATGAATAAAAAGCTAAGCCCATGTGATTTAGACAAATTTTTAACTTTGGAGGGGTGTCGAAAAATTAACATCGATGCATTTATCAGGCAGGCAAATAAAGACCTGAAGCGAAGTCTCTTAGAGGCTAATCTTGAGGCAAATAATGTCAAAGTAGAACTAACTACTACCAAACCACTCCTTGTTGGTGTGACATACTAGATCTCATGTCCCATCTGCACAAGACGCTGTGGGGTTTTTTATCAGCATCTAATCATGCACCAGGTC
>JBDLIL010000059.1:0-5528 GCA_039714855.1 Patescibacteria group bacterium
AAATTTGTATAATTTTTTTCAGAAATGTAAATTTTCTGTATTCACCATTATCTTAAGGATAATATGTCATCTTTTCTAAAAAAGTTGGTCCTTATTTTAATACGAGTGATTTGGTAACAGAGCTTCCTGAAGTTTTTTGGCAAGAAATTAATTTATAATCGCATTTTTTGCAGAAATAATATACAATTTAAGATCACTCGTTATGTATTCACCCAAATTTCAAATTACTAACAATCTACTTACCTATGTTGCTAATATTGAATCTAGCAAAGCGGTGATAGATAATTCTCCGTTGATTCCGGCGTGGGAATCTAAGTTTAGAGATGAGGCTTTAGGTAGAACAGTGCATTTTGGTACGAAAATTGAAGGCAATGATCTTAGCGAAGAGCAGGCGAAGCAAGTGGTTAGGTTGGACGATCATTTGGACAGTGAGTTGATTGCTCAGAAGGCTGGAATTGTGGCTAGAGATAGAGACATTCAAGAAGTCATCAATTATCGTAATGTTATCAATTGGATAGACCAATGGGAAATTACCACCGACAAAAAAAATCGCCTATCTATAAGAACACTAAAAACTTTGCATCAGTTGACCATGCAAAGATTATTAGATGAAAACAATTTGGGAAATTTTCGTAAGAAACAAGTAATTGTCAAAAGTGCTGTAGATGGTAGTGTAGCTTTTAGGCCGCCAGTAGCGGTAGAAATTCCATATTTAGTAGATGATTTTTTTGAGTGGCTAGGTAGTGAAAAAATCTTAGAGGTTCATCCAATATTTAGAGCTGCAATTACTCATTACCAGCTAGTATTTATTCATCCATTTATCGAAGGAAATGGTAGGACGGCTAGGGCCATGGCTAATTTAGTTCTTTATGAAAGTGCTTATGATTTCAAGAGATTTTTTTCCATCGAGGAATATTTTGATAATGATGTAAGGCAGTATTATCATGCTTTACGTTCAGTGCAGCAAAATGCTGGTGATTTAACTTTTTGGTTGGAATATTTTTGTTATGGATTGGCTATGGAAATAGATAAGGTTAAACGTAGGGTGGCAAAATTGAGTAGAGATTTAAAATTAAAAAAAGAATTGGGCAGGCAAGTAGCTTTAACAGAGCGCCAGTTAATTTTATTGGAGTTATTGCAAGAGCAGGGAAATATTACTTCTCAGGATGCTCAAAGAGTTTTGCCTCATATTAGTGTCGATACCATTCTGCGAGATTTAAAAGATTTAATTGAAAAAGGACTTATAAATAAAAAGGGAGTTACCAAGGGTGTGAGTTATGCGCTTGTTTAACGACAAGTAAAATTTCTAATTTAAGTATGATATTTCAACAATTTGCTAAAACTTTGCAGAAACTTGAAGAAACTCCATCGCGTTTAGCGATGACAAGAGAATTAGCTCAACTTTTTAAAAGATTTGATGATAATGAAATTCCACCTGCTATTTATATGATGCAGGGAAAATTAGTGCCAGCATACGAATCTATGGAATTCAATCTTAGCGTGAAAATGGTTTTGAGAGTATTAGCCAGATTAAATTCAAAAGAAGTAACTAAAATTTACAAAGAGTTAGGAGATCTAGGTTTGGTTGCAGAAAAAATCACCAAGATTCAATCACCAATATCCAAGCAACTAGAATTGTTAAAAGTTTTTGAATTTTTAAAGGAAATTGCCAAAGATGGAGGAGAAGGTTCGCAGGAACGAAAAGTAAAAAAATTAGTTGATTTGTTAGAACAATTGGATTCTGTCTCAGCTAAGTATGTAGTAAGAATTGTAATTGGTAAGTTACGACTTGGTTTTTCTACAATGACGATTTTAGATGCTTTAAGCTGGTCGACATCTGGTGATAAGAGTCAAAGCAAGCAATTAGAACAGACATACAGCAGAAGAGCTGATCTGGGATTCTTGGCTCAAGAATATCTTTCCTTAAGAAAGGAAAATAATAAAGAAGAAAGAAAAAAAATATTGAAAAATATTAAGTCAGAAGTTGGAGTGCCAATAGTTCCTGCTCTTTGTCAGCGGCTAAATAGTGCCGAAGAAATAATTGAAAAAATGAGTGAAGTAATTGCCGAGCCAAAATATGATGGTATGAGGGTACAGCTGCATTTTTCAAATACAGCAAATTTTAAGCAAATAAAAGCTTATACTAGAAATCTTGAGGAAATTGCGCACATGTTTCCTGAGCTAGAAAAGCTAAGAAAGAATCTTGATTGTGAATCTTGTATTTTGGATGCTGAAGTAGTCGGAATAAATAAAAATACAGGTGAGATAGTCTCATTTCAAGAAACTATTCAGAGAAAAAGAAAGCATAGTGTAAAAGAAAAAGCATCTGAGCTTCCCGCAAGATTTTACATTTTTGATCTTTTAGATTTGAATGGGAAATCACTTGTGGATGAGTCATTGCGAAATAGAAAAGAGCTATTGAAAAGGTTATTTATCAATAATGAGTATTTAGTTTATACGCCATATATACTTACTACTGATGCAAGCAAATTGCGAAAATTTCACGAAGACGAACTGGCAAAGGGGTTGGAGGGAGCTGTGATTAAGCAGGCAGATTCAAAATATGTTGCTGGTCGCAAAGGTTGGAATTGGGTAAAAATTAAAGAAAAACAGGGTCAAAGTGGTAAATTATCTGATACTTTAGATTTGGTAATTATGGGTTATTACTATGGCAGAGGTAAAAGATCGTCTT
Source organism: Patescibacteria group bacterium (assembly GCA_039714855.1). Taxonomy (GTDB): domain Bacteria; phylum Patescibacteriota; class Microgenomatia; order UBA1400; family PJMF01; genus JBDLIL01. Next base: position 2,693 of record JBDLIL010000059.1, read on the forward strand.
TTGGAATGGGTGCATTTTTAGTAGGAGTAATAAAAGACCACAAAATTTTGACTATTGCTAAAATTGGAACTGGAATTAGTGATGAGCAATTAAAGCAAATTAAGAGTGAATTGGAGCGAATAAAAACTAATACAAAACCAAGTGCGTACAAAGTTCATAAAAATTTAATTCCTGATGTTTGGGTTGAACCCAGAATAGTAGTGGAGATAGCTGCGGATGAGATTACTAAGTCCCCTGTTCATTCGGCTGGAGTTGCTCTAAGGTTTCCTAGACTTATGAGAATTCGCAGTGATAAAAACTGGAATGACGTAACTACCACAAAAGAACTCAATAGTATTCAAATTTCAAAGTAATTTTTTTTCATTTTTTATTCTTTATTCCCCTCGACTTCGCTCGGGACAAGCATTATCCTTATATACATGCTTCTTTTTCTGATAATTTTTGGCTTAGGTTTACTATTGTTTGGAGCCCAGTTTTTGGTTGATGCTTCTATTGGCATTGCTCGCAGATTCAAAATATCTGAATTTGTAATTGGCTTGACCTTGGTTACTATTGGAACTAGTATTCCAGAACTGGTTGTTTCCATTACAGGGGCTGTATATAGGATGCGCGGTGTTGCTGTTTCTGATTTGGTGGTGGGTGAAATTGTGGGATCAGATATTGGTCAAATAGGTTTGGTTTTAGGCTTAGTTGGTCTTTTTGGTGCAATTGATATGAAGAGAAAGGCTTTGTTTTATCAAAGTGTTTTTATGATTGGTTCGGTGGTATTGCTTTTTATCTTTGGACAAGATTATTTTCTCTCTAGATTAGAAGGCATGACATTTTTGGGTTTATATTTGCTTTATATTATCCCGATAGGGAGAGGGGGTTCTTCTGTTAGACATGGCACTAAGAAGAAAAAAAGTAATTTGTGGGTAGATTGGTCAAAATTAATTATTGGTTTGATAGGAATTGTATTTGGAGCAAAAATGGCTATCGATAATAGTGTTTTATTGGCCGACCAATTTCATATTAGTAAAACTTTCATAGGTATTTTTATACTTGGGTTTGGTACTAGTTTGCCAGAATTAGTGGTGGCGATTACTGCTTATATCAAAAGGGCCAAGGGCATATCTATCGGTAATATTATTGGAAGTAATATTTTTGATACTTTAGTTGGTCTCGGGGCAGGTGCATCTCTAGTGGGCTTTAATATTGATTCTCAGATTATGAATTTTGATATCCCTTTCTTACTTTTCTTGTCAGTAATAGTGGTAGTTTTCTTTTACACCAAAAAAAGCCTAGAAAAGAAAGAATCAATATTAATAATCTCTTTGTATGGGGGGTATGTGCTGTTGAAGTTACTCAGTTTGTCTTAGTAACTTATCAACTAAAGTTAAAAGTTTTATTTTTGATTTTTGGTTATAATCTTTCATTTTTCTTAAGCTTGTTTGAAATTCAGCTAATTGTTGTGGGTTATTAGTAATATCAGCAAGAACTTTTGAAGCTTTAATTGGGTTTTCTTCTACATAACCCAGTTTACTATCTATAATAATATCTAAATTTCCATCTTCTTGACCTGCAATATGAGTGATAGCAAAAAACGGAGTAACTGTGGCTACAGTTTCAAAAAGTGTATTGGGGCCAGCTTTTCCAATTACTAAATCAGATGCTTGCATATATTTATATAACTTCTTTGTAAAAGGCAAAGCAGTTAACGTGATATTTTTACGAGTTTTTCTCAAATTATTTTCCAATGCCTTGGTTACTTTAAATAGAGTTTTGTTATTTCCGCAAGCAACTATGATATTGATATCTTTTGTTGTACTGAAAATAATGGGAAGTATTTTCATGATGGCTGTGGTTCCATCCGACCCTGAGACAATTAAAAAAGTTAATTTATCTTCTGATATTTTTAGTTTTTTTCTTATTTCTTTTTTTTGATAATTTTGCTCATACTCATCTCTGACAAACCAGCCAGTGGCCGAGACTTTTGCTTTGGGATTAAACCTTCTTGAAATTTTTATTGTGTTTTTATCAAAAGCTAAATTTTGATTTGCATTCTCTGCTATTAGTATGGGATGGATAGTTTTTGGGTCAGTAAAAACATTAATGAATGGTTTGTTATATGACTTTGAAAGATCTCCTAGGCATTTGTTGAAGAAATAATGTGTATTAATAGCAATATCTGGTTTTTTACGTGAGAAAAAAGACTCAATTTTCTTTTCATATTTTAGCCTGAAATAATTTTCTGCTAGAATAGCAGTTTTTTTACCTTGGCTTAGCTTGTATATACTTCCAAATCCACTTGGGAAAAATTTATAAATTGGCAAATAGTACTGTAAAAGAATATCCGAATCTTTGAAGATTTTGATTTTATATTTTGGCTTTAATGTTTGAATGATAGCCTCAGCGATGCTGACATGACCTTGAAAAGCCGTGAATATAGCCACAGTTTTTTTTGACATGTTTGTGATTATACCTTCACCAAAGTACAATATACTACTATGCGAATTGTTTTTGCCAGTGATACATATCTTCCCTCGATAAATGGAGTGGCTACGGGCTTAGACATGTATGCTCGAAAATTATCTAAGCTTGGTCACGAGGTGATAATTGTAGCTCCGAATCATAAAAGTTTTAAAAAAACTGAAAAAACTAAGATAAATAGCAATTTAACAATTTATAGACCATGGACAATTTCTTTAACTTTTATTCATCCGATGCTTTTTGCATCGTTTTTCAATAAAAATATAAAAAGACTACTAGAACTTTTTTAAATTCCATTTAATGAATCAAATTAATGAAAAAATAGTTTTTGTAGTTTAAAAAATTTGAACTCATATCATAATAGATA
>JBDLIL010000060.1:0-5271 GCA_039714855.1 Patescibacteria group bacterium
AAGTGCCGCCATCATGCCCGAAGTCCACCAGATCAACGAGCGACGCAGATAAGCCAGAACAACAATTGCCGCGAACACGACAAACAGCCATATTATCCCGGTAACACCTATCATGATCAGGCCCCCTTTGGAGGATTAGTCAAGATACCAATTCATATCATTGAAAGAAAGAACATTAATAAGGATCCAAGACTATTTTATAAATTCTATCAAATTATCAATTTTCTGGCCCATTTAAAATAAGCCTTGGTTTTACAAAAAAAATTCCAGCAATTTATGCGATTCTCGATGATAAATTAAGAGTCTTAGATGTTGGACAAACAGAAGATCTAAATAATAGATTTCCAAATCACCCTAGAGAAAACTGCTGGGCGAATAACAAAATTGGGAATATCTATTTATATATTCATCAAGACCAAAGCGAACAATCAAGACTATATAAAGAAAAAGTTATTAGAAATCAGTACAGCCCAGCATGCGGCGAAAGATAAAAAATTGCTATTGATTTTATATTAGCAGTCACTTAGCATAGCTGCTATTACAGCATAACAAAAGAAAAGTATGAATATAGATCAACTTATTGAAGAAGCTAGCAAACTAAAAAATACCGACTACTCTTCTCCAAGAATTGAAATGTGGAAAAAAAGAACTAAAGAGTTTGTTAAATTGCATTACGATCCAGAATACGTCAACATACTCGAGGATGCTCTTAGTTGGGGTCGCGTTATTGTCCCAGGAGAGGGACCAAGCATGCATCTCGAAGCGATGAATCGTGCAATCGAATTTTTGGATAATTTGAAACATGAACCAAAAATCTCAAACAATAAAATAGATTCTTCAGAAAACGGAGAGTTTTTGGATAAAAATACTCTATTAGAACTTAAAAGTATTAAATCAGAAAAATTTGATACAAAGAAACTACTAAAATTTTGCGAAGAGCTAAATGATTCCTATAGTAGAGAAAATTATCTATCTTGTACTCTCTTAATTCGTGCAGTACTAAACCACATTCCGCCAATATTTGGCCATACGTCTTTTTCTCAAGTTGTTGCACACTCTGGCAAGAGTATTAAAAAGGTGCTTTCTCAATTAGGACAAAGCTCTAGACCCATCGCCGACTTGCACACACATATTCTTATTCGTAAAAAAGAGCAGTTACCAAGCAAACATCAGATCGAACCCTACAAACCAAGTTTCGAAATACTAATTCAAGAAATTATTAACACACTTTCAATTGATTAATCAAAAGAGACCCCCACTGCGGTCGAAATGACAAGGTATAATTTCAACCATGCCACTAACAAAAGAAGAAGCTGAAAGAATAGTCGCCCAAGGTTTCGGTGATTTTTTGCAGTTTTTTAAGGGACACGACGCAATCCGCCCGCATTTACTTGCTGCTATCGATATGGCTGCCGATGATAAATACCAACCCATACCTGATGAACTAACTGGGGAAGTGGTATTTTAGAAAATGATATTCAGCTTCTTAAAGCAATTCACACCCTATTAATCGATGCTCGCTCATGGACAATGAACAATGATGATCTGACTTTAGTAATTCGCTACTTTGCCAGGATTCACAGATTAAAGCCTTTAACAGATTTTGATTATCTTGGATTAGATTAAATAAATTTTCTACTCTCTACCATTGTCACCAAAAATCTCTATAAAAGCCCTCACTAACGTGGTGTTTTTTGTAATATCAGACCAATAACTTGATAACTCAGCGGCAGCTACTGTATTAAAATCATAACTAGACAAAATCCCAACAACCATTTCATGGTATTCGTGCGAGCTATCATTTAAACAAAAAAACACATCATTAAAAAGACCGTCATACTCATTTGAAATCATATAATCTCCTTTTATTTTTAAAACACTAATCTAGACAAAAAAAGCTTATGTGTCAATTACTTTTTTCTTTGAAGAATATTTTCCCAACTTCTTGCAATATTTTCTAATATTTAGTAGTATCTAGCAATATAATGCAAATAGAAAATTTATTGCCCAGGCGACAAGAAATTGTTTATATTATTAAAGATCATCCTTATATTTCTCTAGAGAATATTACCCGCAGATTCCCCATGACCAGTAAGCGCAGCATTGCCTACGATGTCCAGCAATTAGTCAAAAAAAAATTTGTGGTCAAGCACGGTGATACTAGGGGAGTGAGATATTCAGCGGCAAAAATCACCTCAATTTAACCCCATATATCAATATTTATATTATTATAGGACTATTAGCAGTTAATGCATACGATTGCTAATTTGGCCCTTCACAAAAATTCTGCCTTTAAGATACAATATTCTCATGCAACTTGATAAGTTTACCACCAAAGCTACTGAATCCATCCAAGAATTAATGCGGCTGACAAGCCAATATAAAAATGGAGAAGCAACTCCACTACACTTACTACTAGCTCTAGTAGAACAAGACAGTGGCGTAGTACCAGTAATTTTGCAAAAACACGGAGCACTACCAAAAACTTTGGCAGATGAAATAAAAAAAGAACTGAATAAATTGCCCATAGTATCTGGCGAGGCTTCGCCACTAATATCAAATGAATTGAGAAAAGTATTTGATCAAGCTGAAACAGAGGCTGGAAAACTGCGCGATGATTATATTAGCACCGAACATTTGTTCCTGGGCTTAGTTGAAAACAAAAAGATAAAAGAACTGGTAAAAATTAGTAAAAATGATATTTTGAAAATCCTCAAAGAAGTGCGCGGTAACCAAAAAGCCGATTCCAGAGACCCTGAAAGCAAATACGAATCTCTAGATAAATACACTATTAATTTCACTCAGCTGGCCAGAGACGGAAAAATAGATCCCGTGATTGGCAGAGATGAAGAAATCAGACGCATCACTCAAATATTATCTAGAAGAACTAAAAATAACCCCGTATTAGTAGGCTCACCTGGAGTAGGTAAAACAGCCATTATAGAAGGCCTAGCCAAAAAAATAATTGAGAAAGATGTGCCAGAAATCTTGCACAACAAAAGCATCTTGGGTCTTGATATGGGTTCACTCATAGCTGGTAGTAAATTCCGCGGCGAGTTCGAAGATAGACTTAAGGCTGTGATTAAAGAAGTAGAAAAATCTGATGGCAGAATTATTCTTTTTATAGATGAGCTGCATACTATTGTTGGTGCTGGTGCCCAAGAAGGTAGTACTGACGCTGGCAATTTACTAAAACCGAGTTTGGCCAGAGGACTAATTAGAGTTATTGGCGCTACCACAGGCAAAGAGTATCGCAAGTACATTGAAAAAGACGCAGCTCTAGAAAGACGCTTCCAACCAGTAATGGTCGAAGAACCAAATATAGAAGATGCGATATCTATTTTGCGCGGCATCAAAGATAAATATGAAACTCACCACGGAGTACGCATCCGTGATAATGCCCTGGTAGCCGCAGTTAATTTATCTAGTCGCTATATTGCTGATAGATTTTTGCCTGACAAGGCAATTGATCTAATGGATGAGGCTGCTAGCAGTATTCGCATAGAGATAGACAGCAAACCTGTGGAGATAGATCAACTTGAAAGAAAAATCAGACAGCTAGAAATTGAAAAAAAAGCATTGCTAAAAGAAACTGATGAAGCTTCGCAAAAACGTTTGCAAATAATAGACCGAGAATTAGCTGAACTTAAAGAGCAACACAATAAATTAAATTTACAATGGAAAAATGAAAAAGAAATAATAGATAGTATTAAAATAGTAAATAAACAAATTGATGAGGCGAAAGAAAAGGCAATAAAATTAGAGCGTGAAGTAAAATTAGAAGAAGTAGCAAAAATAAAGTATGGCGAACTGCCAGAACTAAGTAAAAAACTAAAAACTGCTCAAGAAAAATTGGCTCAATTGCAAGAACAAGGTTCTATTTTGAAAGAGGAAGTAACAGAAGAAGATATTGCCAAAGTTGTTTCTCGCTGGACAGGCATTCCTACTCAAAAAATGCTGGAAGCAGAGGTGAAAAAATTAGCAGAATTAGAAAAAGAGTTTAGAAAAAGAGTGGTTAGTCAAAATAAGGCCATCAAAGCCGTAGCCAACGCCATTCGCAGAAGTAGGGCCGGTATTGCCGATATCAATAAGCCCATTGGCTCTTTCTTGTTTTTAGGTCCTACTGGCGTCGGCAAAACTGAATTAGCTAAAGCCGTAACAGAATCGCTTTTCAATGACGAAAAACTCATGATTCGCATTGATATGAGCGAATATATGGAGAAACAATCCGTAGCCAAACTTATCGGATCACCACCGGGGTATGTAGGCTATGAAGAAGGTGGACAACTCACTGAAGCTGTTAGAAAACACCCTTACAGCGTAATCTTGCTTGATGAAATTGAAAAAGCTCATAAAGATGTTTTTAATATCCTACTGCAAGTTTTAGACGATGGTAGGTTAACAGATAGTAAAGGACGAACAGTTAGTTTTAAGAATACTATTTTGATTATGACTTCCAATATTGCTAGTGAAACAATCGCTAAATACCATGGCAGAAAAAAGTTTGAGTCTGAACTGCAAAAAGCTTTATTATTCTTTTTCAAACCAGAATTTATCAACAGAATAGATGATATCGTGATCTTTGAGAGATTAACTCAAAATCAAATCAAAGAAGTAGTAAGATTACAAATCGCTCTAATACAAAAAAGATTAAAAACTCAGGACATTGATTTAGATCTCAGCAAATCTGCCATAGATCATTTTGCTGATGCCGGCTTTGATGAGGTTTATGGCGCTCGCCCTCTCAAGAGACTAATTCAAAATGAACTCCTAGATGAACTTTCGATGAGAATCATCGAAGGCGAAATAAAAAAAGGCGACAGAATCCAGGTGAAGTATGAAGATGATGAGTTGGTGATCAACTAGTGGGTGTGCTTGGAATCGAACCAAGGACCTCAGTCTTATCAGGACTGCGCTCTAACCAACTGAGCTACACACCCAAAACCCAGATAACCAGATCTGTATTCTAGCACAAAAATCAAATTCCCCAAAAAAAACATTTCCCATTGATTTTTAGCAATCGAAATATTAGAATGCTAATTCACTAAACTTGATAGGAATGTATGACTGATTTAAAAAACAAAGCAAAATTAATATTTGCCAAAGATAAAAATACTGACAAGAGCAAGGCTTTACAGCCCAATAAAGCTAAAAGTGGACCTGAGGTTCTAACTTTACCAGTAATTCCCATCCGCGAAGGCGTCCTTTTTCCCAGTACTGAATCAATATTGACCTTTGGTAGATCTGTTTCGATAGCAGCCATAAAAAACT
>JBDLIL010000061.1:0-5176 GCA_039714855.1 Patescibacteria group bacterium
ACCAACGACGCTCTTGTTGCTTCCCCCACTACTCCCAAAATAACACCCCCGATCAAGCCCGTATGACCTTTCTTGATCTCCTTCAAGCGGCTAACAAGGGGCTTATTCGTGCGGTTGAGAAGTATGATTGGACTAAGGGTTTTAAATTCTCTACTTATGCTACTTGGTGGATTCGTCAAGCTATTACCAGAGCTATAGCTGATCAAGCCAGGACAATTCGTATTCCAGTTCACATGGTGGAGACCATTAACAAACTGATGCGTACGGCTCGTAAGCTGATGCAAGATCTTGGTCGTGAGCCGACTCCTGAAGAGATCGGTGAGGCCATGGAGATGGAGCCTGACAAAGTCAGGGAAATCTTAAAAATCTCTCAGAATACTACTTCGCTAGAGACTCCCATTGGCGATGAACAGGATAGTGTTTTAGGTGATTTTATTGCTGATGCTAGCCAGGTGTCTCCCTATGATGCTACTAGTATGCAGATGCTGCGGGAAAATATTGATGAGGTTTTGGGTGCTTTATCCGATCGAGAAGCTAGAGTGCTAAAAATGCGTTTTGGTCTCAATGGTGGTAAGGCCATGACGCTAGAAGAAGTTGGTCAAAAATTTGGTGTTACTCGCGAACGTATCAGGCAAATAGAGGCCAAAGCTTTGCGCAAACTCCGCCACCCCAGTAGGCGCAAAAGATTACAAGACTTTTTAGATTAATTATCTATGAGCGATAAGCAAGGCAAAAACAAAAAAGTTTTTGATATTCATAAGCCCGAGCCGCGTTTTCCAGTGATTGAAGAAATTCAGAAGAGATTTAGCCCGAGATTTTTTTCAGATGAAAAGGTAAGCGCAAAAGATTTAGATAGTATTTTTGAAGCAGCGCGCTGGACGCCTTCGGGTCACAATAACCAGCCTTGGTATTTCCATCTAACTCACAAAAATTCAGAATCATATAAAAAGTTGTTTTCTACTTTGAATGAATATAATCAGTCATGGGCCTATTCTGCTCCATTATTAATAGTGGCTAGTAAAATTTTAAGAGATGATAAGTATGAGTTTGAATTTGCAGACTATGATCTGGGTGCAGCAGTAATGTCGCTAGTACTTCAGGCTCAGTCATTGGGTTACTATTCTAGGCAGATGGCTTTATTTGATAAAGAAAAAGTTAAAGAGCTTTTTTCTTTAGACAAAAACATGCAACCTTGCATAGTTATTGCTATGGGCAAAGTAGGGGACTTTGAAAAAGCCCCACAAGAGGTTTTTGAATATGAATTAGATCCTAGACCTAGGAAAGAGAAAATTTTTGAGGCGTTGGAGTAAAGGTTTGTATGAGCGAACAACAAAGTATTAGGCAGTCGATAGAGAATCAAGAAAAAGCGGTTTTTAGCAACTACGAACATCTCACTCACGATGCACATCTTGATGACGATATGAGTCATTGGAATGAAAGAGGAAATTTAGAAAGAGCCATAGAAAATTTGCCCACTCACGGATCGCAGGGACTTTTAGAGATTGCCAGCGAAAAGAAAGGTCAGAAGACACTGGATCTTGGATCTGGGGATAATGCTGTGGCTTTGTCAGAATTGGTTGAATTAACAGGAGTAGAAGGAACAGGGGTAACACTGCCATTAGAGAGGGAGGGTGTTCAACATCCAGATAATGTTACAGTTGTCAGGAAGGATGTTCGCGAATTTCTTCGCTCAAGCCAGCCCAACACTTATGGCATTATTTATTCTGTTCAAGCTTGGAGATATTTGGCAGATCCTTTGGCAGTTTTAAAGTTAGCTTATAGAGCGTTGAAGCGGAGGGGGTTTTGTTGATAGATTTTGTTTTTCACAAAGCCATACCAATATTAGATGGACAAGGTAATGTTGTTTCTCCGAAAGTGTTAGAAGCTAAATTATTGGAAGCAGGAGTGCAGGTAGAAGTAGTGGAAAAAGGAGAGACCATTGATGGTTTTATGGGATACTCGGTGTCTTTAAAAAAGACTGCAGATAATCCAAGACTATCATTACCGGTCAGACTTGTTGAAGTTGCAGAATACCCTGAATTAGTTAAAGAAATGAATAAAAATCGAAACGAAAGAGAGCGCGATGACTACCACCACATTTATTACGATTTAAAGTATGTGTACCAGTTGGTTGAGTAGTTTCTAATAAAACTTTGCTTAAGTATAGAGTTTTTCTTGAGCTGTTGTTATAATCCTATGTCTAGTGGATGCTTAGAAAACAATCCCCGATAGCTCAATGGCAGAGCAGGAAGCTGTTAACTTCAAGGTTGTAGGTTCGAATCCTACTCGGGGAGCACCACACTAAAAAGACCTATAAATAGGTCTTTTTTAATATAAGTACGTGTTATGAAATAAGTTTATCTTTACAGCTGCATGAATATTTGATTTAATTGTCCGAGTTTTTAAATGCCTTAATAAGATAAAAATGACAATAGAAAGACATATTAGAAAAAATGAAGGAACTTCTAATGAGCAGGAATTTATATCTTTGGAAGAGTTTTTAAAATTGACTCGTAATGAAATAGCTGAAATTGTTAAAACAACACAGAAGCCAAAGAATGTGACTTTTATGATAGATGGGACTAGAAGGATGTTGAAACTTAATCCCGAGCATCATAGTGATTCATGGTTATATCATCAAGATCACATTAGAGTTTTAATGGAAAAATCAATAGAGGTTGCCGATTGTTTTTTCGATATGGGTGTTGAAGTAGTTATGGGGCCATTAATTTCTTTGGGAAATTTGCACAGAGAAGGATTTGTTCCCACAGGATTAGAAAGATTATTATTGCCTTTAACTGAAGAAAGATCATTAGGAATTATAAAAAAACACCAAGTTCATGTTACTTTCTACGGAGATATAGGACATGCAAAATCTCTCCCTAAGGGGGAGATTGTCCAAGATTTTCAAGATAATTTTGAGCGAATTAATAGACAAGTTCCAAGTCCAAAAAAAAGAATTTTAATAGGTTTGGGTTTTAGTACAGATAGAGAAACTACCTTAATAGCTCACAAGGCAGTGGAGTTTTTTGAGAGAGAAGGAAGGCTTCCAACACAAGAAGAACTGGTTTTGGAATATTTTGGATTTGAGGTTCCTTCAGTAGACATATTTATACGAACTAATGAGCTGAAATCTAGCGGAGGTCTGACTCCTTTTTTAACTCAACCCAATACTCAACTTTATTTCCCCAATTCTCCAGGGATTATCTCTTTTACAGAACCAAATGTGAAAAAGATTCTTCATGATTATCTTTTTAATAGAAGTCTTTCAGCTGGAATGCATCAACATCAACCAATAAATTCTGACCAGGCTCAAAGAATTAATGATTTTTATCATAATTCTCAAAATCAAATTACTGGTGTTGGAAGCAGAGTAGGAGACATTTGGATCCATGAAACAGAATAACTTTTGGTAAAAATCTATGGAATTCATTAATCTTTTAGTTTTTAATTTGGAGAAGACCAAGATACTTGCTGTTAAGAGGTCTCAAAATGATTTAGATTTTGGTGGAATGTGGGCTCTTCCTGGCGGAAGAGTGGAAAAAGAGAGTCTTTGGAAAGCAGCCAGGCGTGAGCTTTATGAAGAAACAGGCTTACAATTGAAAAGAATGTCTAGTAAAAATTTTTTTTCTGCTAATCCAATACTTCGGGGAATTATGATTAATATTATAGTTCGTATAGCGGAAATTGAAAATTACTCTCCTAAGTCTTGGGATAAAGATATTGAAAAAGTAGATTGGATAATTCCTCAAAAACTAATCCAATCATTTAAAAGCTTTGATATCTCCGACAAAGAAATACAAAATTTTAAAAGTAAATTATTTCTTGAGAGAAAAGTAAATGTTAAGTTTTAAAATCACCCAACTACAACGCAATGGTATAAATTTATGGGTTTTAGATACAAATTAAGATTGAAATTTGTAGTTGCTGTGTACAATAGTATATAGATTAATGAAACAACTACATCATCTTTTGCAAAGGTATTATAGAAAGAGTGGCAATAAAATAATTTTTTCTAATGAAAATACGCTTAATCAATTAGCGCTCGCAATGATGGAGGATTTGGGATTTGAGGGAATGGACTCTAGCATATTGTCTCGTGTCATAAATGGAAAAAGGCTGTTTACTCAGAGGCAATTAAATAGTTTTTGCAACGTATTAAATTTGCCAATAATAGACAAACTTGAGCTAGAACAATGCTTGTTATCTGAAAAAATTCATAAATTTGATAGTAATTTGTCTCCAACATTCTCAAAGAGTGGAAAAGATACTTCAAACTATTTCTTAATTGTTAAGTTACTACGAAATCGTGGATTTCCCTCTGAAACTATTGAAATGGCCAATTTTTTTCAAAAAAAAATACTTTCAACGGATTTAAATCAAAAGAATCTTACAATACTTGGAAATATCAATAATGAAAAATCGAGAGCGTTTGGAGAAATAAGTTCCCCCGAAAGGGTAATGAGCGATATGTTTAAATCCAACAAAATAGGAAAATTTATTGGAGAAAAGTATAACAATCGGGCTATGAAATCAATGACATATATGAATATTGGAGGTGGCTTGTATGTGGCCAAGCAATATAATTCTTCTATAGATTTTCTTGAACATCATTTTCGTTTTGTCGCCCAAAATCCGTAACGGGCCGAAAAAGACCATCCTCCCCGGTTCTCGTCGCGGCTGTCTGCTTGTCGCTCCAAGCCCTGGCTCTTTCGGCCGATTCGATGGGCGTCTTCGACACGGGCACCGCTTCTCGCGTTTTGCTGCCGGCCCGAGTCGTCGCCGAGAGGGAAGGATGGACCAAGATCGCGGAAGACAAATCGCCGTCCCACTTCAATGGCGACCTGGCGTTTTCCAACGGCCGCATTACCGTCGTGCTTCGCAAGGCCGGGCCGGGGGCCGAACTCTATGCCCATGGGCAACATGGTCCCGCGCTGCGCGCAGTCCTGACGCCCATCGCCGGCGAATCGGGGGCCCGTCCGGTATCAATCGTGGTTGCCGAGAACACGTCGAGCGAAGCGGCCGTGGATGCTGTTTTCCAGATGCCCGGCGGCGATCGGGCCGGCGTCCGCTTGCGGCTGCAACTGGGGCAGACGTTCGTTAAGACCGAGCCGCGCGGACGTGTCGAGGCTCTGCGTCTGGCGATTCCCTGCCGCTTCGCCGTGATGCCCGATTT
>JBDLIL010000062.1:0-5136 GCA_039714855.1 Patescibacteria group bacterium
TTACGATTAATTCAGTGAAAATTACAATATATCGCCCAACGGATAACGCCCATTTAAGCATTTTACCCAGGGGAGTAGAAAAAAAAGGATCTTTAGGGACAAGATTTAGATTAATAGATTTAATTTTCTTTTTGGGCACGACATAAATAACTATATAGTATCTGGGTTGTCAGTACTACTTTCTACCAATATTTCCTGAGTTTCTGATAGAGTTTTCTTCCAAGGACCAAATTTAGAAATAAGGCCAGTGAAAATCTTTAATTCCCAAATATCAAAGAGTAAGGCGAAATAAATATATACCAATAAACCAATGGTGCTGGTGGTAAGTGTGAGTCCAATCAGTTCAACAGTTCTACTAGTGTCAAAAATTAGTTCATCGAATATTTTATATGGCAAATATAAGAAGATAGCCATAAAAAAGCTAGCAGAAATAATTTTTATTTGGGGAACCCATAGAGCTCTAGATACAAAACCTTTAATTTTTCTGTTTAAAAAAACTAGTAGTAAAATCAATTCTACAAACGCAGTGATAGTAGTAGCCAATGCTAGGCCATAAAGGCCCTGACGACTAATAAATACAAAATAACTTGCCAGGCTCAGATACAGACTAAGGTCGACTAAAGAAATCATCAGAGGAGTCTTGGTGTCTTTGAGTGCATAAAAGGCACGCGACAACAAGTGTACCAAAGCTTGCGCAACAACTGATATGGCTATAATTGCCACCAATTTTCCTAGAAGGATGGTATCTTCCCAGGGAAATTGCTTAGTTCCAAAAACCAGTCTGACTACAGGTATTCTTAAAATGAGTAGTAATATAGAGGAGGGCAGTGTCAAAAAAGAAATTTGGTGCAGTGATTGCAAAACCAAATTTTTAAACTTTTGCTTATCTTTTTCTTCAGCTTCTTCTGATAAGAATGGCAAGGAAGCTTGACCGATAGGTACGCCAAAAAATCTGATAGGTATAGCTATTAGAGTAAGAGCGTAAAGTATTAAAGTGTAACTGCCCATGCCCACCGACGTAGTAAAAAAACCAAGCATGATTTTTCTCAACTCTCCTGATCCTATTGAAATTACTCTCGGTGGCATGATTTTAAAGAACTTTTTTATGCCGGGGTATTTTATGTTTAGTGAAAAATTATACTTGAAACCAAGTTTGAATACTAAAGGCAGCTGTATGCTCATATGGAGAAAGGCGCCTATTAACACTCCTAACCCTGCAGCATATATTCCCAGTGAGTGAGAGAAAAGAAAAACTCCAATGAGTATGCCAAAATTGTAGAAAAGAGGTGCAATGGCAGGGATAATAAATCTTTGAAAAGATTGCAAAATGCCCGTCATAAAATTGGAAATAGCAAAGAAAAATTGAGACCACAACATTATTCTGGTGAGATTCACAATGATATTTATTTGCTCAGGACTTATCTCACTTCCAGTTCTCAAGATTGTAATTTGTTTTGCGAATATGTAAACAAAAATAGCGATTACTATAAAAACTAACAATAAAATATTCATCATGATTGAGCTCATGAAAAATGCTTTTTCACTATTTTTCTTTTTGTATTCTGTGAAAATTGGAATAAATGCTGCTGATAATGCTCCGATGACGATTAGTTGAAACATCAAATCTGGTATTTGAAAAGCTAACCAAAATGTATCTAGAGCTTTTTCTGCCGAATCATAATAGTAAAAATTTAAGACTCTTTTGACAATTAGTCCCGCCATAGCTGAAAGCATTGAGGCTGAAGTTATCACTGAAGCAGCTGAAAGAATATTATTTTGCTTGGCTTCTAGCCACTTTGTTTGAGAATTAAAAAGACTGGTCAATGAGAAAGTCATGAGCTTATTATAAATTAGCTGGCAAGAAATCTTAAGCTGCAGGTTTATGGCAAAAAGCTTTGTTGTAGTGAGTTTTTGATCAAGGACTGATAGGGTACATTGATAGCATTCGCTTTTTCTTTAATTGCATTGAGTAGATACTCTGGTATGCGAATAGAAATAGGCTTGCTAGTAGGTTTAAGATTGGGAAAAGAAACTGGTTTAAAATCACTAGGCTCATAATAATCAGCTAAATTAATTTTTGCCCAAAAATCTCTCTCCTCATCTTCATTTTTGAATTTTGGCAGTTTAAGTGGTTTTTTCATAGAGTCTCCTTTCTTTTTTCTTATTTAAGTCTCTAGCCGAAACAATTCTGATTTGATTTTTTCTCAAAGTAAATGCAATAAAAAGTATCCTTTTTTGCTTTGTTTCTCCAATTATTAAATACCTATCTTCTTTTTTTGAGTGCAGAATATCTTTTAATATTTTTCTATTTTTATCAAAAAATACTTCTTCTGCTTCAGTAATAACAACTTTGTGTTTCTTGTAATTTTTTTCTTGATTTCCCTTATCCCATTCAAATCTAACTGGTTTTTTAAGGGTGATCATACAATTTATTGTATATACTGGCTTATACAAAGTCAAGAACTAATGATGAGTCTTTGCATTGGGCGCAGTATATAGCAGATTTTCCTTTGATATCTCTGGTGCTATGAGTTATAATCTTGCTTCTTAAATAACAAAACTTAGGAGTAAGATGCCAATTTTAAAAAATGCTAAAAAAGCCCTTAGGGTAAGTAGGCGCAAAGAGATTATAAATCGCAGATTGAGATCCAAGACCAAAACTATGACAGACAAGATGGTTAAAGAGCCTTCTGCCAGTCAATTAAGTTTAGTTTTTAGTGCTATAGACAAAGCGGTGAAAAGAAATATCTTTCATAAAAATAAAGCTGCTAGGCTTAAATCTCAAATGTCACGCTTGCTTAATGTCTCAAAATAACATACGTAATTTTTCTATCATTGCTCATATCGATCATGGTAAGACTACTCTTACTGATAGATTTTTGAATCTTACTAACGCTATTAATGAACGTGATTTTACTGAGAGAGTAATGGATTCTAATCCTATCGAACAAGAGAGAGGCATTACTATCAAGCTGGCACCGGTGAGGATGGAGTACGAATACGAAGCTCCAAATTTGGAATTTAAAAATTCAAGATTTATCTTGAATTTAATAGACACCCCAGGTCATGTAGATTTTTCTTATGAAGTTAGTAGATCTTTGGCGGCTTGCGAAGGTGCATTATTACTGGTTGATTCCACTCAAGGAATTCAAGCGCAAACCTTGTCTCATTTTGAAAAAGCCAAAGAATTAAATTTAAAAATTATCCCTGTTTTAAATAAAGTTGATTTACCAGCTTCTGATCTTGAGTCAGTTAGCTTAGAGTGCATGGAAGCTTTTGGAGTTTCAGAATCAGAGATTATTTCAGTTAGTGCTAAGACAGGTTTTAATGCCGACAAAGTACTAGATGCCGTAATAGAGCGAGTACCAGCTCCCGATGGCAAAAAAGATAAGCCTCTCAGAGCTTTGGTATTTACTTCTTATTATGATATTCATTTGGGGATAGTAGCTTCTGTAAGGGTGGTTGATGGTCAACTAAATGCTAATAGTAAGCTTTATTTGCCTTCTAGCCAGACTCAAGTGAATCCAGTTGAAATTGGAGTTTTTTCACCCAGTATGAAAAAAGTTAACTCACTAAAAACAGGTGAGGTGGGCTATGTAGCTACAGGACTCAAAAGCGCTAATTTAGTGAGGGTGGGTGATACTGTTATGGAGTTTGAAAAGAAAAACTCGGTTTCTGTGTTGCCGGGCTATCAGGAACCAACCCCAATGGTGTTTATGGAGTTTTATCCCATAGATGGAGATGATTTTGCCAAACTCACGGATGGAATGGAAAAATTGAGTCTGCATGATAGTTCATTATTTTTCAAGGCCACTCATTCGTCAGCTCTGGGCAATGGATATCAGGTTGGTTTTTTAGGATTACTTCACGCTGAAATTGTCAAAGAGAGGCTTAGTCGTGAATTTAGTTTAGAATTAATAGCCACAGCACCTTCTGTTAGTTATGAAATTGTAAACACACAAGGAAAAACTATTACTATCGCTAGTGCCTCTCAATTTCCTGATCCTTCTATTATCTCCCAAATAAAAGAGCCAATTGCTCACGCTATTATTTTTACACCTGAAAAATACTTGGGTGCTATTATGCAACTTTGCCAAGATCATAGGGGTAAAATTTTAGCCACAGAAAAAGTTGGTAGTAGGCTAAAGTTGAGCTATGACATTCCACTATCTGAAATAATTACCAGTTTCTATGATTCTTTAAAATCAGTGTCCAGTGGTTTTGCATCTCTAGATTACACCGTTAAAGAATACCGAGCAGTAGATGCTGTTAAACTGAATATTTTAGTAAATAAAGAATTAGTGGAAGCTTTGAGTATGGTGGTGGTTAAAGATAAGGCCGAGATGCTAGGACGTAAAATGGTGAAGAAACTAAAAGAGGTAATTCCCAGACAAATGTTTGAGATTCCCGTACAAGCTGCCATCGGTGGCAAAGTTGTTGCTAGAGAGACCATCAAAGCTTATCGCAAAGATGTAACTGCAAAATTATATGGTGGTGATGTCACTAGACGAAAGAAATTGCTTGCCAAGCAGGCAAAAGGCAAAAAGAAAATGAAACAAATGGGTAGTGTGCAATTGGATTCTGATACTTTTTTAGCTGTGCTCAAACAGTAGCTGCTATAATACTTTCAATGCCAGAAATATATTCTGCAACAAAGTCAAAAACTAAGGCTAAAAAGCCATTGACCAATGGGAATGGTAGGCGTCACATTGATGAGTATTCCGATGTGATGCGCTATGAAACTCCTTCCAAAAATCCCTTTGATGCTTTTGCCCCGAAACCAGAAGGCATATTTTTTGATGCTCAAGATAGAGAAGAGCAAGTGGTGCTTCTGCTTCGACGTCATCCTATCACTCAGATAAAATGGTTTTTAATAGCTATAGTGTTACTATTCTTTCCTCTAGTTTTTCAGCTTATGCCCTTAGGTGATTTGCTTAGTCCCAGATTTGCTCTGGCAGCTTTGTTTTTGTGGTATTTGATTATTACAGGTTTCATAATGGAATCGTTCTTGAGTTGGTTTTTTAACGTGTTTATTATTACTGATGAGAGAGTAATAGATGTCGATTTTCTCTCATTGATTTACAAAAATGTTTCAGCAGCCAAAATTGACAATATCGAAGATATAACTGCAGCCAC
>JBDLIL010000063.1:0-5086 GCA_039714855.1 Patescibacteria group bacterium
ACATTTTTCGATAATAAAAGCTTATTTGGGAATATCTACCCCTTCTTCCCTTTCTAAAAATGTGGTTTGTTAAAATATAGTCAAAAAGGACAAAGCCATTATTTTTAAAGATATGAGGAGATTTATCATTTGTAGAATTGCTAAATGAAAACTTTTGCTTCTCTAAAAAAGAAATTAATTCTTTTGTAAAATTTTACAATTTCTTCTTTGCTGAACTGGCTGATAGTAATTATTTTTTTGGCATTTTTAGCAGAATACTTGCTCCAATTTTTTAATTGCAGCAGATCTGATTTTTTGAACTGTTTAGGATATTTTAGGAATGCCAAATCCATTATGCTAGAAACATAAGGAATTGGGGAAATTCTAGGGGCATAGTGTCCTGGGGTGAAAAATACATCATAATTTTTCTGATTTTTATATAAGTGAATTGGTAGCGCCCATTGCGTCCAAAATTTTTTAGGTTTAACAATTTGATAATTCCAATTTTTACGCTTATTGGGTAGATCACTAATTTTTTTTTCGCTTAGCAAAACAGTAATTTCAATATCGTTTCTTTTTTTTGTTAGCTTTTCTAAAGCAAAAATAAGCTCAAAGGCATAAACATTGCTACCTACTCGTGTTTTGATATTAGCCTCGTTGCCATCAATGACTATGTGCATATAGTTATTGTAGCTTAATTGGCTGCAGACTTAAAAACCAACTTTTTTAGTAAAAAAAACTTTAGAGTCATAATGCTTATTGTTGCCATTATCGAAGCGACAATATAGTGTATTTGCATAATTTCTTTTAAGAAAACCAAACCCCAGGAAGATAGATAAACTAGACTTATTGTGATAATAAAGTAATGAATAGGATTGGCGTTTTCTATTTTAGTTTTAAAAACAAATTTTGCGCCAAGTACGTAATTAATTACCATAATGAGGGTTGTAGAAATTAAGTAAGAATATTGGTAATAAATATTCATTTTTTCTGTTAAGAAAAATAATATTATTAAATGGCTCAAAAAAGTAATTCCCCGCATGAGAACAAATCTAAAATATTTTTGCATTTGATAAATTATTACTTTGTTTTCTTGAAAACAAGCAATTGATTGGCCATTAAGAATTCTAAGTTCAAGAATCTTAGTATTTTCTCAATTTCTTCTTCTGCTGGAAATCCAATTGGAGAAAACATAAACTTTTTTTCTTCTAATGTTTTAAACTTTGCTTTTTCGAATAATTTGATTATTTGTTTGATTGTTAAAGTGAATTGGTGATCTTCCTTGGGCAAATGTCCAACAGCTGTAGCAATTTTATCCCAGATAGGATCTGGAGTTGTTAGAATAACTAGACCATCTTTTTTTAATAACTGATAGCATACTTTGGTAAATTGTTTGGGACTTTTTACGTGCTCTAAAATTGCGGTGGCAATGATGACATCATGCTTTTTTTTCTTAACTGCAGCAGGAGGCTTGAGAACATCTCCAACAAAAATCTTAATTTTTTTGTCTTTATTTGCTTTGGCTAATTCTTTGCTGTACTCCAAACCAACACAGTTCAATTTAGGTAGTTTGTTTTTAATTAAGCTCAGCATTTTGCCATCAGCTGTGCCCAAATCCAAAATTTGTTCTGGGCTTTTGTGATATTTGATAATGCTCTGTACTACTTCCTTTGTTCTTCTGGCAAGTCTATATTTGAGTGAAAGTTTTGTTTCTCTGCCATGAAAATAAGAAATATCCATGACTCCCTTGGGTTTTTTTGCATTCTTCATATGTTGATTTTTCTTACAATTTTTAATTTACCTTTTAAGTTTAGCTGATTTAACTGTTTTTGGCTAAGGACATAAGCAGTTGTTTTTAATTCTTGGTTTTGAAAATATCGCGATTGTGGTACATAGCGTACAGGAATCTCGTCTCCTATCAGACCTTGAGCAAATTTGATTTTTTCAGGATTTGCAATAATATCAATGATTTGAATATTTTTATTGGTAAAATTGAATTGACGAGAAAAAGAAACTGAAGTTTTTTTGTTGCCCAGCATAAGAAGCATGCGAATTAAACCTTTGGTCCAATAGGCCAGTTGTGTTTGCCAAGCAAAGCAAATTACAAAGAGACGAAATAGGATAAATTTTAGTGGAGTAAAAACTTTTTGTTTGCTAAAAGTTAAATTTCCAGAAATAATTAATTGTTGCTTGTTTTGTTTAATTTTGTATTCGGGATTATTCCATTGCGAAGTTAGAATTTGACCTTGTTCATTTTTTAATAAAATTCCACAGTCATTTTCTATTAATTCACCAGTCTTATTGAAAACTTTAGCCATCCCACCTTTTTTGGCGTTTATCACTAAGTAGTAATAACTAGTGTTTTTAATTTGAATTTGAGCTTCGGGAAAATATTTGCTAAAAGATCTTTTTTCGTATGCTAATTTTGGTAAATTTCTTTTCCTTGTTTTGCTTTCTAAATATGATTCTAAGAATTCTGGAATTCTATATAGAAAATAGCGGTCGGCTTGGATTTCTGGTGCTACTAGCTTGTCATTCTTGAGTGAGTTTAATAAAACTTTGGCAATTTTACTTGCTAGAGGAAATTGCTTGGCAAAGTACTCATATCCGTGTGGATAAAAATGCAAGGTGTTACGACTGCCCATAGTGCCAGCATAAAACCCATTTGGGTAAACAAAGTAGCTGCTAAATTCGATCATTTGTTTGCACATATTTTCTATTTCTTTTTTATTGGGAGGATTAAGCTTGTGTAGTTTGGCCAAAAAGCTAACAGTGGCAGAAAGATAGCCCAAGTCTGGTCCATCATATTCTAAACCCCAGCCTTCTGAAGAAAAATAACTTTTAAATTCAGCGAACTTTTTTTCATATTGGATCAACAGATAGTTGTCGTTAGTTAATCTATAAGCAGCGAATATTGGAAGCAATGCCATAGCGTGATGATTAAACAAAACGCCATACTCATCATATTTTGCTAAAAATATGCCTGCTTTGTGACATGTTTTAATAAAATTAGTTTTTAGTTTTGGGGGAAATTCTTCACCCAGTGCTTGGTAGCTAGAAAACATGGCGTAAAGCAAAAATCCAGTTGGCCCAGCCCAGCCGCGCTCATTAGGATAAAATTCATCAAAAGAGCCGTCACTATGTTGCAAGCTTATCCAGTATTCTATGCCAGCAATAGTCCAATTTTTAATTTTTTCTTGTTTGTAATAAATATTGCCAGGCATTTTGTTGGCATAAGCAAGTGCTAGTGCTTGAGTGCCAAATTGAGCCAAAGCTGTGGGAAAGTCAGCTGTAGTGTCTAGCCAATACTGACGAGTAAAACAACCATAGGTTTTTGAATAAGGATTTCTATCCTGGAGGCTAAGAAGTCTTGGGATTTGATTCAAACCTCTAGTGGCGTATTCATTTTTGTTTGATTTGTCTGCCATAGTGTTCTCTGTTTTTGACAATAAGATCTGCAATTAGACCAAAAATAGTAATTTGGAATCCTAAAGAGAATAAAACCGTACCAGCATCAGTAATATTTTGATAGATGATAGCAGTGATCAATATCCATAAAAAACCCACTATACTACAAATAATTCCAGGATAAAAGAAAAACTTCATGGGTTTGAAATAAACCATTAATCTGGCTATTAGTCCTAAAAAATAAAAAAAATGATAAGGCTTAATAGATGATTGTCCCAGGCGTTTATAATATTTAATGGGAAGATATGAGACTCTATAGTTTTCCAAATGAGCAGCCATAGTAATAGTGGAAGTAAAAGAAAATCCAGCTGGATAGAGATGCCAATATCTCATAGCTAAATCTTTAGAAAAAACTCTCAAGCCAGAATTAAGATCTTTGATTTTTGCTCCACTGACCAATCTGGCAAATAAAAGAATAATTAACTTGGGAATAATTCTAATGAATGGAATCTGAGCACCCTTTTGATTCCTATCACCGACCACCATGTCGTTGTATTTAAGTTTTTTTACTAGTTCGGGAATTGCATTTGCGGGGTAAGTGCCGTCAGCGTCAATAATCGCAATATATTTGTACTTTGCAGATTTAATTCCTGTTTTCAAGCTTGAGCCATAGCCACTATTTAACTTATGCGTTAATACTTTTACTTTTTTACTTTGTCTTTTTACTTTCTTTAGTATTTTGGCACTATTGTCAGTGGATCCGTCAT
The DNA here is from genome assembly GCA_039714855.1 of Patescibacteria group bacterium. GTDB lineage: Bacteria > Patescibacteriota > Microgenomatia > UBA1400 > PJMF01 > JBDLIL01. The sequence goes on from JBDLIL010000063.1 coordinate 4,155, forward strand.
TGATCAATATTAATTCATAGTTAGCAATTAATTTGTGTTTCAGGGCTTTGTGCAATTTATTAGTAGCTTTAGCTAAAGCTTTTTCTTCGTTATAAATTGGAAGCACTACAGATAAACTAATTGTTTTCATTTAAAATTTAAAATATTTTTGTATCTTTTTCTTTTTATTAGATAATCTGCAAAGAGTAGCTCTACACCCTCATTAAAAGAAATTTTTGGATCATAGCCAAAATGCTTTTTGGCTTTATTAATATTTGCAAAAGTTAGTGGAAGTTCCTCTTTAGATCTTTGAGAATGTTTTATCTTTAATTTCTTATTAAGCTTATTTTCTATTTGATTTTGAAAAACTGATATAAATGTATCAATTCCAATTGGATTTGAATTGCCCAAATTAAAAATTTCAAACTGCTTAAAAGGAATTTTTTCAATCAAGCTCACTACTCCATTTATAAGATCATCAATGTAAGTCCAGTCGCGTTTGTTATTTTTAGAGCTGCCAAATTTTGTAAATATTTTCCCCCTTTCGGCTGCTAAAATTGTCAAAAATGGAGCCATATCTAGGCGACCGCGGGGACCATAAATAGAAAATGGCCTGATAACAGTTATTTTGAGACCATAGATTTCACTATATTGCTTAGCGAGAAGTTCCATGGCATATTTGCTGATCCCGTAGGGAGATTGGGGGTTAGCTGTCATAGTTTCACTAAAAGGAGCCATATTCTGTATTCCGTAAACAGAAGAAGATGAAAAAATAACAAGCTTGGTTTTTGGAGAGAAATTGCGCACAGCTTCCAATAATACCTGAGAGCCAACATAGTTAACTTGCGAGTATAAGAATGGCTTAGTTAGACTGGCGCGTACTCCTGCTCTTGCGGCAGCATGCAAGCAAATGTCTGGTTTATACTTTTTAAACAATTGGCCAATTTGTTCTT
>JBDLIL010000064.1:0-4857 GCA_039714855.1 Patescibacteria group bacterium
ATTTGCATTGGGGGCATTTTGGGTTCTTTTTTTCATTCAACTATTATATTTGACCTAGTCAAAACAACAATTCAGACCTACTAATCAATCCAAACCTACCTAAAAACGCGCCCAAAATGAAACGGTCTCGCACTTTCACACATTCTCAACGCAGTAGGTCGCCCCGCCGTGGCGGGGCTGGGCGCACAATTTTTTTACACATAATCATTACTTATTTGCTCTTCCTGTATAATTATTTATTGTTAAAAACTAATTGTTTTTAGTTATGAAGCAAATATCCAAGCAAAAACCAAAAGTTATTATTACAGGAATAGATAAAATGGTCAGTTACACTGGCTCTTGGTACAAATTTCTTCAAGAAGCAGGAATTCATACTGATACTCATAAAAAAGTTTATAAAGAATTGAGATCGGGAAATATTGATTTTGATGAAGCAAAAAAGAAACTGCATCTAAATTTAAAAGACAAGAAAATTCATAAAAAGCAACTAGAAAAAGTATTCAGAGAAATTGAAGTGAATGGAGACGCTTATTCCACAATCAATGATCTGAAAAAACAAGGTTTTATGATTTGTATTATCTCTGGATCAATTGACCTTATCGTTAAGGAAATTGCGAAAAAATTCAGAATAAAAGACTGCTACAGTAATGCCAGGTTAATTTTCAATAAAGAGGGCTATTGGACTGACATCGAATACGATCAAGCAGAAGAAAAACTTAAACTGAAACAAGCTAAAGATTTCATGAAAAAAAACAGTTTAAAAAAAGATGATTGTATAGTGCTTGGTCACAGTCCTGCTGATATGATCTTGTTTGAAAAATTTTGTGGAATTACTATTGATTGCAACTACACACCACTAAAGAAATTAGCTTGTCAAAATGTAAAATTCTTTCCAAAAATTTTGCAGTTTTTAAACTCAGTTTAGTCTAGCAATTTTTTACGCATATTTTTCCAATTTTTTTCTGTTATTACCATTAACATAAAGCCAAACGCCTCCTGCCCCACAATGGTTGTACAAGAGCCAAGTTTTTCAAAACCTTTGTTCACGAAAAACTCAATCAAGTTTTCTAGCCTCGGACAAAGAAAGTGAACTTTTTTTTCTTCATTTTCTTGCTCACTAAGCAATATGTCAAAAGCATAATTCAAGGCTTTGTAAAGCAACTTAGTACCTATAGTCCTATCTCGATTGTTTAGGTCAACAAAAAAAAATTTAACTTCAACGAGTGCGTGTTCTGTACTTGCTGGAATTGTATCTTCGGAATTTAAACTGTCGGCCTTTTTTACTGGCAAATAGGTAAACTTTCTTTCTGCCTCATCCAGGGCTATGACTCCCAAAACTGGGTTGTCGTGAGTTGTTCCTCCGCCTGCTTTTTCTCTAGCTGTGAAAAGCAACCATGGATTATCCCTCGTTAATCTTTTATATATGTCGTCAGTCCTGTCCATTTGAGTTTCCTTTTTTTTGACATCATGCTCCAATAATTCGCCAAAATTGGGATCCAAAATTAGTGAGCTTCTAGCAAGTTCTTCAATAGCTATACATAAATGAATAGCAGTATTTGGATTTATTTCATTAAGCCTATCAATTGCCTCTTTGTCAAGAATTTCAATTACTCCACTAAATGGCTTTTGTTTAATCAGTTCAGGGAGATATTGTTTAACAAGAGCCAAAACTTTCTCTTGATCCACCTGATAATCTTTATCAAAGAGATACTTGATGAGTTCCAACTTCAATTTGTTGTCAGCATCCAACTGAGATTCATCAATTTCTAAAAGAAACTCTATATGCTTCATCATTCTTATATGTAAATCTTCTTCGCTCATAGCAAAATTTGATTCTACCACCGGTGAATAATTAAACAACCCTAGTTTTAATTTTGGTAGTAAATCTATTTTTATTATACTTAATTCTTTAATTTATATACTTTTACTACAAAATTGGTAAATAGGGAACTAGAAGATGGGAGAATGACTTTGGAAAAAGGGTTAAACAGGCTATAATATCAGTTCTCACCTAAGTGGTGGCTGTAGCTCAGCTGGTTAGAGCGTCGGTTTGTGGTACCGAAGGTCGCGGGTTCGACTCCCGTCAGCCACCCCATGACGGGACTACGTTAGAACCTCAAACTGATGAAAGTCTCTAATTTTGTTATTTGATATAATGTGATTATGAGTGAAAAAAGAAAAAGTCTTGAAAGTGGAATAGTAGGCGGAGCAACACTAAGAAAAGAACTTCCACTTAAACTATTTGATATAGCAACAAAAGTAAAAACTTTTGGGTGGAATTTTGAAACTATCGAAACAGAAAATAAATCTCCAGAGGATCATTATGGCGAATACTCGTATAGAGGCGAACTGGAAGTCAGGATCACAAAAAGAGGAATTAGAGATGATGGTGGTGATGACCAAGTGCATAGGCTAGCAAATATCCAATCAGATACACAAAGCAAGCGAAGAGTATTTGACGGTGATGATCCAAATGATAGGTTTACTGATAGATATTTTTATGACTTCAATATGGAGCAAATGAGGATTGATGCTGAAGATGTAGTTAGAAAAATTCATTACTTCGAAGCTGGAGGTGATCCAAATCAAGATGTTTGGCCAATAAATCCAGATAATTTAAGAGAATTTTATCTAGAAATATATAGTAGTGCAAAGGTATTAATAGAAGGTTGGTCTAAAAGCTTTGATCAGTCAAGAGACGGAAAGTCTACAAAATTAGATCAGAATGAAATAGAGAGGATGGAAAAAGTATCTGCTGCAATTTGCTCAGCAATAATACGATCTAAGAATGATTACAATCAAAATCCAACTATTGTTTCTGCAGGAAACAGCGCTGGCGTACAGAAACTTGTTTCAAAAGAATTAGAAACTGCCCAGTGTTCACAATTATATTCACTCCCACAAGTAAAAGACCCAAATAGATACATAGAACCTAGTCAAACACTGGTACTCCAAGCGCCTCCAAGAGACGGTGCAAATAGCCAGTGGGGTGATGAACTGGTGGGAGAAACAGGAATTGCTTCAATAGATTTCAGCGTAAAAGCGGTTATCATAGCTGGAGGCGGAGAAAACCTCGCAAAGCAAATACCAATATATTTAGATAATGTGTTAAAAGCTAAACAGAATGATAGATTGTATTTAATCGCAACCGTGCAAGGTATTGGTGGCATATCTTCAAAGGAAAGAATTGTTAAGTTAATACGAGAATTGTCAAGTGATCAAAAATACGCCAGTCTTCAGTTAGATCGGGTTAATAGTGATTTCCCACCTGATTGGCTGCAATTTCTGGAAACTGATGATATGAGTAGTTTTGAAAATGAAATCGATACTCTTTTAATGAGAGTTCACTACTCTCATTGAGACTAATAACATAAACAAAAAGTTCTAACAAACTCCCTTACACTACCCATTTGATTCTCCTCAAGAAGAAACTTAATACACCTTGTTTTTGTACCCACTAATAGACAAGCTGGAACTGAGCTATAATCATATCAATATGAATTGGATTATTGCCAGCTTACTAATGTTTGTTAGTTCAGTAGCCTTGTATCTTTGTGTACGAAAGAGCAATTCACTAAAAACGCCTCAGCAACTAAATAATCTTGCAATGTTTCTAATACCTGTACTTGTATACATGGTATTAACAACCAGAACCCCAACTAGTTTTACACTTAAACCATTCGAGTACTTACTAATTTTAGTTCAAGGTATTTTCTTTAGTTATCTTGGAAATGTGTTCTCCTTAAAAGGAATAGAACTCGCTCCAAACCCTGGATATAGTCTAATTATCTCAAAAAGTTATGTCGTATTTACGGCAATAGCCTCAATATTTATTTTTTCTGCTCCACTACCAATGAAGTCAATAATCGCTATTGCATTAATAATATTATTCTCAGCTTTAATTACGATCAATAAAGACAAAAGCAAAACTATTTCTAATAAGTTATGGCTCCCTTATACAATGGGTGCATTTTTTTGCTGGGGTTTTCTGGCTTTAAGTTCAAAATACCTTCTAAATATGGGTGTCCCAATCCTCACAAGATTAATTCTTTCAATGGTAGTTGTGACAGTGATTGTTTTTGGAGAAATAATATATAAAAAAGTAGAATGGAAAAAGGTTTCAAAAGATCAGCTCGCTACACTACTGCTGATCGGTGTTTTTGGCTCCAGTTTTAATTACTTTATGCAAGTTGGATTTAATCTGGCTCCAAATGTTGGTTTTGTAAATGCTGCAAATGCTGCCTCAATTTCTTTATTAACCTTAATGTCTGCTTTATTTTTTAAAGACGAATTAACACTAAAAAAGATGATTGGAGTATTGGGGGTAACTGCTGGATTATTACTGTTATTCCTTTAGATTGATAAAAAGGTTCTACCCAAACGAGCACTCTGTTCGAATCGCAGTTCCAATTTCAATTATTACACTACCCAAAATATTGATATACCAATCTTTTTTTAGCTCACCTCTCAAATTTTTCCCTATTCAAATCGTCTATTTTTGTCTATAATACGTCTATATGTTTAATTCTAAGTATACTATTTCGCCCAAGCTTTTGAGTAATATAAAAAAAGTTACCCAATTGGTAACTAATCTTAATAATCTGTCTTTTCCAAAAGTAGTTTTAATGAGATTGGAAAGAGAAGCTCTAGCTTTATCGAGTAAACCCATAACAAAACTCAACTCCTGATCAAAATGATTATTAAAGCTAGATAGGCAAAAGCTCTGTAGCTGGAAATACACCGATCTACTCGGTACTTTACTCTCCTAAAGTTTTCAATCCAACCAAAAGTTCTCTCAATCTTAAATCTAATCTTGTATTTCTCCTTGTCAAAGGAGAACTTAGGACCTCTTTTGCG
>JBDLIL010000065.1:0-4842 GCA_039714855.1 Patescibacteria group bacterium
TACTTGCTTTGAAGTTCCTGGTCAAAAACCTTATTGCCCCAGAAACTATAACGGCGGCTATAGTGGCCCTGTTACTGTTCGTCACGCTCTAGCTAATTCTTTAAACATTCCCGCTGTTAAGGGCTTGAGAATTATCAATCTAGAAACATTTATTGATCAAGCTAGAAAAATGGGAATCAGTTCTTGGATTGACCCATCCAACTATGGTTTATCACTTACTTTGGGCGGAGGCGAAGTACGCATGATAGATATGGCTCAAGCTTTTGGCGTTTTGGCTAATGAAGGAGTTAGGGTTCCATTAACTCCAATATTAAAAATCGAAAATTATCGAGGTGAAGTTTTTGAAAAACTAGATATTGATGAAAGATTGGATACTCTAGAATATCTTACTGATTATGATGATGACTCAAAACAAAATGATTTGGAAAGAGTGATGGATAGAGCTCCAGCATATCTAGCATCTCACATTATGCAAGATAACAAAGCCAGAACCCCAGTATTTGGAGCCAGAAGCTCACTGGTAGTACCCGATCAAATTGTCAGTGCCAAGACCGGCACCACCAATGATTTGAAGGATAACTGGACAGTAGGTTTTACCCCAGAATTTTTAGTTATCACTTGGGTGGGAAATAACGACAATACCCCCATGAATCAATATCTTGTTTCTGGTATTACAGGAGCCGCTCCTATTTTTAATGATATTATGAGCTATGTTTTAGAAGGTCGAGAAGCAATTTGGCAAGAAAAACCTAGCGATGTAAACTCCGCTCCAGTATGTGCCAATGGCATGCCACCTGATTCTGCTAATAAAAATTGTCAAACAAGAAGCACAGAGCTCTACTGGCAACATAGTCAAGCCTCTAACTCTAAAATTATTACTAAAGAAGTTTGGATAAAAGCCTCTACCGGATTACCACCAAAACCAGGAGAGTCTGAAGATGACTTGCAATTGCAACAAAAAATTATTTATACCGATCCATTGACCAAAGAATATTGCAGTGATTGTGCCAGAGCAACAAATGAGGAAGGTAAAGTTGTCTATGAGAGATATAATGTTAGCAACGAGCAAAGTAGTACTACTAATGATTAAGTGTACTGGCATACTCAGTAACTTGTAAAATTGATAATTTGTGAATAAAAAAATATATTTATTTTCCCTAAGTATTGGATTATTATCAACCTTGGCTGGCATTTTTATTTGGATAAAGATATACAACACTCAATTGCTTACTCCTGTAAATATAGAGTCTGAGTTTTCATTTTTAAAAATCTTGGGTACAAGTAAAAAACAAAAAAAACTAGTCTATGGGTTTCTTCCTTACTGGAACTTGAAAAAAGTTGAGCTACAAAAAGAATTAACTCATCTGAGTTATTTTTCCCTAACAATACAAGCCGATGGCAGCGTAAGATTGACCGAAGAAGGTTTTACTGAACCAGGATATTCCAAACTGCAATCAGACGAGTTTTTAGATCTATTGCAAGATTTAGACAAGCAAAATACAAAACTAGAGATAGTATTAACACAATTTAATAATGACAGTATTGTTCATTTTTTAAATTCTGAAAAATCTCAAGATAAATTATTAGAAACTTTGGATTCTGTATTACTAGCCTACCCATTTTCTGGAGTAAATATTGACATCGAATATAGTGGTGAAAGCACCGATAAATTAAGAAGCAATTTTGTAAATTTCGTAGAAAAAATTGATAGGCATCTGGATGAAAAAGATCCTAATATTAAATTATCGATAGATGTTTATGGCTCAGCTGCTAGCCGAAAAATGATTTGGGATTTGGAGCAGATTGGCAAACACGTAGATTATGTGATCATGATGGCATACGATTACCACAGAAGAAACTCTGTGGTCTCTGGACCTGTGGCTCCTCTCTTTGGTGGTGATTCTCTTTGGGACAGCGACATTACAGAACATCTGAATGATCTCATCGATCAGGTGCCATCAAATAAAATTTTGCTAGGAGTACCTTTTTATGGTTACGAGTGGCGCACTACATCTAGAGAAGACAGAGAGAATACCTATCCCAACTCTGGATCAACTGCTAGTTTCGAACGTATTCAAGAAATTTTAAATCAAAAAGAAAAACTGGAAGTGCAAGAACATTGGAATGATGACGCTCTGTCTCCCTACATAACCTACAAACAAAATGGAGCAATTTTTACCATTTATTATGAAAATTCTAGATCTCTTTTTTATAAACTGGATTTGATAGAACAACTAGATTTGGCTGGTGTGGCCATCTGGGCACTAGGTTACGAAGGCGATAACAGAGAACTTTGGGACGTGATAGAAAATAAATTATAAGATACTACTACATCTTAATAGATCATTGTGATAAAATTCGCCGCATGGCGAAAAAGAGACCCATAAGACGCAATCTCAAGCGAAGTCGGGAAATAAAAGCACTACCTCCAATTTTAAAACTAAAATTTACAGATTTAGTTTTTTTTCTGTGGCAATTGCTTAACATTATTTATAAGCAAACACTAACTCCAACTAGAAAAAAGCAACTCAAAAAGGTACAAAAGAATTGGCGTAAAAACCTGAAAGGTTTTGATTTTTCTGTGCCCAATTATCAAAATCTTGAGTTGGAATTTCATCCAAGAAAAAAAGAAATTCTGCAACAAATTGAAGAGAAAAAGAATTATTACAAAAAAGTAATAACTAAATACATGAGTAAGAAAAAAAGACAGTATAAAAAAGTAAAAAAAAGTTTTAAAAAAACTCTTCTTGTTCGTCAAAAATCTGGGGTAATATTTGCTCACACTCAGATTTCACTATGGCGAAAAGCTATGGCGAACAGAGAAAAAAAATATAGAGCTTATAAGCGTAAGTTTAATACAAAACTTAAGCAATATAAGAAAAAGTTTAAAAAAATAAGCAAAATAATTGATAAAGAGTTAATTAAAATTCTAACTCCCAAGAAAAAAAGGGGGGGGAAATCTACTCGAAGAAAAAGTAAGAAAAGTATTTTAATTGAGTTAAAGCAAGTATTTACTTCATTGCGTTTTCAAGCTGTAATTTCAATTATTTTCAGTATTTTTATTTTAGGTAGTAGTTACTTTATTTATGATTTTGTTTTTAAAGATTTACCAACTACAGAAGATTTGCTGGAACATAAACCAATAGTTAGCACTAAAATTGTCGATCGTAATGGCGTATTGCTTTACAACATATACAAAGATGAAAACAGAACTTTGGTACCACTGGACGAAATATCTCCGTATCTAATACAAGCAACTATCGCCATAGAAGATAAAAACTTTTACAACCATATTGGCTTTGACCTAAAAGGAATTATCAGGGCTTTCATAGCCAACCAAAATGGTGAATCCAAATCTATACAAGGTGGTTCTACTATCACCCAACAACTAGTTAAGAATACTCTTTTAAGCAGAGAGAGAACCATAAAAAGAAAAATTAGAGAAATATTAGTGGCTATCACTGTAGACGGCAGCTTTAGCAAAGATCAGATTTTAGAAATGTATCTTAATGAAGTTGCTTTTGGTGGTTCCACGTATGGTATTGAAGAAGCTTCTAGAAGATATTTTGGTAAGCACGCTAGTGAACTGAGTCTAGCAGAAAGCGCTATGTTGGCTGGCTTGCCACAAGCCCCTTCACTCTATTCCCCTTTTGGATCACATCCAGAACGCGCTTACACCAGACAAGCTCAAGTATTAACTAGAATGGTAGAAGATAACTACATCACCGAAGAACAGGCGGTACAAGCTAGAAAAGAAGTTTTAAAATTTAAAAATGATGTCATTGACATCAAGGCTCCTCACTTCGTCATGTATGTGAGAGAGCTTTTAGCAGAAAAATATGGTGATGAATTGATGAGTCATGGAGGTTTAATAGTTAAAACAAGCCTGGATTATAACTTACAACAAGAATCAGAAAAAATTATTAGAGATGAGCTAGAGTCATTGGCACGCTTGCGCGTTTCTAATGGATCTGGATTAATTACCAATCCTAAAACAGGTGAGGTGTTAAGCATGGTAGGAAGTAAAAATTATTTTGATTTCGAACACGATGGCCAAGTAAATGTGAGTTTAAGACCTAGACAGCCTGGTAGCTCTATCAAACCTATTACCTATGCCTTAGCTTTGGAAAGAGGCAAGACTCCTAGCAGCATCATTGATGATTCCCCAGTAACTTATCAAATAGCAGGTAGCAAACCTTATAGCCCCAACAATTATGACGGTAGATTTCATGGCAAAGTACCTTTAAGAACTGCTTTAGCTAGTAGCTACAACATCCCAGCTGTAAAACTTTTGGCAGAAGTGGGTATTAACAATATGATTGATAAAGCTCAAGAGATGGGTATTAGTACCTGGGACGATAGAAGTAGATTTGGATTATCTTTAACTTTGGGTGGAGGTGAAATAAAGATGATAGATATGAATAAAGTCTATGGTAGCTTTGCCAATATGGGCTACAGTGTAGACATCAATCCCATCTTAGAAGTTAGTACTTATGATGGTGAAATTTTGTATAAAAATACTTGCGCTTTAGAAAAAGTTGCTTGTCCAAAGAAAAAAACTTTAGATGAAAAAGTAGCAGCTCAAATAAATAGCATTTTATCTGATAATGCGGCTCGCACACCAGCGTTTGGTCCCAGATCTATTATTTACATTCCCGAAGCGGAGGTGGCAGTAAAAACTGGTACTACTAATAGCCTGCGAGACAACTGGACTATTGGCTATACTAGTGACAGAGTAGTTAGTGTCTGGGTGGGAAATAATGATAATACTCCTATGAGTTATATTGCCTCTGGTATCACTGGTGCTTCTCCTATTTGGAATGATCTTATGCGACTAACTCT
>JBDLIL010000066.1:0-4431 GCA_039714855.1 Patescibacteria group bacterium
AAAGTGGCTTGATTTACTATACTTCCTTCGAAGCAGATACTGTTCACTTGCATCAATTTAATCTTGATACCAATCAGGACTCAATTATCTTAAGCAAAGATTCCCCTTTTTATATTAACCAGGAAGTAAATGGTCAAAAATACTTGGTGTTACGCGAAAGTCAGTGGGCTCATAAATATAACCAAGATAAAAAAACGTCTGTCATTTTATTAGATCTTGAAAAACTTCAACTAACTACTGATTTTAATAATTTACCTCCCACGATCGTGCCATATTTGGTCTTTTCCCCTTCAGGAAATTACATGGCAAAAAGTAGTACAAGCTTCAAGACTTCACCACAACTAAAAGCTATTGACGCAATGGTGTTTAGCTTGGATGGCGATGAGCAATTTAATATTACTGAAATAGTTCGAAGATCACTCGAAAAACAGGATATTTATCCTGCAAGCAACACTGTCGAAGTTGTTAACGTTATAGACTTTTTAAACGACAGCCAGATATTAATAACCATGGAGTATAAAGGCAAATTTGATGTTCAAATACCAAGAAGAATTAATGGAATATTAGACTTGAAGTCAGAAAGTTTCGCTATTTTACAAAATTATCCAGAGGAAAAATTTGATAATAGACAAATAAAAGAGAGGCTTGATCCTATAGGGTTTGTTAGATAACCAAAATATAATAGACTCATTCTGAATGCGGCTAGACCAAGTTATTTAATTTATCTAAATACCTCCCAATTGAAGATTCGCTATAGCCGAACACTCTTCCGTATTCATCTTCCAGTGACTTCCATTCGAGATTCATTTTTTTCAAAAATAACTTTTCTTTTTTTGTTAATTTCTGTTTTTTAACAATTTTTTCAAAAATTAAACTAGCTAAGGGATAATTTTTACACTTTTCACTTTTTTTGTCTAACTCTTGCAACTTCTGGAGCCAAATTTTACCTTCAGTTGGATGATAAATAACAACTTCAGCTGAATCTGCTAATTGGACTACTATTTCTAAACCATCTTCTTTGACTCTCTTTTTTAACAATAGTTTAAGTTTTTTGTAATTATTCAATGAAAACTCATGTGTCCCTATAAATCGCACTCCCCTAGCAATAAGGTAGCAGTCTAAATCAAATCTACCTAAATAAAAGCTCAATTTATCTATTTTAAAATCCTGCATAGACCGTTAGTATATCAAGCTTAGTTCAATCACCCATAGGAATATACTTTGCTCGGAGTAGGAAAAAGACTTTGTACATCTGGCAGAAAAGTATTAAAGAGGTCGACCAGGTCATTTATAACTTGGTTCGGTTGCGGTATCGTTAGGGTCACCAAAAACTTCAAGAACATGAGTAGTTAATGATTTAAATATGTTGGGTTAAAAAATATGTCAAACAAGTGGGAAACAAAAAGCATCTATCAAGACATTGGCGTTCTTGCCGACGAAGCTTTAGTTAAAAAAACTGACAATCCTTTTCTCCCTTTCAAAGACGGAGGTGTTATTGAAAATCCTGAATTGTCTATAGAAGTTATTGATATTCCTCCAGAACTATCAAAAGAAATAGATCGATTGAGCCGTGCTCTCGATTACGTATATAAACAATACGGAAGTAGTTTTGAAGGCAAAATCGAGCACCTCACATTCTTTAAAACTAAAAATGGGGCTACCGAGATTCAACATAGTTTCTCTACAAATCTTGGATTGATCTATATCAACATCGATGATGCCTTGTCCACAAATACTGGCAAATTGGATATTGATAAAGCTCTAACCATAACAGCTCATGAATGGACTCACGTTCATGGAATAGCAGGAGTATCAATTAGGCAAAATCCCGACTATGAAAAAGACTTAGACTTGCCTGCTTACATTCCTGACAGATATCCAAATGATTGGTTCCGAACTAATATGAGCACCGAAGGTTCTAAAGATGGCTGGTTTCTTTATTCTCTTATGTGGCTAAAAGAAATATCAATAGGATTAGTAACTTTTAAAGTTATGAAAAAGAATGGCTTTAGAAAAGAAAGTCATCCCGACATTGTAAAAAGCTCAGATTTTCAGGGATTACATGAGAGCTATGAATCCATTGCAGATTTATTTGATGCATTCTTGAACGGTGTTTTGAAGGGGGTTTCCAAATTGCCAAATGAATTAGAAAGTCATCTTCAAATAATAGAAAAAGATTTTAGGTTGCCGCGCAATCAAGAAGAAATTTGTGAAATGCTCATTCAAGCTCATTTTAATAGGAATGCTTTTAATGCTCTTGTTGTGCTCCTTTACGAGATTTATAGTGCTGAAAAACTTGTAAGTAAGACCTACATCAATAAGTGGGAAGCAATTGTAGACGATATTAATATTTTTGGAATAGAACTAGAACCCCAAATGCTTCTCGTTGAATAATACAAAGTAGAACCAAATTAACTCACCTCGCCACCACCAAAACCAATTCATCACTCATCCAAGACCTTTGACCATAGATAATCAAGCCTTCATCGTAAAAACTCATAGCCTGAGTCAATTCATTTTTAGGAATTATTCTGGTTTCTATAGCTGTAAAAGCATATAAACCATTATTAGATCCTACTGCTAATATCTTTTCACCCAGCAAAACTTTTTCCAAATTTTTTAGTAAGTTTTTATTTTTTACCTCTAACACAGTCAACTTATCTATTCCCAATCCCTCTGACCTATTAGTTTCAATAATATTTTTTTCTAAATCTAGCTCATCAATCTTTAAATTTGGAATTTTAAATTCGGTCACTAAAACATCTGGAGAGGTTTTTTTAATCTCATAAGCTGCGGGGCTAGCAAAACTAGCCTGTGGATTTTGAAACACCACCAAGCCAATACCAATACCAAAACCCATCCCCATGACACTAATCAAAATCCAACGAAATGATGGTAAGATGACAAACAACGAATATATGCTAGTAAATACGCTTTTGAACATCCCATAATTATATCATAATAGATCAATCCTGGCCTTCCCACCAAAGACAGATATGCGCCGAGATGACAAATATGAAGAAAAACATCAAATTTAGTCTACTGGCAATAATAACTTCAGTTTTTGCAGGCTTTTTCTTTTTAGGACTGGCTTCTAGTTCCTTTATAGATCTTAATTTTTTTAATAATTCTTTCACTTCGCCATTTGTAAGTAATAATGCTAAAAAAAGACCTCTGCAGCAATACAGCATAAATAATTTGCAAAAGCGAGAATATACTGCTAGCCCTATTACTATAGAAAAAATCTTTGAAGAAAATACTAATTTTACTAGCTATTTATTTTCATATATCACTACTGACAAACGTATGACAGGGCAAATAAATATTCCACTTATAAGAGCATATGGCAAAAAACCAAAAACTATTCTTATGATTAGAGGATATTTGCCAGCAGAAACTTATGAAACCGGTATGGGCACAAAAAATGCAGCGAGCGTATTCGCTAGGGCTGAATATATAACAATAGCTCCAGATTTCTTTGGCTACGCTGACAGCGACAATGAAAGTGAGGATGTCTGGGAGGCTAGATTCGTAAAACCTGTGAACGTGATTGAACTCATAGAGTCTATCAAAGCAGCTAATTATATTATTGGCGGAGAAATAGAACTGAGTGAAGAGCAAGCCGTAAGCATAGAAAGATTAAATGGAGAAAAACCCTCCCCACTTGATGGAGATGAACTCGCCATTTGGGCACACTCCAACGGTGGGCAAATAACCTTATCAGTTTTGGAAATTCTGGGAGAGCCAATTCCTAGCACTCTGTGGGCACCTATGGTCGCTCCCTTTCCTTATTCTATTTTATATTTTGGCTGGGATGAAGCCGATGAAGGCAAAGAACAACGCAAATGGATTAGCATGCTTGAAGAAGATTATGATGTTTTAGATTTTTCTATCACAAATCATCTGGAAAAATTAACTGGACCAATTCAAATTCACCATGGCAGCGCTGACAATCAAGTTTTAACAACTTGGGTAGAGTCTCTGGTAGAGAAAATTAAAAAGCCAAAACCCTCTCCAGAAATGGAGAGGGAATCTGGTTCTGCGCCAGCAAACCAGATGGGTGAGGTTATTTACTACTCTTACCCCAACACCGATCACAATCTCCAACCTGCTTGGAATACTGCTATTCAAAGAGATTTGAAATTCTTTGAAGAAAATTTATAAAAAAACATATTCTATGTGCATTGACTTGTGTGCTATATTTAGTTGTTGTGAAAAAAGCAAAAAAGTCTTCCCCTCTTGCCACTGTTCAAGATGTTAAGGAAATAATTGGCCATGTTGTTTCCACCATGGAAGATATGTTTCAAAAACTAAGCAGTGACATTTCTGAGATAAAAAGCGATGTGTCAGAGTTAAAAGGCGATGTGTCAGAATTGAAAAGCGATGTGTCAGAGTTAAAAGGCGATGTGTCAGAATTGAAAAGCGATGTGT
>JBDLIL010000067.1:0-4326 GCA_039714855.1 Patescibacteria group bacterium
CCAAAACTAAAAGTTGCCAAAGCTTCATAAGCAAATAATGGATGATAATAGCCAAATTCTTTGAATCTTAAAGCCCTGTTTTCTGGATTTATATAAATTGCCCAAGGCAAATTTGTTGGCCAGCCATAAAGCTCTTGATTAAAATAATTTGCTAACCTACCTATCGCTTGACCAAAAGGCAAACCAAAGATAGCCAGATCTAAAACTACCCAAAGTGTCATCCCGGATACATTCGACAAGCTCAGTACATGCTTGATCCGGGATCCACGACTCACAAGGCGAAGCGATAATACTCCCCCAAATATAGCTCCCAAAATACTCAGTCCTCCATCCCAAATTTTAAAAATTCCCCAAAAATTATCTACATATAAGTGAAAATCGGTAATTAGATGCCAGACTCTGGCGCCTATTACACCACCCAACAAAATCCAAAATACTAAATTCCAAAAATATTTTTCACTGATATCAAGCTTTTTAGATTTTATTTCTATTAAATAAACAGCAATAAAAATTGCCACAGCAATGATTAGGCCGTAAAAATAAAAAGTTAAACCAAAAATAGAAAAACTCATAAGCTATGTTAATGCCAATAGAGCCAATAAAAAAACTATAACGATAAAAACCCTTGTAAAAATTTTAATTTCTTTTTCACTCCAAGCCTTGCCAGTTTGCCACAAAAATTTATGGGCGAATAATTCTGAAGAACTTTTTACTTGCCACAACTCTATGACATAAGTAAAACCCATACTAATCATCATGCCAACACCCAGTGGACTACCACTAGAAGTAATAACAAATAAACTTAAAGGAATGTAGGTAAAAAGAAAAATGACAGATCTAGTAACTAAACCATTATTTTGATAGTATTTATAAGCAATTTTTTTATCAAAAAACAAAAACAAAAATCCCATTATTAATCCAAGTACAAATAATAACCAATTATTCAGTGGCTCCACAAACAAATAGGCTATTCCTGAATAAATACTAATAATAGCTATTTGAATAATAAGTGGCATTATTTTTTATAATTTATAATTTTTAAAACTGATCTATCTACTTTATTCTTAAAATCACTATCAGATTCATATGCTGCCAACAAAACTTCTAGGATCATATCAAATTTTTCAACTTCTATTCCTTGCCCATATATCAAAACATTATTACCTGCATCTATAGCCTCTATACTTACTTGTTCTAATGTTTTTAGTTTATCAGAATTTTTGTCATAAAGAGCTGAATTCATATCCAAAGCATCAGAAAATATTAATAATTCTGGATAATTGTCTGAGAGTTCCTTCACACAGCTTCTGCTCAAACTACAAGGAATGTCTGGATATTGATTTTTTACTCCTACGTGGGAAATCATTACTCCTATATGAGGGAATTGATCAAGTAAATGCTTATATATTGATGTGCTTTCTTTCTCTACTATTACTCTATCAAAATCATTATGCAAATCTTTACTTGTCTTACCTATGCCAGGAAAGTGCTTAAGAACTGGCAATATGCTTTGATTTTTAAATACTGAAACATACTCTGCAGCTCTGCTAGCAACTAATTGATCGTCATCAGAACAAATTCTGCTACCCAAAACTGGATTAATTCCCAAGTCTACTACTGGAGCAAGCACTACATTTATACCCACTGAAGAGAGCTCTGCTGAAGAGCTAGCTAATAAATTTGATCTTTCTTCATCATCACTCATTTGACACAATTCTTGCCAACTAGGTAACTTGGTAAATCCTTCTCCGTTAAGGCGTTGAACAACTCCACCTTCGTGATCCACTACTAGATGAATCTTGATTTTTGATTCAGAATTATTTATTTTTGATTTAAAATCTTTAGCCTGTTGTTTGACAATGCTTGAGCCAAAGAGCGTAATGAAACCAGGATTATTATCTTTGATCCAAGCACTATTACTAGCTGCTAATTGCTTAGTATCCACTGGTTTTTCTAAAACAACTGAAAATGCTATCAGCTGAGCTATTTTTTCTTTTGTAGTCAATTCTGATAATAATTTTTCTTCCAAACTTAATTCTTCTACTACATCAAAATTCTCAGTCACCTGAGGACTTGCAAATCTTTCAGATAGATTTTCAAAAGGTCTTGCAAAATAATTATATCCAAGCAAAGCAGCTAAAAAACTTAAAAAGAGTATAAAAAATAAAGTTTGTTTATTCATGTTTTTCCCTCGACTTCGCTTGGGACAAGTTTCTCTTTTTTTAGTTCTTTAACTTTCCACATAAATAATTTAGCCTTGCTCTTGGCATTTGAATCTTTAACAAACGAAAGAGCTCTTTCCAAAATCGGCCTATGAACATCTCTAGCCATCTTAATGTAGAGAGATTTATGCTTCATATCATTAAGCTCCACAGCCAATCTATATCCAAAATCTTGAAATTCACGAGTAATAAATCCACCCTTGTCTTGAGGTTGATAATTTTGGAAAAGTGATGCTGCAGATTGAAAACCCTTAGATTTAGATCTTCTATTCATTTAAGTTATTATAAGCTATTAATTCAAGGATCTCTCCTTCATTAGTAAACTCATTAAAACTCCCGTAGAAGCTGCGATGAATAAAACAGTCCAATTGTCAGAAATTGAAAACACCGTTATGAAAGTACTCCAAATAAACACTTCACTCACCGAAATAATCATCTCTCTATAGGTAAAATACGATAGAGATTTCTTTCCTTTTGATCTTTTAAATAAAAGTGAGTCAAAAAAGAGCCAATGAAAATTGGCAGTTAATCTATCAATTAGATCGGCAACTGCTACACCCATAGCTGTAGTTACTTGAGATCTTAACAACCAAATAATTGATAACAAACCTCCCGAAGTAACAAATGGCTTTCTGCTTTTGTGATGATCTATGTAAATACCAATAAAAAATGAAAAAGTCATCGCTAGAAAAAGTGATAAAGTATATAGATATCCAACTTTGTCTACAGAACCTAAAATAAATAATACGTAAAGTGGCCAAAGGAGAAGCATAACTTCATGAATATGACGACCCATCATAGATACAGAAAGAAGTCTGTATTGCTTCTCTTTCATCCAAGAAAAAAATTCTTGCCAGCTTGGTCCATGTTTAATGCTTTTTGGTTCTAAATATAGACTTACAAACATTCCAATAAGATTCAATATTATTGCTATAACAAAAAGTGGTTCATAACCCAATTGAAAAAAGATGAGCCCTGCTATCGCCGGTGATACTGCTTGAATTATTTGCAATAAAAATTGCAATAAACCCAAGTCTTGCCCCATATGTGATTTCATTGCGTGTGAGGACAAAATCGTATGATAGGAACTCCAAAAAAATGGAGCTTGAAAACTATTCACGACAGCTGCCAAGAATACAAAATAGGGATTATGAATCATCATCCAAAAACAAAAAGTTGTGATGATTTGTAGTGTATGAGCTATAATCAATGATTTTCTTTGTCCTAATATTGAAATTAATTTTGATATTGGTATTGATGTAAATAGAATCAAAATTCTAGTTACCAGATAATATATTGGAATAAATAACATTCCTCTTTGTAAGTCTGATAAGTTAAATTGTCTAAAAAGGTCAAAATCTTTACCTATATTAAAAAGAAAAACAGGAAAGAAAAAATAAGATAGCTTTTTTACTAAATCCTTGTTTATTCTTATGAGATAAAGAATTCTCAAGTTTCGTGAATTATCAAAATAAAATCTAAAGGGCATTTGAGTTAATTTTTTTTAGCAATTCATCACTAATACTTTTAATTATTGAATCAAGTTTTTCTTTTTCTTCTGGATTAAATTTCCCTAAAACATATTTGTCAGGAGGAGTTGATCTATCGCCCTTTCTTGCATCAATGCCAACTCTAACATGCCAAAATTGATCTGTAGCCAAATGTTGATAAATAGAGTTAAGACCATTATGAACTTTTGGACCCTTGCCTAATTGAATTTTATAATTACCTATTTCTAAATCTAAATCATCGTGAATTACGTACAAGTCGCTGAGTTGCTGAGTTGCTAAGTCGCTAGAGTTTTTATAAAAACCTAAAACAGCTCGTACTGCTTGCCCAGATTCGTTCATGTAGGTTTCTGGTTTGATTAGCATTACTTTTGAATTTTTAGAGATTTGGGATTTAAGTTTTGTGTGAAATTTGAAACTTGCAATTTGTAATTTTTGACCAAGAAAATCTAAAATAACTTGCCCCAGATTGTGTCGGGTGTCTTTATATTTATTTCCTGGATTGCCAAGACCAATTACGAAGATCATAATTTATTTTCTACTCTAGCTATGTCTTTATATATTTCTTCAAGTTTTTTTACTACAAAAGAGAAGGA
>JBDLIL010000068.1:0-4326 GCA_039714855.1 Patescibacteria group bacterium
AGTTGATTAGGTTAATTTAGGGGTTGTGGATTACATTTGTAATCTAATATGTTGTTGACTATGTTTTATGATATTTTTAATGAAAGAGTTTTAGAGATAATAGCTTCTGAAAGTGGACTTGATTGCAACAGTGATGTGTGGGATGTGCTGAGAGCTATGGCAATAGACGAAGGGGATAAGGAGGGTAAAAATGAAGATGTGAACAGTAGTAATACAATTGAAGTTCCTGTTACATTTTTTAAATTTCTAATAGAGAAAATTGGCGAATTAGTCAAGACTAATGAAGTTTTACAACTAACAAGTACCGACAGAAAACTGGTGATTATCGATAATAGTGAAGACCCTACTGACGGTTGGAAGCAAACCGAAGATTTTGTGCTTAGTTTGGCTAAGGAAAAAGGTGTCACTCCATCTCAACTGGGGGGTTTTGTTGGAAGTTTAGAAAGATACTTTCTTGATATGAATGATGATGGCGATACTTTTGGTAAAGAACTGAAGTTAGGTGATTCAAAAGTATTAATTTTAGTTGCTAGGCATAATGTTGAGGGAATTGGAATGGTAACGATAATTGATGTTGTAGATATTACTGAATCACTAAAATATAGTGAAAACTTAATTGGAAATTTTCTAACAGATCTTAGAAATCGACTTTCTGTTATCTTTGTTTTTATGTATTTATTGGAACAAAATAATGATCATGCTGTTGCGACTGGATCAAAAAATTATCAGATTATGGCGGATGCTATAAATCAAGTTCGTGAGATTATTGATCAGTATCAACTAGAGCACAACAATTTACAAAATGCAGGATTGACTCGTCCTTCAAAATTGGGAGAAAATTAGAACATACTCTTTTTTTATATCCCTTGACCTTTCCCCCCAATAATATAAAATTCTCTTTTTATATAAGTAATATGTATGAAAGGCGAATATGGGTGAACAAAGAAAGCCAAAAATCCTAGTAGTTGATGATGCCAAAGAATCACATCAGCTCGTACAAGAATTCTTAGATTTTGGGAAAAAAAAGTACGAAATAGTAGAAGCTTATGATGGTGCAGAAGGAATAGATAAGGTTACCGAAGAAAGTCCTGACTTAATTATTGTTGATCAAAGAATGCCAGAGATGTCTGGTTTGAAAATGATTAACGCAATCTTTGCAGCCAATCCAGATTTTGCCACCCCAATTATTTTATTGACAGCAACCGATGATTACTTAGACCCTGGAGAACCTCTTGAAGCTAAAGAGTTGGCTACAGCTGTGATTAATAAGTCAGATTGGAGACTAATGGTTCAGACAGTGACTCAGATTTTAGCCTAAAGATAGTTTTGCCTTTTGTTTTATCTGATCAAGCTATTACAATAGCTGCATGTTCAAACACTCTTTGAAAACCCTAGATTGCGGTTTGCCAGTGATTACTGTACCTATGCCTGGTGTAAAATCAGTAACAACTTTATTGCTCTGTAACACTGGCTCTAGATACGAAAAAGAAGGCAAAGAAGGAATTGCTCATTTTTTTGAACACATGCCTGCCAAAGGCACTAAAAATTACCCAGACGCTTTTACTTTTGCTAGCACTCTAGATTCCATAGGGGCAAACTTCAACGCTTATACCAGTAAGGAGTATACCGGCTATTACGTACACGCTGCATCAGAGCATGTAGATCTAGCTCTAGATGTAGTATCAGACATGGTTTTAGCGCCCAAATTAAGACAAAAAGATATCGATGTTGAAAAAGGAGTCATAGTAGAAGAAATAAATATGTATCGTGATATGCCGTCTCGACATATTGGCAATTTATTTGAGCAAATGATTTATTCAGGTTCTGGCCTTGGTCATGACATTATCGGTAGCAAAAAAACTGTAACTAGTTTTAAATCAAGTGATTTCAAGAATTTCTTGGATAAGTGGTACGGTTTGGAAAATATGCTGCTAATAGTTGCTGGAGACAAGGAGAAAGTGGGGAATAATAATTTGTTGAGTGACATCAATAATATCTTTGGCAAAAAGAATAAAGATAAAAAAATAAAGAAAGAAAAAATTAAATTAGATAAGTGGCTAGGTAAGCCAATTTCTAATAAAAAATTACATATAGAATACAAAAAGACAGAACAAGCTCACTTTGTAATGGGATGGCCAGGTATATCCAGAAATGACAACAAGAAATATGCATTGTCTTTACTTAGTACTATTATGGGTGGGAATATGAGCTCAAGACTTTTTTCAGAAGTCAGAGAGAAGCGAGGTCTTTGCTACTATGTGCATTCTGATGTCGATCTTTACCATGACACCGGAATATTCGGAGCTTCAGCAGGTGTAGATCCAAATAGGGTAGAGGAGGCTGTAAAAGTAACAGTGGAAGAGTTTTATAAAGCTGTTAGTTCGCAAAAAGTTGACAAGAAAGAATTGCAAAAAGCCAAAGATTATGTAACTGGTAAGATGGTATTAGGTCTTGAAGACAGTCAGAGTGTGGCCAGTTATTTTGGTATGAAGCAGCTTTTGCAAAATAAAATAGAGACACCAGAAGAAGTTTTGAGCAAAATAAAGGCTGTTAATCTAGATGAAATTCGTAAGGTTGCAGAGGATTTAATAAAGTCAGGTGAATTGAGATTTGCAGTAATTGGGCCCTATGACAAGCCAGAAGTCTTTAAAAATATTATTAAATAAATTTATATAAGGAGAATTATGTCAAGACAGCGCACAGCAGTTTTAGTAAAACCAGATGGTTTGCAAAGAGCCCTAATAGGAGAAATTATTAGTCGTTTTGAGCGCAAAGGCCTCAAGTTGGTGGGTATGAAAATGCTTAATATGAGTGATGAGCAGCTTAGTGATTGGTACGCAGAGCATAAAGATAAAAGTTTTTTTGAGGATCTTAAATCTTTTATGAAAATTAAGCCAATAGTTGCTATGGTTTGGGAGGGTGTTGATGTCATCAAAGTTGTGAGATCTTTGGTGGGTACTACTTTGGGTAGAGAAGCTGAAGCCGGATCTATTAGGGGAGACTTTGGTATGAGTCAACAAAACACCATTGTTCACGCTTCTGCCAATAAGGGTGATGCTGAGCGCGAAATCCAAATTGTTTTTGAAGATAACGAGCTTTACGATTATGACAGTGCGCTAGATATGTTGATTTATGCTGAAAGTGAATTAGAAGGATAAAGGCGGAGATTAGTGCAGGTGGTAGCGCACGCTGTTTTGAGCGCTCCTATAGTTTAAGGGATAAAACAGAGGTTTCCTAAACCTCCGATTCTGGTTCGAGTCCAGGTAGGAGCACGCTTTATTTCAACTCAATCGCGTATAAGTTAGGAGCAGTTTCAGGGCTGAAAGAAGTGTTAATCACTAGTTTACTTCCATTTGGCCAAGGGTAAACAAAGCTATCTTCAAATGGTCCAGAATAAATTGTGGTTTCGTTACTGTTGTCGTATTCTTTAATATGAATCTTATTTTCATTGATGTTTATCAAGTGCTTGGAATCGGTAAACCACTGTAATCCATGGGTATATAGAGAGGTGTGATATCTGGCAAAATTATCAACAGTTTCATCATCAGTTTTTCCTTGCAAAGAAATAAATGCGCCAGGAGAAGCTTCTAATGTTTGGGCTTTTTTATCAAATAAATCTATGGCTAGAAGATGTTTTACCATTCCGCCATCTAGAGTGTTAGTCGAAGAATTTTCTTTTCCCACTAAGAAATTTTTATCTTCTTCGCGATCATAAACATATATGTTTTCTGGGCTTAGTTGACGCATCTCCATCTGAGTGTTAGTGGATGGTATAGGTGGAACTAAATTTTCTGGAAGATTCATTTCTTTTGTAGCAGTGTAAAGAAGTCTTTTTTTGTCTGGAGATATATAAACATTTTTTGCGGATTGCGTAGCAATATTGATTATTTCTTTGGGAAATTTTGCCAAAAATTGTCTTTCTCGTAAATACATTTCTTCTTGCCATTCACTCAAGATCTGTTGTTTTTGTTTTCCAACGTTAGGCAAAGTGGTAACATCAATTTTTTTATCGATTTCTACAATCACGTCTTTAAGCGGATTTATTATTATGAGTTGGGTGCTGTCTGGAGACCAAACAAATTGGCTATTGGAAAAATCAAATATGCGGCTTTTGTCAGTTAAGATTTGTTTTGCTTGCTTATTAAATGACAAAACACTGTCATTAAGTTCTAGAACGTAAAGACCGTTTTTCATGTCAGTAGAGGCGCTCGCAGAATAAAAAACAATTTTTTCACCGTCAGGAGAAGGAGAGATGTTTTTGGCTCCTGTAAAAGTAAGAGGAATCAAGCTGGGAGCAATAGGAAAAAGTTGAGCATTAGTTTGGGT
>JBDLIL010000069.1:0-4054 GCA_039714855.1 Patescibacteria group bacterium
AAAAAAATGCTAGTGGTTGAAAATGGCCAGCTAATTCAAATTTTGGGTAGTGAATTAAAACTATTTGAAATAAAAACAGGTAGAGAATTAAGCTATCAATTAGAAGATGTGAATTTGGAGGATGCCAAGGTGGACAAAGAGAGCTTTGATCACTTTATGATTAAAGAAATTCATGAGGATCCCGAAACTATTAGACAAGTAATTGCTCAAGATGAGGATAAGTTAGAAAAGCTGGTTTCAGCTATTAAAGGTGCCAAAAGAATATACTGTATTGGTTCTGGCACAGCTGGTATAGCAGCAGCGCAAATCGCCTATTATTTGCGAAATTTTGCCAAAGTAGAGGCTACTAGTTTAGTTGGAGCTGATTGTGTGGATTATTTTGATTTCTTTGATAAAAATACTCTGATTATTTCACCTTCGCAGAGCGGTGAAACAGCTGATGTTTTAGAAGTTTTAGAAATTGCTAAAGGGAAGGGAGCTAAAATTGTTAGTTATGTAAATATGCAGGGTTCAAGCATGAGTCGGATGGCAGATTTTAATTTTCAAGCTCAAGCTGGGCCAGAGATTTGCGTCATGTCCACCAAAGTATTTGTTTCCCAAGTTGCTTGGGGATATTTGTTAGCTAAGGCGGTGGCAGGGCAATTATTAGAAGCAAAAGTCATACTAAATCAAACAGTCAAGTCACTGGAGAGTTATTTGCAAGATGAAAAAATATTAGGGCAAGTTAAAAATTTAGCTAAAAAACTCAGTACCGCTAAGGATATTTTTCTCTTGGCCAAGGCGCAGAATTTGCAAATTGCCAGAGAGGGTATGGTCAAACTTATAGAGGGTAGTTACAGGCATGCTCATGCCATCCCGGCTGGCGATCTTAAGCATTATGCGATTACTATTATGGAAGAGGGTGTGCCAGTAATAGTTTTACTTAGTGATGATGAGGTGCAAGCAGATGTTTTAACAGCTGCAGCTGAGGTAAAAGCGCGTGGGGCAACTGTTATTGGTTTGGGCCCCAAAAATCACAATAGCTTTGAGAGTTATCTGCCAGTGTTTGGTAACAAAGAAGCTAGTGCCATAAATATGACAGTTGCATTGCAGCTTTTATCTTACTATCTCACTCTAGAGTTAGGTAATGACGTTGATCATCCCAGAAACATTGCCAAAAGCGTGACAGTGAAGTAGCTTCACTTTATTTTTTGCGCCGTTCGGCAATTACTACACCAAAGATAATCAGCGCCAGTGCAAGTAGTTGTAGTGAATAAACTTTTTCATTCAACAAAATTATTCCCAGTGGCATGGCCACTATTGGCTGTAAATAAGTGAAGAGACTAGCCTCACTAGCTTCAATATCGTTCTGGCCTTTGTAATAGGCAGTAAGACCAATAATAGATCCAAAAGTCGCCATATAGCCGGCTGCTATCCAGACAGATGGGTGTGAGAGGTCTGTTTGCATGTTTTGCACTAACGAAGAGATGCATAATGATGCGTCTATGCAAGATTCGTATAGCGCAAGCAAAGAAAACGAAATTAATCCCACATAAAAGCTTAAAGTAGTGATCAAAAATTTAGGATAATTTTTATAATACTGTTTGGCTAACAAATAATAAGCAGCATTTATCAACATGGCCGCTAATATTAAAATATTACCAGTTAGCGAAATACCAGATGGCATGATGCCACCATTGAGAATCACTGGTACTAATACTAGTAATGCCGTACCAAAAAGGGCAATAAAAAGACCCAGCCATTCATGTTTTTCCTCTTTTTCTTTAAAAAATAAAATTCCCCCCAGAGTAACAAAAATGGGTGAAGATAGTGTTAGTAAATTGGCTTCTATAGCAGTAGTGCGAGCCAAACCCGTATAAATTAGCCAGAGCACTAGAGTAGTTCCCAACAGCTCAATACCTATTAAAGGCAATAAAATTTTATTAATCTTTATTTTTTTTTCTTTTATCTTTGATAAATAATGCCAAATTATGGGCAAAGAAATCAGGCTAGCCAAAATATAGCGGTAAAGTAAATACCTGGTGGGAGTAGTGACGCTAAGAGCTGGTTTTACAGCTATAAAAGCTGCACCCCAAACAACAGTATTCAGCAATAACCATGAGTAAGATTTCCAACGGGAGGATGTTTTTTTTCTTTTACGAGCAGGCATAGAGAATAGCGTAGCACTTTAAAAATCAAGAAACCAGAATCAGGAATTATTTTTTTGAAGCTTTGTGACCAAAGTAGAGAAAAGCAATTAGAGCAGCGAAAAAACTGAATCCCGACCAAATTATAATCATAGAAAGAGCATAATTATCAATCATTTTACTCCTTTCAGTAAGCTTAAGCCAAATATAAAAAACATACTCGCCATTAACAAGCCCCAAAATAAGAGGAACAAATGGAGAGTTCCAAAGTTTTCTTGAAAGAAAATACCAAAGACCCACACTCCGAGTATCATTTTTGCTATGTCTAAACAAAATTTAGCTGTTTCTTTAAGTTGCCTGTTAGTAAGCCTGATAGTTCGAATAGTTTGAGTAATTGTCACAATTTGCATCATAGCAACAAATTCTTGGAAATACTTTGGATTTTCTATGTGTTAAACTATGTTTCTTATGAAATTGCAAAACTATTTGAAAAAGAATCCTAAAAAATATTTAATCTTTGATTTTGATGAGACCATTGCTCATTTAATTTTGCCTTGGAGTATTTATAAGTCCAAAGGAGCTAAGATTTTGGGCAAGTACGATGAAAAGTTGTGCGAACAATTGGCTAAAGATTTAAACACATTGCAATCAGAAAATGCTTTTGTGAAAAAATATGGAGATAAAATAAAAGCAGAAATTTCTGATTGGTCTGAAGAATTTGAAACAAAACACCTCGAAGAGGCGAAAAGAAATCCTGAAATAATTAATTTTATAAAAAAGGAGCATGGAAATCATCAGTTTTTTATCTGGTCCTCAAACACTAGTAAGGCCATAAGACCAGTTTTAGAAAAAGAAGAAATTTTAGATAAGTTTGAATTATTAGTTACAAAAGAAATAGTAAGGCTTATTAAGCCAGAAATTGATGGCTTTGAGCTAATTCAAAAGCAAATATCTAGAATCAATAAAAAAGAAGCAGAGAATTTGGATAATTACCTCATGATTGGTAATAGCATTTTATCGGATGGGGGAGCTGCCAAAAATTCTGGAATAGATTTCTTTCCAATCGAGTATTTTGGTAAGGCAAGTACGACGTACTAGCGTAGAAAGCACCAAATAACAAGCAATTTCAAGCACTAACTTTCAAATTACAAACAAATCCAAATTAATAATCACCAATTTCGAAATTTGCTGCTTAGATTTTCTTAATAGCATCTTCGATGTCGATCAAGTTTTGTTCACCAGACTCCATGTTTTTCAAAGTAACTTTATTTTGCTGTACTTCTTCTTCACCAATGACTATTACCCAAGGAATATTTTTTTGATTGGCGAGTTTGAATTGCTTGGCAAGTTTTTCTTGAGCGGGGTAGAGTTCTGTGCTGATTTTTGCTTTTCGCAGTTTGCTAGCAATTTCCAGAGATTTATCTCTAGTGTTTTCGTCAAAAATAGTTACTAACACTTGAGTGCCAACATTGTCAGTGGGAATTAGACCTAGCTGATCTGCCGCTTCTACAGTACGGTCAAAACCTATGGCAAAGCCCGTGCCAGGAACATCCACTCCAGATATTTCCTTGGCTAAATTATTAAATCTTTCGCCTCCTAAGACGGAGCCTACAGTATACTCAGGAATTACCACTTCCCAGATGGGTCCATCAGAATATGAAAAAGATCGAGCAATAGTTGGTTCGAAGACATATTCACTTTCATTAAAGCCGTAAGCTTTGAGAGAATCTAAAATAATTTGAACAGTCTCATTGGGCTTCATGTTACGAATAAAGTCCAAGTATTCTTTCGCCTTTTCTTTTTTAATGCCTTTTTTGATCATGTCTGCCATCACGCCTTCATCACCAATTTTTTTTAGTTTATCTATAGCGACAATTGCCTCATATGGCAATTCTTTCATCAAACTTCGATCACTAAATAACACCTTG
>JBDLIL010000070.1:0-3991 GCA_039714855.1 Patescibacteria group bacterium
TAGATTTATGACTTTACCCTCAACCAAATTTGGAAATACTACGTCGGCCTTTTGTGACCACTTAACTTTTTTGCTTTGTTTAAAATCCCTAGTTTCTTGGAAAATTATTTTGCCGGAATCTAGTATGGCCCATTCTATTTCTTGTGGTCCAAATTGCTTTTCTACTTGTTGAGATAATTTAGCAATTCTCTTAATTTGATCAGTATTTAGCACTGCTTCTCTTTGCTTTTCTGGTTTCACTTTTACTTTTCTAATTCCCGAACTCATTTTCTTCATTCTGTGTATTTTGAGGGCAATCTCACTTCTAACCAATTTATAGTTATGATCACTAACTTCATAAATATCTGGTTCTATATCCCCTCTAAGTAAAAGCGTAGTGTGTTGTCCATGTATTGCCTGAATATAAATATGACCTACACTATTGCTAGAAAGCAGAGTGCCACATTTTTCTGATGAGTAGAATGATTGTAAAAGAAAACTAAACTCTATCTGTTTGGGATTAATAGCCTCCCTAGCTGCTTTTCTATATCCAGCAATTATTTTCTTTTCTAGCAAATCATAATCTTTTATATTAAGAGTATTGTGAACACTAAAGGCTAAGCCAGGATTTTTTTCTTCATAGATTGAATTTCTGAGCGTAACAGTGTCACCTTGCTTTCTTATAGATTCAAATATTTTGCCAAGTTCCGATTTGGCAGCTTTAGGTAATTTTCCCGTTTCGTTGAATTCTTCATATAGCTTGCTAGAAACAATAAATAAGTTTGAAACAGTGGGAACTTTTAACTGCGCTAGTCTAGCCAAACCTTCAAGTTTTTTTGCCTTAAGATTAAATTTATAGTTTGATAAGGGAGTGATATATGTCATAAATTGCCAACCTTTCTTGTTTTTATATTTAAAATAAAAAAAGCCCTAAAAAAAGGCTTTTTCTCTTAATTTTTCTCCATCTGTAGGGCATTTTACCCTGGAGAACAAAAAAGAGCCCTTTTTTTGGGCTTTTTACAACGTGACGTCAATGACTATATCTGGATTATGACGATTTGTCAAGACGTGGTCAAAAGGAATCAGAGAGCATCATCTGAAATACTTCAATGTCTAACAGCTTGCTCGAACATGTCACCAAAGTCACCAAGCTCAATATCAATTATATCCCCCATGCTATCAGTTTTTATTTTTCCAATTACAAAAACTGCATCACTGTCTTCTGAATCACAAAAAACTGGCCCGTTTTCTGTAAATTTGACATGAGCTCCCTCTGACTCGATGTGAGCAGATACTAACTCAACATCAGGAAAATCTGCGCAAATTGAGTGAATACCAAGCTCTGTAATAATAGGGGCGATAACAGCTATATCTCTAGGATCTAAACCGAGCTCAACAAGAGCATTTATGTGCCTTAAAATGGTTCCACCTGAAGCAATAATACCATCACCCAACAAAACAGCTTCTGCTCCAATAAAATCATTTTCCTGAATCAAAGAGCTTGACGCATCTCTTGAACCACCATCGTTTGAAAAAACAAGCACTGAACTAGGATATACGCCCGCAGCAGCTTCACCAACTGGAACACCCCCCCTAGGAATTCCAACAACTCTTCCTGTACTTTCACGACCATTATCCATACCAATTAATTTACCTCCTTGCTGGGCAAGATCTCTTGAGATGGCCATTAAAGCCTGAAGCCATTCTCTTGAGCCAAGAGCAGCATATATTGCATCTATTTGATTACCCCCTTCTTCTATAAGAGTTAGTTTAGACATTACTCTTCTCCTTTACTGCTCTAATTACGGCAGCTACTAATTTTTTAGGATCTTTCTCTCTCACCACCACTGGCTTATTTCTATGAGAAATTTCTTCAATGAATTCTATGAGTTCCGTAGCACCACCAGAATCCTCTAAAATACCCATAACAGTATGGCTATCTGGTGCAGCTGCCATTTCCACCATAGTTCCTACTCCACCTCCAATATAGACAGCAGCATCAACACTACGAATCATAATGATGTCTCTCATCTTGTACCCCACCCCGGTATAAATGATGGGGTTCCAAAATTTCAAATCAACTTTTTCGTATCTTTCTTTATGTTCATCTTCACTTTCAGCACCTGTAATACCCACAATTTTGCCTTTATTTTTATGAGCCCCTTTTACTGCCTCATAGCTGAAGCCAGTAGTTACACCGGTAAAAAGAGTGGCTTTATTTCTAGCAATTTCTGCTCCTACTTCCTGAGCTTTATTGTTAAAAGATTTTGGCAATCCCGAAGCATTTGATCCACAAACTGCGATATTAATTTTTTTCATAAGCTCCTCTTGATATATAAAAAACACCCACTTGTCTTTGCTCGCTTGGTTTTCCCTCCTGCGTACCAGATTTTGCGCATACTGCCTATTCGGCCGTTTCGCAAATCTGGCTACTCCGGAGGGCATGCCCTCCTCGGTATACAAGATTCGGTGTCTTGGGAGCGAAAACAAATAGGTGTTTCCGCAACTTTATATAATAGTTAAGTATTAGACAGGAACATGTATTTTATTGCAAGAGTTAATTTTTGTGTGTATACTTGTGTGTACACCAAAGACGTATAAATACAAATATTTAAAATAAATCATGAAAAAATATCCCAAAATAAAAAAATCTACTAGCTTAAAACTAGAAGATGCTGCAATTGCCCTAGAGTATGGAACTTTAAATAATGATCGTCGAGTTCAATTAAAAATACCTGGTTTTATATTAGACAAGTTTGATAAACTCTTTTCTCACGAGACAAGAAGTAAAGCGATTACTAGGTTGATGTTGCAAGCTGTTAGTAATACCAAAGCAAAAACAACTGTTAAAACAAAAAAGAAAGCTAGAAGTGATTTTGATAAACTACTTGCAATTGGTAAAAAATATACCCCTAAAGATGCGCCCACAAATCTTTCTACAAATTACAAACAATACTTGTACGGAGATAAAAGCGTAAAATTTGGCAAATTTTTTAAATAAGCATGATCTTTATTGATACATCATATTACTTCGCTCTTATTAATCACAAAGATTCCACCCATGATAAAGCAGTAGCTCTAAAGAAGTTTTATATAAATAACGACAAAACGAGCACGTACGCTGTGCTTTCAGAATTAGCAACTATAGGATCACAAAGATTTAGTAGAACTGGAACAATTAATTTTATCGAAAATCTTTTACAAGGAGATACCGAAATCATTCTTGAATCAGAAGAATTAATGGAAAAAACTTGGCAATTATTTAAAAATAGCAAATCTAAAAATATTTCTTGGGTGGATTGCTATAGCGTGGCTATATGCCATGAATATGACATCAAAAAAATTCTCACATTTGATAAAGATATCCCTAAATTGCAAAGATTAGCAAAAAAACTCTTTGCCTAAACCACCACTTTCTCCCACGGATACTTTTTATTACCAAAATGTCCGTAGCGTGCAGTTTTAGCATAAATAGGTCTACGCAGATTTAATTTTTTTATTATATTGGGTACTGAGAAATCTAAAATTTCTTTTGCAAGACTTTGAATAATTTTTTTAGATTTTTTTCCTGTGCCAAAAGTGTCAAAATCCATAGAAATAGGATCTTTTTTACCTATGACATAGGCTACTTTCACTTCACATCTGTCTGCTAATTTGGCTGCGACTATATTTTTCGCTAGATATCTACAAGCATAAGCCCCAGATCTATCAACCTTACTGGCATCTTTACCACTAAAACAACCGCCACCATGTCTACCCATACCACCATAAGTATCAACAATTATTTTTCTGCCAGTTACCCCAGTATCGGCATTGGGCCCACCTATTTCCCACGCGCCTGTGCCATTAATGGTAATTTTAGGAAACTTTGTCTTTCTTTTGGGCAAATATTTATTCAGAGTAGGCTTAATTACAAATCTCTCTAAATCATCACGCAACTGCTGTTTACTAATTCTTACATCATAGGGCACAGCTAGCACCAATGCTTTTACATCTACTGGCACACCCTTTT
>JBDLIL010000071.1:0-3663 GCA_039714855.1 Patescibacteria group bacterium
AAACTCAATGGCAAAACATCACTTGAAATTGTTAAAAAACCAAACACCCATTTACCAAGCTTTTTCTAAAGAAAAGGTGACCGTTTTTGAACGGTGTGCCAAAATGGTGACCCTTAGGAAATTATTTTACAACTCTTTTCAACAAAAGTTAATAGATCTGGGGTACTTGATTAAGAACTTTGAAATGCAGCCCTTGGTCTTAAATATCGCCTCGGCCTAGTTACTTACTATTGTGAAATACAACAAAACTAGGGTCAGAATTAAAGAAGAAAAGCTAGTCAACTTTTCTCACCTTTATATCCTTTTCTGAAAGCTTTGAGTCGGGTTGACCATAAATGCTATTCAATTCTTTTCTTATAGCTATAACAATTTTCGAATAAATATTATCGCTATTGTCTCTCTTTTTATTTGCCTTGTTGTGAGCTTCAATGAATTTGTAACAAAGCTTGATAACTTCATCCGATGCATATAAGGGAACACTTGTATACACTTCCCATAAGAATTGATTCTTTCTCTTTTTGCTATCAGCTATTTCGTAATTTTCCCATCCTTCAAAAAAACCCAATAGATTAGTTAATAAATCTTTATATTGTCGTTCTTTTGACTCCCTAAGATGTAATTTTTTTTCAGAGTGCTCTTTTAGTTTATGGGTTACTATTGACCCAATAACACCACCTATTCCTGAAACTGCAAGTATTGAGATGATGGTTTCTAAAGTCATATTTATTTTCTCCACACGCTTTCAATTTTCTCCTCAATCTTCTCTTCAAATTTTTCAATTAGAACTAAATTTGCTTTAATAATCTCTATTTCACTTCGAATACTAGCTACAATTTTTTTTTGAATTGGAAGAGGAGGAAGAATTATTGGGATACTATTAACAATTGATTGATTAATCTTTGGCATACTACCGGCAGATCCATTTGCATTTCTTTTTATAAAATTCCGTACCCTATTGGATAAAAGTGAAAAATATAGGAAATCAGTTAATACTTTTTTTTCATCTGCCCTTATTCTTATCATCAAGTCAGGAAAAATATAATTATCATCTTTAATATCAAAAACAGCAGGCATCCCTACCAATTCTCTAGTGTTGCCTCTCTGAAGATATATATCTCCTCTTTTGCATCTTTTTTCAAAGTCTTTTGACAGGTTTTCGTCTAAGTATTTAAATTCTTTTGAATCTAAAAAACCCTTTGAAGTTGCACTGAGCGATAAAACTTTTATATTTGTTTTGTGTTTCACTGGTTTTCCGGAATAGCCATTTGTTGGTTTGCCTAAGATAATTTCCTCTATTCTTACTATTTTCCAAGTTTTATCAGTTTCAAAACTTGGTTGATGATTTTCTACAATTTGCCTTACACCATCGATAATGTTTCTATATCCACCTATCGTTCTTGAAATTTCTTGTTGAATTGAAATTGGAGGAATAGGTATTTTGATTTCTTTTATTTCAAAATTTATCCCACCAATAATACCCTTAATATACCTCTTTAATTTTTTTTGAAACTTGTCAGACTTAATGATTTCATATAAAAAATTTGGAATAATTTTTTCACTAGGTCTTAAAATATATACATGCTCATTTACAGCTGCTTTTTTGAATTGACCAAAATAAATCCCGACTTTGCCAGTTGTTGCACCATCTTTGACAAGAAGAACGTCGCCGCTTTTTAAAACACCTTTCTTCATCTGGTTAAAATGAGACTCAGATATATACTTCATTTTCTTGAGAGAGATGGAGCCATTTTTTGTGATTTGACTTCCGCCAATACTTGGAATTCCTGAGTTGAGTGCTCCTCCTTTTTGCCTGGAACCACTCTGGATTTCGCAGATTTTTCCCAATTCAAATAAGTTCCAATCTCCTGTGTAAGTTATCAGCTCTTTGTATTTTTCATTATTTAGGCTCCAATCACCACTTTCAATGATTTTTGATTTTTTGACCAAGTGAGCAAAATTATCATCTTTAAGTTTGAGTTCTTTGTTTTCAATAATTATTTTTTTGTAACTTTGTAAGATCTTTAAAGCATTTGGTAAGTCATTGGTTTTTATTTCTCTTCTTTGAGCCCCTAAATCAAAACCATCGTTTTCTATTTTTACAAATAAAACTTTGTCAGTTTTTTTAGCGAGCTGTTTGTCAAAGAATAAGATGCTGGTTTTGACTCCAGAGTAAGGATTAAAAACACCACTTGGTAGGGAAACCACTGCCCAAAGGTAGTTATCCTCAATCATCATTTTTCTTAAACTTCTAAAAGCATTCTGTGTGTGAAATACAATTCCCTCAGGAACAATTACGCCAGCCTTACCATTTATATTCAAATGCTCCATGATGTAATCAGTAAAAAGCACCTCGGCTTTTTTTGATTGCACAGAGAATCTTGAGTGAGGTCTGATGCCACCTTTTGGAGTCATGAAAGGTGGATTAGCTAAAATCACGTCAAAATCATCATCCCATCTATCTTCGCTAGACAGTGTGTCATATTCATAAATATGCGGATCGGGGAAGTGATGTAAATACATGTTTACCATCGCTAAACGCTGCATCTCATGAGAAATGTCATAACCTACAAAGTTATTTGTCAGCTTCTTTTGCTCCTGAGCAGACAAACCCTTACTCTTAATGTGCTTATAAGCTGAGATTAAAAAACCAGCCGTACCACAAGCAGGGTCAAGAATAGTATCAGTTTTACTAGGATCAACTACTTTGATAATAAAATCAATAATGTGCCTAGGGGTTCTAAATTGCCCTGCATCACCCTGGCTACCCATTACAGAAAGTAGATATTCAAAAGCGTTGCCTAGCTCTTCACTATGATCATATTCAAATTCATCAATTTGCTCTAAAAAGAGTTTTAAAGTTTCTGGCGATCTAAAAGGTAAGAAAGCATTTTTAAAAATATCTCTGAATAGCTGGGGGATATGAGGGTTCTTGCTCATTTCTTCCAAGCCTTCGCTATAAAGAGCTACTCTATCTCTAGCTGAAATAGACTTATCCATTAACTTGTCCCAAGCATATTTCTCATAGCCATTAGCAAAAAAGCCACTAGTATCACCCAAAGCTTTTGACTTCTTGTCAATGTCAGACATGAATTTATAAATCAAAGCTAAAGTGATTTGCTCTACTTGAGTAGTAGGCATAGGAATCTTGCCCACTAAAATATCTCTAGCGTTATCAATTTTTCTTTTTGTTGAAGAAGTGAGCATAGTTTTATAATTCTTTATTTAAGAAACGAGTAATGTTTTCAATCCATTTAGTGCCGATATTGCTCAAACTATTAAAAAGCTCTGCATCACTTGAGTAACTTGAAAATTCTTTAGCACTTAAGTTGCTCAGAATCTCTTTATTTAGTGCGCATAGGTAAAAAATATCTCGAATCTGACTCTTTAGCTTTTCATCAACATAATGCGAGCTTGCAAATTTATTCCAAAGTTTGTCAATTTCTTTAAGTTTATCTTTATGAGCCTGCTGTTTTTGTTGAGTTGCTTGATAAAGCTCTCTATCAACTCTCATGCCAGCATCACTAAGCTTTAGCGCATTAATGCCCTTCAAGGGATCATAACCATAACGAGTATAGCCTTTTTGACCGTCTGGCAATGCTTGAGAAATGCTTTGAATTGCAGTTGGTATTACTTTCTCTCTTTGTTTTGGTAACTCTAAAACTT
>JBDLIL010000072.1:0-3619 GCA_039714855.1 Patescibacteria group bacterium
CTCACCAACCACGGCCTGATAAATCTGCAGATCGAGCGCGCCAACAGGAAAAGCATCAACAAGCCCTTGAGCCACGTTAGACAATAGTTGGCGTTCTTTATCTGGAATTTGACTTCCCCTTGAAGACTCATAGCCTCCAGCATTATCTCCTCTTGGTTCTCCCATATTTTCCTTTCTAAAAAAACTTATAACCCCTTAGTCATAACAGAAAAGAAACCCGTAGGTCAAGGAGAATAACTAAGAAAAAATCTCAAGCTGCTTTTTGGAAAGGTAGTTTTATTGAGGGCTTAATTTCCTCCAGCCATGGTGCAGATCCCGATGCAATATCGTTATTTTCACGCAATCGAAATAACTCTTTCACCAAACTACCAATAATGACATTAACAAAATCAACATATATGGCTTCATCCTCTGGAAGCTTATTTTCTTTCCAAAAATTGGATATATCTTTTTGCAACTGCTCAATGAGAGTGTTAATCGGCAATACAATTAACTCTGCTGGAGTTTTTGTTTCTTTAAAAAAGCGGTTCGAAAAAAAATACAATCTTTCTTGAAGCTTTATTTCTTGTGTGGCCCTCGCCGCATGCTGTTCTTTACCATGATCTGCATAAGCCAATTCGCTTGCATTGACGCCTTCAATAATAACTGGTTTATTTACTGGTTTATTTTCTGAGCTGTTCATATTTGTTTGTAATGTTATTATGTAAGAAGTTACTTGTAAAGGAGAAACATGGAAAATGCAAAAAGACGGCTGGGTGAGTTGGAGCAAGAATTGAGAGTAATAATTGGTGATGAAGTATTTGGAGAATTACAAGCAATCTTAGCAACTTCAAATTTAATAGACACTAATAACTTTGCCAAAGAAAATGGCTTTACAGATGAGAAAATTTGGCGAAGTTATCTTATGGCTTTTCTGAAAGCTGCTTTTTGGGAAACTTTTTGAAATTACTTACCTACTTCGTAACGCACGAAACGCGAAATAACAAATTTTTCACCAATTTTGCCACTAGTGGCCTTTAGATAACCCTCTATCTTCATAGACAGATCTTTGATGAAATCTTGAGCAAGCAAATCTTCCAAAGACTCAGGATTCATAGAAACCACTTGCATAGCGATATCTCGCGCCATGGTCTGAAATTCATCATTCCTGGCCACGAAATCCGTCTCGCAAAGAATCTCTACCAAAGCACCCACTCTATTATTAGAGTGCACATAATTGGCAATATAACCCTCTTTGGTCTCTCTATCAGCCTTTTTTTCAGCCTTGGCTAAACCCTTAGCGGCCACCCACTCTTTAGCTTTCTCCATATCTCCGCTCTCAGCATCTAGGGCTTTTTTGCAGTCCATCATGCCAGCACCGGTTTCTTCTCTTAATTTTTTAATATCTGCAGCTGTGTAACTAGACATAATTATTTTGCCTTTCTGC
Organism: Patescibacteria group bacterium; assembly: GCA_039714855.1. Classification (GTDB taxonomy): domain Bacteria; phylum Patescibacteriota; class Microgenomatia; order UBA1400; family PJMF01; genus JBDLIL01. The sequence continues at coordinate 1,427 of JBDLIL010000072.1, forward strand.
CTTCTCCATAAGCCTTAGCCATTTCAGTGACTATTAATTCAATAGAAGCAATAGCATCATCATTGGCCGGAATTACAATATCAATATTGACAGGATCAGCATCAGTGTCAGCCAAAGCTATAACTTCTACTCCCATTTTTTCAGCTTCCAAAACAGCATTGATTTCTCGCTTGGGATCCACCACAAAAATAGCAGCTGGAGCCTTTTTCATGTCTCTTATTCCCCCAAAAAATCTTTCTAGTCTGATCCTGTCTTTGTCAATCTGAACTCTTTCGTATTTGGTGTAATTCTTATACTCGTCTTTTTCTTGATCTTCTTCAATCTTCAGCATTTTCTTTAAAGATTTGCCCACTTGTTGCCAGTTGGTTAAAAGTCCGCCTAACCATCTAGAAACTATGTACATAGCCCCATTTTCTTTGGCGCTAGTTTTGACAATTTCTCTAGCTTGTCTTTTGGTACCTACAAAAATCACTTGCTTGCCTTCTTTACCCAATTGATAAAGTCTGTTGTAGGCCAATTGCATTTGCTCTGCGGTCTTAGCTAGATCAAAAATGTGTACACCATTTTTGGCGGTGTAAATATAAGGAGCCATTTTGGGATGCCAACGTTTGACCTGATGTCCAAAGTGACAACCAGCTTCTAGTAAAGCTTCTAAGTCATACTCTGGTGCATGATTTTCAACTTTTGGAGATGTTTTTGTATCTGTCATATGATGTCCTTGCTTTGTCCTTCAAATGAGGAGCTGGCGAATTTGCAAATATCAGGACCAGTGCAAACTTGCCTATTTATTATTTTAATACTTCCCTTACGAGATCAGTATTGTATCATAGTTTTCTTATTACATAATAAATAGGTAGAAATATGTCAAAAGAACCAGATTTGTCAGGTTACACTCCAGAAATTAGAAATGCTCTTTGCATGAACAACACATCCCTCTTGTCCCAAATAATTTTAAGAGTTTTTAGAGATCTTTCACCTGAATACGCTGGTATGTCTATTCAAATTTTAATAAATGGCAATGTAATAAGCGGCCAATATACAATTCCCAAATTAGACGAAATAAAAAGCTCTGTTGATGATCCACGAGCAATAGAAACCCGACGAGACGCAATACCTACAATAAGCGTAATTCAGCACATTATTGAACTATTAAAAAGTGAAAAAAAGATAATTTTAGAATCGCATGCAGGAGCTAGTATCTTCGAGCTCATATATGACGAAAATGTATTTTGGGAAGATGCAGAGCAGTGAGCTAAACAATAGCAATCAAAGCTGATTGAAAACCAAATCCACACAATTTTCCAAGAGGCTCGCTACCGTCATGGGGCCGACTCCACCAGGCACAGGAGTAATAAAACTTGCCTTTTCTTTTACAGATTCAAAATCAATATCTGCCTGTGGCTCCCCTACATCTATTAAAACCACCCCATCTTTGACCATATCACCCGTAATCAAATTTGCTCTGCCAGTGCCACTAATAATTATATCGAATGTTTTGCATTTTTCGTTTTGCGCTTTGAGCTCTCTGCTACCCCAAACACGAACATCCAAATTTTTATTTTTTAATTCAGAGTAAAGTGGCTTGCCCAAGATATCTGATCTGTTTAAGATTAAGATCTTTTTATTATTTAAAGTGATATTGGATAATGAATATTGGATAATAGTTAAAATAGCTCTAACAGTAGCAGGTAATATTTTAGTATTTTCAGGATGCAGGCCGTCAACATCTTTTTCTAACTTGATTTTATTGGTCAAGTTTCTCCACCAATTTTGAAAATTTGGAGTTTGCCAGCCAAAGGCTGGTCGACCTCTGGTTAAAGATTTGGAACTTGAGATTTGGAATTTGCGCCAACAGGCGCCCGTGGGCTTTTGAATAATTATTCCCGTTATATCCCCATTTTGGTTTAAAGAATGGATAGTTTCAACAATTTGCTCCACCCCATCTTTTAGCGAAAACTCGTGCAGCTCATACCCTATTCCTACTCTTTCTGCAGCTTCTTTTTTTAGACCTGTATATAGCCTACTTCCTGCATCTTCTGTAAACAAAATTGCCGCAATTTTTAAACTCACTCCTTTATCATTCAATTCTTGAACTTTATTCTTTATTTTTTTTTTTTCTTCCCCGGGGGGGGTTTATTTTTTAGGATAAATTGAAGAGAGGGGGACAATTTTCCTTTTTTTTTATTTATAATT
>JBDLIL010000073.1:0-3468 GCA_039714855.1 Patescibacteria group bacterium
AGCTTTCGCAGTCAGCATGAGCTTATATTTACTTGGTTTGGTTTATTTAAAAACTAAAAAATTAAAATATCAAATATCTAATATTAAATATCTGTCTCGTTATTCTTTATTTTTTATTCTTATTCTTACTATTGGTACTCCCTATACACCGTCTTTTACGCAAATTCTCAATTCTAAATATAGAACTAACTCACTAATATCTAGTACCCAATCTCCAATATCTGACCTAGGTGGCACTGACTCTGGAGAGATTCGCAAAATAGTTTGGCGTGGCAGCATCGATATTTGGAAACGTTACCCAATATTTGGCAGTGGTGTAGAAACTTTTGCTTACAGTTATTATTTAGATAGACCAGTGGAACATAATCTGGTTAGCGAGTGGGATTTTCTTTATAACAAAGCCCATAATGAATTCTTGAATTTCTTGGCAACCACTGGCGTGGTAGGACTGTTATCTTATCTGCTAATCATACTTGGATTCTTAGTATCTAGCATCCAATATCTAATATCTAAGAAAAACAGACAAAGCTCATATTTAATCTTAGGTTTCATTTCTGGTTACATAGCCTTAGCTATCTCCAACTTTTTCGGCTTTTCTACTGTCGCTGTTTCATTACTCTTCTTTTTGTATCCCGCATTTTTCATAGTCCTTACAAAAAAAGAACTCCCAGCTTCTAAGTTGGCTAATTCTCCAGATATAAAACAAATTATTTTTATAGTTATTACTCTGCTTACTACCAGTTATTTACTTATGTCTGTCTTCACCAAATGGTTGGCGGACTATCAGTTTGCCAAAGCCAAAAACTATATTAGTGAAGGCTACTTATCAGAAGGAATAGAATTGCTGAACACCGCTATCACTCTTTCCCCCAACGAAGCAGTCTTTTATAATCAACTGTCTGTCGCCTCTGGTAAAATGGCTATTAATTTAGCTCAAAACTCTGAGCCGCAAGAAAAACTAGTGTCTCAATTTACTGAGCAAGCCCTACTTGCATCTAACATCACTCTCTCTCTTAACCCAGTACATAACAACTTCTACAAAACTAGAAGTAGATTATTTATTACACTAAGCCAGCTAAATCCAGAATTTTTACTAGAAGCTAAATCAATAGTAAAGCAAGCTATTTTGTTAGCCCCCACCGATGCCGAGCTTTATTACTACCTCAGCAATATAGAGCTAGCTCTAGGAGAAACTGATCGAGGAATAAATTCATTAGAGAAAAGCATAGAATTAAAAGCAAATTATGGCTCTGCCAGATTAGCCTTAGCAGAACAATATGAATTGCTAGAAAAGTTTGAAAAAGCCAAAGAACAATATCAATATATTTTGGAAAAAATTAATCCCGAAGATAGAGTGATTCGAGAAAAATTAGAGCAGCTAGAAAAATAAAGTATAATTCTCCTCATGTTTAAGAAACGCCTATATAGAGAACTGAGTCATTTTATGACTCTGAGTGATAACGCTAGAAAAATGCTCTATTCCACCACCATTTATAATGCCACATATCCATTACTAGGATTATTTACCAATACCTTTATTTTGCGCCAAAGCAACGGCTTTGCTCAGATAGCTTTTTATTATGTTGGGCAATTCATCTCTCTGCCAATTTTTTTCTATTTAAATGGATTACTGTTAAAGTATATCCCGATTAAAAAATTGTATGTTTTTGGCCTTACTAGCTTAGGATTAAGTACAACTCTACTCTTCTATTTACCAGGGTTAAGTCCCCTGCTGCTTTTTAACTTGGGATTTGTTTTCAGCATTCCCAATTCTTTTTATTGGGCTAACAGACACTTTATCACTATCTCAAGTACTTTGGACAATAATCGAGACTACTATGTAGCCATGGAGGCAGTTATTTTTACTATCACTGGTCTTATCTTTCCATCACTATACGGACTTATATTACACTATGGATTGGAAGGAAATTTATACTCCGTAGGCTTTGCATACAAATTCTTGATTATCTTGGCAACTTTTTTCTTTTCCACAGGCGGATTAATATTCTCTAAATCTAAAATTCCAAATCCTAAAATGGAAAAAGTGTTTATTGGCAGATGTAGTAAAAAATGGTGGAGACAAAGAATAATTGAAACAATCCATGGCTTTAAAAATGGAGTAGAGTTTTTCCTACCTACTATAATTATCACCAGCATCATTGGTGGAAGAGAAGGTACAGTGGGAGCAATGCAATCGGTTGTTGCTATGTTTTCTGCTGGATTTATATATGTTTTAGGTAGAAAAATAAAAGTAAAACAAAGACCAAAGCTTCTCTTGGCATCAATATTTAGTTTAATCATAATGAGTGGAGCATTTGCCATTTCCCCCACTCTATTGCCATCAATAATATATGTTTTAGGCCTTTCTGTGACCAGCACTCTTATTTGGCAGAGTCTTAACCCAATAATCTACAAGGTGATTGATACAGAAGAAGACAGCAATCCCACCAATAATTATGCCTATATAGTAGATAGAGAATTATTTTTAAATGTTGGCAGAATTATCGGCACTGTCATTTTTTTGTTGTTGATAAAATATTTGAAAGAAGACTCAGCATTAGGGATAATTGTCTTATTAAGCTCTTTACCGATGCTGATCACTTATAAAATTGCTAAAAAACTAAACCAGGTATAAATAATATTTACAGAATATATAATATAAATAATGAAAATCATTACCGCTCCTCATGAGGGACTACGAACCAAGGCCAAATCTGTTAAGCGCATAGATAAAAAACTCTACAAGTTTATTACTCAGTTGCAAGCTACACTCAAGGGTAAAGACAAGCCAGCTGGTGTAGGCTTAGCTGCTCCTCAAGTAAATAAAGCATGGAGAATATTTACTACTAATATCTCACCTGAAGGTAGTAGGGATATCTCTCGAGTAAACATCAAAGTTTTTATTAATCCCATCATGACAAAACATGATAAGAAATTGAGCTTTGGTCCAGACGAAAAACATCCTACTCTAGAAGGATGCCTGTCTATCAAATCTATATACGGACCAGTACCAAGATATGCTTGGGTAAAATTTGAGTGGCAAGAGCTGGAAAATGAAAAACTAGTCAATAAAAAAGGCCATTTTGAACACTTTGCTGCCAGGGTCATGCAGCATGAACTAGATCATCTGAATGGCATTCTATTCACAGATTACAGTCTGGACTATGATCTACCAATTTATCAAGAATCAGACGATGGAAAGAAGCTAGTAGAAGTAAAAAACAAAAGCGTCTTGGAAATGTTCTAGTTTTAAATTCTTCAAAGAGAACTATTATGAAGCCTGCGCTATAATTAAAGGCGCAGAGCGTAATCTAATGAGCGTGAAGAATTAAAAATGAAAAAAATAAAGATAATCTTTTTCGGCTCTTTTCAGCACTACTCTACTATTATTTTAGAAAGATTAATCAAATCAAATTTAGTTGACATTGTGGGAGTGGTCACTACTCCTCCTATGCCTGCTGGACGCAA
>JBDLIL010000074.1:0-3280 GCA_039714855.1 Patescibacteria group bacterium
AAGCTCTAGCTGCAGCTCTGAAGGCCTCTTCAGCTGAATTAGCATCTGGAGCATAATAGGGTACTACATCGGCAATCACGCAATAACCACCCAACATATTCAAAGTAATTTCTCCACAGGGATTAGGAATCTGAGTATAATATTTAGCATTAGCACGTCTGGCAATTTCCCTCAACATACCAACAGTTTTTTTAGCTGGTTTATACTTTTTACTGACAGCATACTTACCATCCAGATAACCACTAAAACCCTCATCGTTTTGCACCAATCTATGCTGATTTACAAAACCTGGTTCACCAGTCTTATCGTAATAACTAGATTTGAGCACCGATTCCAAAACTTTTTTAGAATGCTTGGTTTTTTGTTTCCAAAATTTTTCATCTACGGCAATGGAGTTATTTGCAGACCATAAAAAACCTCCACGCTTGATAGAAATAAAATCAAAAATCCCAGGATCTGTCCAAACTTTGGTAGCAATTCTAGCAGCTCTTCTGGCACCACCTACCAAAACACACTCACTTAGGTAGTGATCCACAAACATAGTTTGTTTCCACTTCTCCAAACCAGCATTTTTCACAGAAGCCAATTTCTGAATGGATTTTATAAGAGGCCTAGGACCAGAAGCAGGACGATTTTGCATTCCACCAATTAACGAACCCTTGGGTCTAACATCTGAAAAATCTATAATCAGAATATCTTCCTTGTATTTTTTCTCAAAAGCCATAGTCTCAATTTTTTCTACAGCCTCGGCCCAACCTTCCCTAGTATCTGGCACTTTAAACCAATAGGCCTTAGCATATTTATGCTTGGCATCTCTCACACTTTCATCATCACCCCAAACAAAATCAGTATGACTCTCATCTAAAACACAACGCACTATGGGCATATTATCCCAATCTAAAACCATAAGATCATCATCATAGGCTCTGCCTACACCTGAGCCATTTAACAATAAATAAAACAATAAAAAGGAACTAGAAGCTGTGCTGCAATTGGTAAAAACCTCCATGTTGCGATTTGCCTGATTTTTATCACCATGTTGCAAATGCCTACCACTCATTAAAATACTGGCATTGGCGATATGTTTTTTTAGTAACTCGTATTCTTTCTTTCTGTGTTTTCTGTTCAAGGGAGAAATTAGTCTGGTATTACCATAGGCCACACGCTCTGCTACGCTACTCCATTTTTCGAGAACTTCATTTTTGTCCGTTCTCAAGTAGGTTCTTTTGGCTACAGCTTCACCAAGGCCACTAGCCAACTTCCGTTCTGTGTAGCGCATTTGTTTTTTAGGTAATTTGCTTTTATCTTTAGAAGGCATGATTTTTCTTTCTATTTTTCGGCTAAGTACCAATCAGTCTTTAGCTGAAATTTTCTTTATTTCTTTTTCAAAATCTTCTAGTGTTTCAAAATCTCGATAAACACTAGCAAAAAGTAAGTACCCTAATGGATCTAGTTTTTTAAGTCTATTAATAACTAGATTTCCTACTTCCCAACTTTTGATCTCTTTTGTTTCTTTGAGTCGCAATTTTCTCTCTATTTCGTCAATCAATTCTTCTAGCTGACTTAAAGATACTGGTCGCTTCCATGTAGCTTTGGCGATTCCTCTTTTTAATTTTTCCCTGTCAAAATCTTCACTTTTACCATCTTTTTTTACTACTTTAAGATCAATGCCTTCGATACGTTCATAAGTGGTAAAACGCTTTTTGCATTTTTCACAAACTCTGCGCCTCCTAATAGCGCTGCGCTCTTGCGCTTCACGCGAATCTATAACAGCTGTATCAATACTGGCACAATAAGGACACTTCATAATAAAAACCTCAATCCCAGGTGAGTCGGGAAAAACAATCCCTACAAGATCTTGTATACCAAGTGTGTATGAGACACAAGTGCTTGTGCTTGGGATTGGACAGGACAAATAGAATAAGACAAATGCAGGTCTTAAGTCAACTGAAATAAACTAGATCAAAGTAGTGAAATTTTGCGCAGCTAATTATCTAACTGCTCCATTAAAGCTTTTTCTTCTTTTCTCAATTCATCCAAGATAGAACGCTGAGAATCAGTGAACTTGTGTGCCAAATCTCCCAGCTGGCCGTGATGGTGAATGAGAGAACGCAAAACAATATCCTTAGTTGTTTTATCAGGAGCAGTTAACTCCATCGATTCCAAGCAAGCTTTAATGAGATATTTTTCGGCCTTGGTAAGAGTGCTCAAAGCTAGAGGTAATTTTTCAGCATCACCTTGAGCCAAAAGTGTTTGAGTGTAAAAAAGCCTCCTGTTGGAATACTCTATTTGTTTGTAAATTCTTTCTTTTTCATCTGCAGTTTCCAGGTAAAATCTGTCCATCACCATCAAAAGCGGATAGGCTATATGATCTGGTAATACTTGACCTATATAAAGTTCTTTGGAGGCGATATTATTTTCCCCTGCGCTTATAGCTTCCATGGTCAACAAAGAAACACCCACTATCATAACTCCCAGTGAAAAAGCAAAAACAGATAAGAGCAGGCGTAGTTTCATAAAATTTAAGAAGCCCGATTATACTAGACGTGCACTAAAAGCACCATCCCCCAGATAGCGTGAGAAATAACTAGAGTGTAAAAATTCCTTCGCTTGGCAAAAACAAAAGCTTGCCCCACTGCAAATAAAAACAATAATATTATTTCTGTCAAAATATCTGTGCCCGAAAAACGCAGAACAATATTAGGAATATGGAATATTAAAAAAATACCAGCAGTTAATAAAACTTGATTTAAAAGTGACCAGTATTTGTGCCTTTGCAAGACTCCTGTCATTACGAAACTAAAGAAAAATAACGTCTCCCAAAAACCTGTCATCAACCCTAAAAAAAATTCCCACCAAAACAAGGTGGAAGCAAATAACGGCACCATTACTATTGTAGAACCGCGACCAATTAAACTTGCAAGAGAAGCCGTAAATCCATATAAACCACCCAGTGCCAAACCAAGTAATAAACCAGAATTCATTTTCCCAAAATCTAAACTGTCAATTATTTTCCTACCACCAGTGATAGTCACATAAAGCCAAACTGGTAAGCCAAAAAATATGGATTTACCAATAATCTCATCAAACCAGACGGGAAACTCAAATAAACTTCTATACAAAAACCAAATAATGAAAGTGAAAATCAGTAAGGGATATAAAACCAAAGCTGTCTTAGAAGACCTTCTGCTCCGCCGACTAGCAGATTTATTATTGGATTTTTTTGATGGCATCGAGTACTATTCTTAAAGTTTCTTTTTGATTGTTACTAAAAGTATCT
>JBDLIL010000075.1:0-3008 GCA_039714855.1 Patescibacteria group bacterium
AAAAAGCCGGCGGTGAAGTAATGAAAGTAAAATTAAATGCAGCAGGAGTAAAAATATGAAAAAAGTTACTTACAAAGCATCAGCAGATATTGCTTTAGTAAAATATTGGGGTAAAAAAGATGAAATTTTAAGACTACCAGAAAACGGTAGTATATCTCTAATTTTAGATGGGCTAGATACTATTACCACTATAGAATTCCAAGAAGATTTAAAGAAAGATGATATTACTATAGAAGGAAAATCTGGAAATAAAGAAACAGTTAGAGTAGCAAAGCATCTAAATAGGATTCGCAAATTAGCTGGCAAAAATATTTTTGCTAAAGTAGTGTCAAAAAATACTTTCCCTAAGGCCACCGGACTTTCTAGTTCTGGTTCAGGTTTTTCAGCTCTGACGTTTGCAGCTACTAAAGCTTTGAATTTGAATTTAACAGAGAAAGAACTAAGTATTTTATCTAGACAGGGTTCTGGTACAGCTTGTAGGTGTTCTTGCAGTGGTATAGTCGAGTGGAAAGACGCTGATAGTTCTGAAGAATCTTACAGTGAAACTGTCTTTGCCGCAGATTATTGGGATATTAGAGATATAGTGGCTGTAGTAGATGAGGGAAAGAAAAAAATATCTTCTACCCAGGGCCATACTACTGCTCAATCAAGTAAATTTTTTCAATTAAGACAAGATGGCATTAAAGAAAAAATTCTAAAAGCAAAAAAATATATTAAAACAAAAGATTTTACTAAATTAGGAAAACTAGTAGAATCAGAGTGTCTAGAATTTCATAGTATTTTGATCACTAGCAATCCTGCTTTAGTTCTCTGGTATCCAGGTACTATGCAAGTAATTAATGAAGTAGAAAATATGAGGGCAGAGGGTATAGAAGCATACTATACTATTAATACTGGTTTTAATTTGCATGTTTTAACATTGCCAGAATTTGAAGATGAAGTAGAAAAAAGAATCAGCAGCTTATCTCTAGTGAAGAAAACCATAAATACAAAGATCGGCAAAGGGCCAGAAGAATTAGTAGATCATTTGTTTTAATTATGCCTAAAAATAATCCCCCTCAACACGTAGCAATCATTTGTGATGGCAATAGGCGATGGGCCAAGAGCCACGGTTGGGATGTAATCCGTGGTCATGAATTTGCTTTTGATAAAATATTTATTCCTCTGGCGCGTCATGCTGCAGATTTGGGAATAAAATATTTGACTTTTTGGGTGTTTAGTACGGAAAACTGGGGAAGAGAGAGGAGAGAGGTTGATGCGCTGATGAATATTTTTCGGCATATGTTTGATGAAAAGGCTCAAGAGCTGGAAAAAGAAAATGTAGTAATAAAAACCATTGGTGATATTTCTAAGTTTGATCAAGATATTCAAGAAAAAGTTAAAGCTTGGGTGGAGAAAACAAAAAATAATACTGGTATCACTGTGACTTTTGCAATGAATTATGGGGGAAGAGATGAACTGCTCAGAGCTTTTTCAAAGCTCATTGCAAACACCCAATATCCAATTTCCAATATCCAAGCAATTACAAAAGAAGATGTTTCTAATAATCTTGATACTGCTGGTACACCTGATCCTGATTTGATAGTCAGAACTAGTGGGGAACATAGGTTATCTGGTTTTATGCTGTGGCAAGCAGAATATAGCGAGTTTTATTTTCCCAAATGGAATTTTCCCGAATTTACTCCAGAAAAATTAGATGAGTGTGTGGAGGAATATCAAAAGAGAAAGATAAGGCGAGGGAAGTAGTTAAAGTATTTTGATGCCGAACACAGCTTCCAAAATCTGCATTATCCAATAAGCAGTGAAGAGTAAAAAGAAGCCGACTATGGCAGCGGTGATTCGTTGTTTGCCAGCATCCATGCTTTTTTTGGTGGCGGCGGTACTAAGCATCTCGAATCCTCCCCAGACGATCATGATAAAAAGAATCATTCCGGATAAAGGAAATAAGAAATTTAAAGTTCTTTTAATGAAACTAGCTGGAGTTACTTTGTCATTGGCAAAAAATTCTTCTGCTGCCTCACCTTGGGAAAATTGGTTAAGTGGGTTGAAAGCATTGAAATCTGCATCAGTAGGACCACTTTTGCTAATGTCGCTACTAATTTGACCTTTGTCAGCTTGTCCCGAAGTTCTTTCTTCATCTTCTTCATTCTGATCAGGTTTAATATATGCAGCGGAACAAATAGTATTACCCGTATCAGTACTAATTACTTCCCAATCAAACTCTGAACTTGAACTATCAACAGCGATAGTTTTTCTTAAGCTGCGTTTAGTACTGTCGGTTTCTAGAAGTTCAGAACTACCATCTGGTCTATTTAGACTTATGTAATTGGCTTCTTCGTCAAGAGTTATAGTTACGTCATACGTGATGCTATTTCGATCTGATCTCAGGTATCTTGTAGTTATGTAGCAGGTGTCTTGAGCTTTTATTTGTTTGGTTGAAATAAACAAGAAAGTAAATAAAAAAGTAAATAAAATTGAGTGCTTAAGAATTTTTTGGCAAATGTTTTTCATAATTTTTTATCCACCAAAACCTGGTATTTTGAGGATGTCTACTCCGATAAATTGCAAAATAGCAACGGAAAAGACAATAAATATCAGGCCTATTATTGCAGAAGTGACCATCTCTTTGGCGTCGCTTGTGCGCTTGGGTTCTCCTTGTGAGGTGGAAAGCATGAAGCTAGCAGCCAAGAACATAAGTAGAGCTACTCCGCCAGCTACGGTTAGGCCTACTGTCATGATGGCTTGTACGATGCTGCCAGCGTCTGCACGAATACAGCCCACAGCTGTCCAGATGCCGGTATTGTCGCTGCCAGTACAAGTAGTGCATTTTCCTTTTAATTCTGCGTCAGGAATTTGCTTGCAAATATCAAAATTGCCCATGCCACTACTCCCGTTTCCACTTTCACCTTTTTCTCTTTCCTCATCTGAACATTCTCCAGCGTTTCTGATTTCTGGAGTTGTGATGGAGCAACTACTGATGGTACTACTACTACCAGTATTAGGAGAGA
>JBDLIL010000076.1:0-2949 GCA_039714855.1 Patescibacteria group bacterium
AACAAGCTATTTATGACTTCGCTGCTAGTTTTCAATATGCGGTTTTTAGGCATATTTGCTATAAACTGGGTAAAGTTTTAAAAAAACATCCTTCTACGGGTCAAGTTTGGCTAGGCGGTGGTGTGGCAGCGAATATTAAGCTTCGGGTTATGATAAGGGAAACGCTGCGTGATTCAAATGCCAAATACCAAGTGCCAAATTACAAACAAATTCAAAATCCTAAATTACGAAAACCAAAACTATTTACCCCGTTTGCAGAAAAACTCTGCTCCGACAACGCTGCCATGATCGGCATCGCCGCTAACTTTAAATATCAGAATAACGACTTTGTAGAAAATTTAGATGAGTTGGAAAGGAAACCGAGGTGGAGGGTAATCGATTAAGTTTTTGTTAACGATCAAGCAGGAGTAAGTTCTCCAAATTTCTCCGGAGATTGTGTATGCTCATTAGTTGCTATATGAGACAGTGTAACAAAATCTCCACTGATGTTAACTCGAAAACTGGTCCTGCCCAGTGTTAACACATCATCATTTTTGATAAACGAACCATTTTCACCTACTGTAAGACCATTCACTTTGCTGCCGTTGAGAGAATCATTATCTTTAATTAAAAACTGCGTCTCTCCGTTGTTTAGAATTTTTACGATTTTGGCATGTTGTCTCGAAATACTCTTGTAAAAATCAGCTTCTGTAAGATTTACATCCGAGTTTGCCGCTCTCCCAATAGCAACTTCATCGCGTGAACTAAAATCTATTGGGAAATGAAGAGCGGCATCTTCACCGGCTTCTCTTTCAGGTTCATCTTTTTTTCGCTGTATTTCTTGGATTCTATGCAAAATGCCATGTTTAACAAAAAATTTAATATTAGCAAAAATCAATATGTCTTCATCCTTGACTGCGTGAGGTTTATTTGGAGTCAGTTTTTCGTTATTTACCCAAGTCCCATTTCTAGATCCCAAATCTGTTACTGTTAACTGACCGTCAGCATTTTTACTGAGATCAGCATGGGCTCTGGAAATCACATCCTCACCTATTACGATTACTCCATCAACTTTATGATCATCTACGGCTTTACTTGACAGCATCCATCTGCCCTCACCTTTAGGCAAAATAATCTTGCCATCTTTATATTCAATAATTTCATTATGTCTAGATTCTTCTGGTTTTAGTTCAGGTTTTACAGCTTCTTCATCCGTTGGTCTAACTACCCACTCTTTTGGAACTTGTATAGAAATTTGACGAGTATTTCCTTCTATGGCTCCTAATATTACAAACGATATTTTGCTCTCGCTCTTTAGCGCACCTAATACCCCAATTAGTTTTTCTGCACCAACATCATTGTCAGTGGTAAACCCAAGAGAAATATATGCGCTTCCTTCAGCAAACTCTCTAACTTCATAGTCCAAAGAATTTAACTTGCCGACTATCTCTTGCAAACTTGCTTGAAATTTCGGATTATCCTGAGCCAATTTCTCTAAAGCCGCCATCAACTCCTCCATAGAATTTACTTCTATCGGCTCTGCCTGTTCTTCTTCCGGCACTGCTTCTGGCTCTTCTTCCGCTTTTTTTGCCGGTAGTGGCAAAGTGATTTGAAATTGATATTGTTGCACAATATCTTTAATATCAGTTGCTTCAACTTTACTTATGTTTACACTTGCTGGTTTACCTTGTGAATTTTCTAAATATTCTTTTAGAGACTTAACGTATGATTCATCTTGATCTGAGCAAAAAAAACTTATTGACTCACCATAAATAAAGTGTTCTGGTGGATTCTTAAATACTTCCTGTATCCTCTTTATTTCTTTAGTAATAAATTTTGCTGCTGAATTATTTTTGGTACCCTCGCGATCAGCAATAAGCCCATCAAGCCACTCTGAAACCTGATTTTCTGAAGGTTGTTCTTGCTCTGGAGAGTCACTTACTTTTTCTCTACCAGCCAAAATATTTTTGATACGCTCTTTATATTCTTTATCTGGACGCCTAACACGAACTCTAGCTTCTTTCAAAGCCAACTCTTTTCTTAAACCCTCTGACTGAAGTTTGGGAATTCTAACTTCCATTTCTCTAGTATGCCACAATTAAATCGGACATGCACCACCCTCACATTTAAGATGCTCAAGATCCACATCTTCTAACACCTTGCTGTCTCCGTTGGCAGAAATTTCTCGAATCATATTCATGAAATCACTAGTAGTTACAGCCTCCTCTGGCTGATATTCATAGGCAGTCACATCTATCTTTGGCATTACACTGCAAGTTTTAATTCGAGGCTGATATTTTTTTACCATATTAGAAAACTTTCTGTAGCTGACTTTTTTAGGATCATATTTAAGAGTATAAGAAACTTGATTGCCAGTATCTGGCTCCAATGGATTACCATCTTCATCCACACCTAGAATCCAATATTTTTCTAGCAACATCAACCATTTAAATTGCTCTTCTGGCGTAGCTTCACTAGCAGTAATTAGTTTGCCATTCATACCCAATTTACAAATTTCAGGTTGAGTAGGAAAACCCACTGCAGTAGTTCCCTGATAACTCTTCAATTCTTTAATCGGATATCCTAATTTCTTATATTTTTTAATCGCTGGATCATCACTCCTAAACTGCACCCAACGGATATACTCTCGCATAGCTGGCAAGTGAGCCCCCTCTGAGAGCGCAAAAAGCTTGGAAACTGTACCACTAGGCTTAATAGTGGTATTTGTGTGTGGCACCTTTACTTTTAACTTTTTAGCATAGGTGATTGATTCTTCAACTACAGCCCTTTTAAATCTAGCAATAGTATTCCAAAAATCTTGACTCTTTTTCTCATCTATCAAGTCTTTAAAACTTAACCCAAAAGCATTCCAAGCATATTCGTGTATGCCTGTCATACCCACACCAATTCTGTTGGTTCTCTTCACTTCCCTAGTGTAAAGACAATCCATAGTGTTTACCCTAATTAAAG
>JBDLIL010000077.1:0-2938 GCA_039714855.1 Patescibacteria group bacterium
AAAATTATTAAGCTGGCAACCTGAAATTAATTTTGAAGAGGGGCTGGAGAAGACAATAGGGTATTTCAAATCGCTTTCCTAATTTATTTGCTACAATAAGGCTCATGCTAGACCTAAATTTTATCCGCAATAATGCTGACATTGTAAAAAAAGCCTGTGAAAATAAACAGCTTGATGCTGCTATGGTTGACGAATTATTGAAAACTGATAAAAAGCGCCGAGAACTCTTGGTGCGAGTAGAAGAAATCAGAAAAAACATTAATGAAAATGCAAGCACTATTAAAACCCAAGTACAAAAAGGCGAAAAACCTGACAAAGAATTAGTTCAACGCGGCAAAGATCTAAAAACCCAGCTCAAAGAAGTAGAGCCCCAACTCAAAGAATTTGAAAAAAATCTACAAGATTTGATGTATCAAATTCCTAATATTCCAGCTGATGGCGTGCCCGTGGGTAGCGACGAATCTGGCAATCAACTAATTCGTCAAGAGGGTGAGATTTTGAAATATGATTTTCAACCCAAACCTCATCATGAATTAATGGAAAACCTTGATATGCTGGATACTAAGCGAGCTGTTAAAATAGCTGGCTTTAGAAGTTATTTTCTAAAAAATGCTGGGGTTTTATTAGAGCATGCTTTGCTGCAACACTCCATGGATTTACTAATAAAAGATGGTTTTAGCCCCATGATAGTTCCTAACATGGTAAATGAAAAAACTATGTGGGGTACTGGTTATTTCCCCTGGGGTAGTGATGATCATTACAAAACTCAAGATGGACAATATTTGGCTGGCACTGCTGAAGTTGCTCTAACCGCTTACCACAAAGATGAATTACTGACTGAAAAAGATTTACCTATCAAGATGGCCGGCATATCCACTTGCTATAGACGAGAAGTCGGTGCCTATGGCAAAGACACTCACGGCATAATTCGCGTCCATCAATTTAATAAAGTCGAGCAGGTGATTTATACCACTGCAGACGAAAAAGAAACTACTAGTTGGCATGAAACTATACTTGCCAACTCTGAAGCACTATTGCAATCCCTAGAATTGCCATACCAAATTTTACTCATGTGCACGGGAGACATGGGGGCAAGTCAACGCAAAAAATATGATATCGAAACTTGGTTTCCTGCTCAAAAAAAATATCGTGAGACCCACTCAGCTAGTTACTTTAATGACTTTCAAGCCCGCAGATTAAACATTAAATACCAAGCTAAAGATGGCAACACCAAATATGTTTATACACTAAATAACACCATGGCAGCTTCACCAAGACTATTAGCTGCTATAATAGAAAACTATCAACTACCCGACGGCAGTATCAGAGTACCAGAAGTGTTGCAAAAATATATTAATAAAAAAGTAATTGAGTAAACAAAAACCTGCTATACTAAATATACTTGTATTGAGCGAAGTCGAAATATGAAAAAAAATATCCTCATCCTTATTGCTGCAATTTTAATTGGTCTACCAATCCTTGGTTTACTTAGTGCTAAATCAGTTTTTAGAAAATCTCAATCTGTACAAACTGATAGTTGGGTAGAACGTGGTATCCCCATGGTGGGTATGGCTGAAAACGACAACATCGAAATTAAAGAAAAAATGACAGCTGGCAGAGCTGAAATTATGCCAATGCCAATAGAACCAGGGTACGATGACTTCACTCCTGATGTTGAGAGAACCATTATTAAAAATGCTTCGCTTTCTCTAGTAACAAATAATACTCAGAAATTAGTAGATAATATTACTAATAAAATTAAAAGCTTTGATGGTCTGGTGACCAATTCTAATATTTATGAAAATCAGAGAAATAAAGGGAGTATTAATGCACAAATGACAGTAAGGGTACCAGTTAATCGGCTAGAACAAGCTTTGGCAGAAATTAAATCTTTAGCAGAAAAAGTAACTAGCGAAAATATTTCAGCTTCAGATGAAACTGAAAGAAAAGTGGATATGGAAGCTCAGCTAAACAACCTAAAAGCCAGCGAAACTCAACTATTAAAGATCATGAGTCAAGCCAAAACTGTCCAAGATACTCTGCAAGTACAAAGAGAATTGACCAACATTAGAGAACGCATTGAGCGCACTCAAGCTAGACTAGACAACCTAGAAGGTGCTGCTGCAATGAGCACTATTAATATTAGTATTTCTACTAAGGAATCAGAGCTGCCTGTAATTGATCCAGACAGAGCTTCTCTCATAGACGAAATTAAAATCGCCATCAAAGATAGTATTAACATGTATCGAGATCTCTCCATATCCGGAATCCGCTTGCTAATATTGGGATTACCAATACTGCTAATTGGAGCTGTGGGATACGCACTTCTAAAAAGAAAAAAATAATAACAAATTCTGGGGGATTTCTGGCATAATATAAATTGCTTTAAATAGCAACTTCTGCAATAATGCACCCCTATGCTAAAGCTATTCAAAAATCTATTTGATGAAAATAAGCGTGCCCTGGATAAATACCAAAAACAGGTAGATAAAATTAATGCCTTGGAAGCAAAAATTAAGAAACTATCTGATGATAAATTGGCCAAACAAACTGACAAATTTAAAAAACTAATTGCCAAAGACAAAAAAGCTGGTAAAACAGAAAAAGAAATTTTAGATGAATTGCTCCCTGAAGCCTTCGCCACAGTGAGAGAGGTTTCTAGACGCGTTTTGGGCATGCGACATTTCGATGTACAACTTATAGCTGGTATTGCTTTACACAATAATATGGTGACAGAGCAAAAAACTGGCGAAGGAAAAACCCTGACAGTTACTTGCCCTTTATACCTAAATGCTTTATTAGAAAAAGGTGCTCACTTAATTACCGTAAACGATTATTTGGCAGAAATTGGTGTGGGCTGGATGGGACCTGTTTATCACTTTCTGGGTCTAAAAACCGCCGTAATTATTCACGATAAATCTAAATTTTATAACCCTGA
>JBDLIL010000078.1:0-2650 GCA_039714855.1 Patescibacteria group bacterium
AAATATCTAGCAAACTAGACTTTGATTTGCCAAAAATGTTTAGTTCGAATAAATGGGTTGATGTTTGGCTCTTTTTCATATATTTGACTATTGCGATCATTAATATTAAGGGCGAAACTGACCCTAAGAAATTTTAGCCTTTATGCTAATTTTTGTGAAGCCGTGATTCCATCAGGTAATAATTTTTGCAAATTAATTAAAAAAACTTTTATTTAGCAAAAAATCTTAATTTTAAACTCTTTGTTTTGGATTATATTCGTATCTTATAAAAAAATTAGCAAATAAAAAGCGAAATCATGTGTATTTACTACATAAAACCCAAAAATAGCAATATTGATCAAAAAACAATTTGTTAGTATCTTTTGAGGTTTTGAGTAATTTTATTCTTGAGTATTTAACAAAAACATAAAGACCATAATTTTGGCAATAAAAACACTAATTTGAAACTAAATACTGAGTAAAAAAAATAATAATAAAAAAATAATTTACAAAAAAACAAAAAAAATGATCAAAAATACATGAAAAAATATCTTATAAGAGTATATATAAAGCTTAGCTAATTTTTAAAAATTAGCTTATTCCTTTTATTAAAACTGACATTAAAAGTTTCAAAAAATAAGTGCCTGCCCATAATGGGAGGCAATTTGTTGCTATGCGCTATTCCCACAGGTATTTCTCTTTTAAATGAACCAATTTTTACTTTAGTCTTCTCAATGAAACTAACTTTTTGACTTCCACCAATGCCCACGGACTCCACTACTCTTTTAGATTTCTTCAGATCGATTTCTAAAAGAGAAACAGCATATTTTGGCAAAATACTATAGTCAGCTCCTGTATCAACTAACATCTGAATGCTGCGCCACTTATTATCAAAATCAGAGAGAAAATACACCTTTGCTACAGGCTGGTAAATTGCACCCAAAACCCGAGTGTCATCTTTTTTGAAAGAGAAACTTACTGATTTTCTGTAAAAAAAATTTCTGAAATAATCAGTTACTCTACTCATATAGAGTATTTGTGAGCCATAGTTGTCATGAGACCCTTAGGAATTACTGTGGTAACCAAAGAGTTAAGTGGATATTTTTTCTCTAATTTTTTATATTTTTTAACAGCATTCTCACCTCTAGTAGTTGAATAAAGCCCCTCAGGGCTTTCAATAACTATCTTACCTCTATAAAGAGGATTTAATCTGGCCTCATCTATGGTTTTAGGCTTCTGATAAGCTTTCTTTTTGAAGATCTGCATTGAGCCTGAGAATAGAAGAAGAAGACATCTTTGTCAAGAAACCCACATTTACTGATACCCCACGCTTTCTTTAAATAATTCTAAATGATCTAATATGGTTGCTATGCCTTTTACTACAACTAATTCAGGACTCTCTACATTCAGTATAGCAATCTCCAATTTCTGAGCTAAATATTCCCTTAATCCTTCTAACTGAGAAAAACCTCCCGTTAATAAAATGCCTCTATCGATAATATCTGAACTTAATTCTGGAGGAGTCTCTCTTAATACAGATTTAATTAAATTAACATATCGATCCACTAAGTCGTGAGTCGAAGTTAAAAATTCACCATTATCTATCTTTAATTCTTGTGGAGAATCATCAATTTTAGTTTTGCCACTAATAGAAATCGGGTCTTTATTATTTTTCAAAGACAAAAACGTCTTTTTTATTTCTTCAGCACTTTCTAAACCAATCTTAAGCGAGTAAATTTTACCTATTTGATGCTGGATTCGCTCATCAACATAACTACCAGCATACTGTGACTGTTTTGTAACAAGTAAGGACCCAAGAGAAATAATAGACGCTTCCACTAACCCCTTACCCATATGCAACACACAAGAACCAGTAGATTGAGCAATAGGAACTCCAGATCCGATACTAGCTGCCAAAGGAGATGCTACAGTAATAATTTCTCCAGCGCCCAATTCATGCAAAACTTGGGCAATGGCTTCTTGATCTACTTTGTAAATAGAAGCCGGTGTACTAACAGCCACTGTTGGTCTTAGCAATTGATAATTAGATAAAACTCTAGAGAAAAACACTTTTAACAGGGCTAATAAAATTTGAGAATCGAGCACAATTCCCGATTGAATCGGATGATATACCTTAATATTACTCCCTACTCTTTCTCTCATTTCTAATGCTTCAAAACCCACTGCCAAAACCTTTTGATTTTTATCATCTACAGCTATACAACTTGGTTCATCAACCAATATATCTCCAAAATCATCGCAGATTCGAATACGATCACTACCCAAATCAAGACCGATTTTTTTATGTAATGAAAGAAATTTCATATCAAGCTATAATACCTTATGTTTAGTAAAATTAACTTCAGAGTACTTTATACTTTCTTCTCTGCTATTTTTATTATAATTGGTACACTTATCGCTATCCAATATGCTAAAGGCAACATTCGTTTAACTGATAAAGGAGTTGTCCAAGATACTGGGCTCTTAGCTGCAAACTCATTCCCTACTGGAGCGCAAGTATTTATAAATGGAGAATTGGCCACAGCTACTGATGATACACTTTATTTAGAACCTGGGTCTTATAATATAGAGATCAAAAAGGATGGTTTTTCTCCATGGAGAAAAACCATGCAGCTTCGGAAAGAACTCGTTACCCAAACTAATGCTCAAC
>JBDLIL010000079.1:0-2105 GCA_039714855.1 Patescibacteria group bacterium
ACCTCTAGGGGAATAATAAAATCACTGGTTTCAGTGAAAAATGCCCACAGATGAGAACCTCTGCGAATCATATTTTGACTTTCTTGACTAAGTTCAGCAGCAAAATGGGTCATAGCTTTCGCTTTTTCGTACTTGCTCAAGAAAGTAGTTAGGGTTCTAGTAATATCTCTTTGCAGAGGTGATTGAGTTTGTTTTCCTACACGAGTGACGGAAAGACTGGGATTGATGGCGGGACGCCGTCCTTGTTGAAATAGAGTAGTGTCGAACAAGATATGACCATCAGTAATACTAATAAGATTTGAAATGATATACCCGGTAAGATCATTGTTGTTAGTTTCGGCTATAGGTAAGCAGCTGATGCTAATAGTTTCTTTATTTCCTTTTTGGGGATTTTTTATTGTGCCAGCTCTTTCCAATATCCTGGCATGCAAATAGAAGATATCTCCAGGATATGAATCTCTTCCTGGAAATTGTCGGTTTAGGAGTGCAATTTCTCTGTAAGATCGGGCGTGGCTAGATAAATCATCTAGAATTACCACTACATCGTGTCCTTGATCTCTAAAATACTCGGCAATAGTCATGGCAGTAAATGGCGTAAGGGTTATTAGGCTAGCTGGGTCTTGGGCATAGGTAGCTACCATAACTATGTTTTTTAGTAAATTATTTTTTTCAAAATATGAATAAATTCGTTTCACAGCATTCATTTTTTTTGATATTGAGGCATAAATAACTATATTGCCGTCATTTACTTGGGTTTTGACTAGTTTTTTGGCAAAGGTGCTTTTTCCTGTATTTCTGTCTCCGGTAATAATTTGTCTCTGTCCTTTTGCTAAAGGCAAAATGCTATCTACAATACTGGTGCCTGTGCGCAAGAAATTTGTAATTGGTCTACGTTCTGATAATGGAGGGGGTTTTTGATCAATCAGTCTAAAATTGTCTTCATTTTTTTTAATATCCTGGCCAAATTGAGGTTGCCCCAAAGGATCAATTACTCTTCCCAGCAGATGAGGACCAGCGTCTACACTCAGTTTTTTATCAATCCTTGTGACAGTATCTCCGATTTTAGTGGGGGATTGAGCAAATGACATGACATTGACAAAATCAGAATCAAAAGAGATCACCTGACCATAATCTCCTTGACCAAATTTTACCAGTTCTCCAGTTTGGATGGAGGGAAGTCCTTTGATTTTAGCCAGAGGATGTCTAACATATTCCACTACACCATATTCGCTGATTAATTGTTTTTTATTTGGCATAACTGGAAATTTGAGTAGAAACACTTAGATCATAGCGTTTACCTTGGTGTTCAAGAATGCATCCCGCTACCAAGCTTGGGTTAAATTTAATTTCGATAATAATTTCCCTATTTTTAAATTTTGTTCTAAGCCAATCACATATTTTTTCTGCTTGTAATTGACTTGGTTGAAAAGCAGTTGAAAGTTGAATTTTTGGCAGATCTAGCAATTGCTTTTCTATAGTTTTAATAAAACTATCCGGGTTGGCTGTAGGATTTTCTTCTTGGTAGAGTCGCCAACTTTCTTGTATTGCTGCGGCGAGGTTGTTTGGTAATTGTTTGAAAATATTTGAGGTTTTTCTTCTTCTACTAGTTGCTGAAATTATTTTTTTGAAATTTTCCAAACTCAACAGTAAAAACTCAAGTTCTTTTTGAGTATGTATAGCATCGGACACAGGATCAATTAAGGATCTAGTATTTTTCATCAGTCAAAATTCTTTGCTCCCAAGCTTCCTCTAAGGCTTGCATTAACAACTGTTGTTGAGCTTCTTGGTCAAGAGATTTGTGAAGTACTTTTTTACTGATCGTCGCCAACATGCCTTCGGTTTTTTTAGCCAGTTCATCTATTCTTTGTTTTTGTGTATTGTGTAACTCTTGACTAGATTCTTTAGCAGCTTGAGTGATGGCAATAGTAACGATTTCTCTTAGTTCGCCAGAGAGTTTGCCCAATGAGTCATCGAAGGCTTGGATGCTTTCTGATGACTTTTCTTTGAGAATTTCAATGAATATTTTTTGTTCTCGTTTTATTTCGCGTTCTTGCCATGTTAGTATTTTTTTTAATTTTTCTTCTCCTTCTTTACCCAATTGTTCA
>JBDLIL010000080.1:0-2084 GCA_039714855.1 Patescibacteria group bacterium
AAATACTGCTTTTGAATTTAGTAGAAGCAGAAATTTTCTCTACAAACTCTACTCCATTTGGAAATCGCAAGAACAAAAACCAAATTTTAATTCTCAAATTAGAACTAATGAAGAAAAAACCACTCAGATGCTAGAAGAGCTAGCCAAAAAAATAAACACAAATCACAGCTTTCCTTCGGCAAACCTGATATATAGCGGCTCTACTTCTAGCCTAAAAATGAACAGTGGTCAAATAGGAAGAGAAGTTTTAATAAAAGAAACAGTAAGGGAAATTTTAGATAATATCCAAGCTAAAAATAATAACTTTGAAGCCAAAGTGGCATCTAGAGGAGCGGAGCTAAATCCTGAAGAAACAATTATTGCCAAAAACAGAGCTCTGAAATTCGTAAACATATTTTTAGAATTTCAGGGAAAAGACTTAAATCGACAATTAAACGATCAAGCTCTAATTGAATTATTAAGTTTTCCAGAGGGAGCTGATGAGAAGAGACTGGAAAAAAAAGTAGCGGATTTGGCCAAACAAACAAATCGCCAAGCATCAGACGCTGTCTTCAACTTCGATAAAGAAAGTTTGGAAGTTTTTGAGTTTCTTCCCCCTAGAGATGGGCTGGAACTAGATCTAGAGAAAACAAAAGAACAAATAACAAAATTTATAAAAGAAATCGATGATAAAAATTGTGAAGAAACGCAGTGCGACAAATCTCAACAATTTTATAAAAAAGAACTATTGGTGAAAAAAACTCCCCCTAAAACAGCATTGGACAAAACCAATAAACTTGGAATTAAAAAGCTGATTGGCTTTGGTGACAGCCACTATGAACACTCTATCCCCAATAGAATCCACAATGTCGCCCACGCTTCAAAGTTAATCAACAACAGCATTGTTGCTCCTGGTGAAGAGTTTTCTTTGGTTAAAACCTTGGGCGAAGTTTCTAAAAGAACGGGTTTTAAAAGTGCCTACGTAATCAACAAAGGAGCCACTGTCTTGGGAGATGGGGGCGGTGTTTGTCAGGTTAGCACCACTGTTTTCCGCTCTGCTTTGGATGCTGGACTAAATATTACTAGGCGTCTGCCTCATAGTTACCGAGTTAGCTATTATGAGCTTAACAGCAAACCTGGTGTGGATGCCACTGTTTATACTGGCAATGTAGATCTTAGATTTGTTAATGACACGCCGAACCATATTTTAATTCACAATGAAGTCGATAGCAAAAATCTCTACATGAAGGTGGAAATTTACGGCACTAGTGATGGCAGATCAGCTGAGATAATAGATCACAAAACTTATGGCTATACTTCCCCACCAGCTACACAATTTATTCCTAGTCCAGATTTGCCCACTGGGGTAAGACGACAAATAGAGCGCGCTACCCCCGGGATAAAGGCTGAATTTACTCACCTCATAAGGGATAAAAATGACAATGTAATTAGTGAGAAAAAATACTTTTCTAATTATCGCGCCTGGGGTGCGAAATATTTGGTGGGAATGTAATAAATAGATTTATTTTAATAAGATAGCTTTTGCTCTTGCTCTAATTTTTCTGCCAAAAACATCTTCATCATAGACTGATAAGGCACATCTTTTTTATTCGCCAAAATCTTTAGGCCATCCAACAAATTTGCAGGCAAGCGCAGAGAAATAGTTTTAGTGCTTGGTTTTAGATTTGGAAACAAAGGGTTAACTATCGGATTACTCATATTAAAATAATCCAAAGGGCTATTTTTTGCCCAAAAATCCCTTTCCTCATCTTCAGTTTTAAATTTAGGAATTTTTTTAATTTTTTGCTTTATCATAATATCTCCTTTCTCTTTTATTCTGATCTCTAACTGAAATAATTCTAAACCTACTATCTCTTATAGTGAACGCTGCTATTAACAATCTTCCTTTGTCAGTTTTTCCAAAAGCAATGTGTCTTTTTTCTTTTTGCGAATGCCCTTCATCTTCAATTATTATTAAAGGCTTGTTAAAAAAAATTCTTTCAGCTTCTTTTATATCAACCTTGTGCTTAATCTTATTCTTCTTAATATTTCCATCATCCCAATCAAAACCCTTAACATTTTCAAATAATAATTTCTGCTTCATT
>JBDLIL010000081.1:0-1737 GCA_039714855.1 Patescibacteria group bacterium
TACAACCACATCAGAATTCACTCTGCTCTAAAAATGCCACCCTCCAGATTCCACGCCGAGTATTTACACTCCGTGTCTACGAAAAGGGGCGCTTGACAGATCTCCTCCAAAGGTCTTGAACAAATTGCCCTATAAGCTTTTCTGTTTCGACATCACTTATTTTTTCTGCAGAATGAGCATCATTATCTTCAGCGGGAGATGGCAAATCAGCATTAGGATTTTCTGACATGAGATTAATTGTGAGTGTTTTTATAGAATATGATAATGATACTGGAATTTAGTCATTATTTACACTAATTAAAATAAACTAATTTAGTTATTAAGTTTTCCTCATATATTTCATGACCCTAGTTTTGTTGTATTTCACAATAGTAAGTAATTAAGTCGAGGCTAAATTCAAGACTAACGGCTGCATCTCGAAGTTCTTAATCAAGTACCCCAGATCTATTAACTTTTGTTGAAAAGAGTTGTAAAATAATTTCCTAAGGGTCACACTCGAGGAAAAATTGCTCCCGATCGTGCCGTAAAACCGAACCAATCGAATATGTGAGAGTTTTGAAAATTGTTAGAAAAATTCCTGTACAATACAAGTTATGCCAACAGATTTACGAGGCTTCTTGTTTATATTGGGAATTTTTTACGTTCTCCCTTTTGTTTTCTCGATCATTCTTCCCGCTTTTTTGGTTCCAGCCATTTTTAAAAAAATAATTGGGCGTAAAAAGAAGTTGCCATCAATATTCATTTTCGCCATCAGTATCATAGTGTTAGCATTTTTAGCCAATTTGTTTTGGGACTTCTTTATATACAACAAAATTTATTACGAGTGGGACAGAGTATCTATCCCTTACAGTTTATTCTGGCACGAGTCACCCTCCACTGAAAATCCCAATTGGCTAGCTGAAGGTTGGACAAAAGGGAATTTGTTTACAATATGGTTATTAATCACTATTGGCATCTACTTAATATCACTTCTCTTTGCTTACTTAAAAAATAGAAAACACAAGGAAATTAAAAGATATCTAGCAATACTATCTGTTTCTGCAGTTTCATTGTTAGGATTAACTATTGTTGCTCAATTTACGATATTTAGTGTTCTTTCGCTGATATTCATGCGACCAGTCAACTTAGATTATAAAGAAAATAATTCTAGCTGCATTCTCTCAGATGCAGCCCAACCCAGAATTCTTTATAGGAATGATGGAATTGGTGAATCTATCAGCGATAGTGATGGAAGCAACATGCGCCCTGCTTTTAAAAAAAATTTACAACTAAGTCCCTTTGGATCTGCTGATAATTTTTCGCCTAATGATGCAACGATAATTATTTCTTGGGGAGATGGTTATTGGTTTCACTGTCTTAATAGCGATGGGGCATTCAAAATCAGTCCACCTAAATTTGAAAAAGATATAGGACATAATTTGCCAAGAAGCTTTCCTTCATGGGCTCCAGATAGTAAAAGATTGATAATGAATAATAATGGAGACCTTACTCTCATCGACTTAAATACTAAGACCACAGTAGCAATCAAGAAGCTGGTAGCAATTAAAGACAACCAGATTGACATTCTCTCCAAAAATTCAGAGAATAAATATTACTCTTCTCCTTATACTGTGGGAGATGCTTTTTGGTCAAAAAGTGGCTTGATTTACTATACTTCCTTCGAAGCAGATACTGTTCACTTGCATCAATTTAATCTTGATACCAATCAGGACTCAATTATCTTAAGCAAAAATTCCC